>JAAFIR010000053.1 GCA_013297885.1 Leptospirales bacterium | reverse complement strand
TGTCGGTCTGTTTATTTCATCATATTCAAATGTTGTTGTGATTCCTCTTGCATCTGTTTGAGTTTTGATACTTCCAACTTTGTCATACGTATATGATGTTGTTCCTGAATTCTGATCTGTATGTGTTCTAGAAGATAGAAAATAGAGGATGGAGGAAAGATGGGCGTTCCTTTCTTTATTTTCAATCATTCGCATAATCATGATTAAACGAATGTAGTAAAGAAAATAAAGAAAGGTCAGGCTAGAAAAGGGTTCCGTCCTAAAGGACTTGCTATCGCAACCTTTTCTATCCTTAACGCTTGTGTTGGGAAACTTTACTGGGTTCATGAAACTTTTCATTTTAAAAAATCATCTTTTTCGTCTTGTTTATTAAACTCATTACGACAAAAGTTTAACAAAGTCCCACTTAAAAATAATGAATTCTGCAAATCTTCGTCTGAAATCTTGCTTTCTGTACGTCCTTGTCTTTTTTCTCTTGCATTTATTGTTGCTATAGCAGAAGAAATTATGATACAATTAATTCTATTTTTCTCATCTCTTTTTTTTATATTTGAATTACTTTCGCAATTAAAAATTAATAAAATTACAATTAAATGTTTCAATTTATTTTACTCCTGTCCAAGTTTGGCATGAAGAATAAAGTGAACCAAAATTTGTAAGTGTTCCAGCAAGAAAGTTATCATCCCTATTCTGAATTGGAGTTGCCCTAGAAATATTAAATGAAACATTAATACTTACGTATAAACACTGAAAATCCAATATTTGCCTTCTATGTTTCATTTCCCTGTCATAAATACTGGATCCAGCTCCATATGCTGCTGCAGCAAAAAAAGAATACATACCAATACCAGTAGCAAATTTAGTTCCAATTGTCCCAAATACTTTATTTATTAATGGTGCATCCTCATTACCTGCTGCTACATCTAAACCAAACCCAACCTCATCTCCACCACCAAAGCTCCCCCCTCTAGCACCCAACTGATAAAAAGCAGTCATACTCATACAAAGTCCAAATACTGGTGGGGCTGCAGGACCAAAAGCAGCAGCACCTGCACAATGTCCATAACCAACTCGAGAACGTTTGTTATAATCTTGCCCTGTCATTTTATTAAAAGTATCAGCTGCTGCTTTTAACCCAGAAGATTTAGTTATCCAGCTAAATGTATTTCCAATATCTCTCCTCAATTGTTTTCCATCTCTATTACTTTGTGAACCTTTAAAATTTCCAAAAGGTTGATCCCATTTTTTATTTTTAAATCCCCAACCTGCCATTGCAACAGCTCTTTCTCTTCCAAAATTTGCAGTATCTCCACTTTGCTCTGCTAAATGATAAGCAAGTATCATTGCAGTTTGTTGAACTGTCGGTTTATTCCCACCTTTATCCCCAAATTTAATCGGATTCCCAAACGTGTACATATATCTGTTTAGCCCATAAGTCGCCTCAGCCATCACAACGCTATCAGCCTGTAAAAACCTCCCCAATGCTGGATCATAATACCTCGCCTTGTAATACATAAGCCCACTTTCCTTATCCTCTTCTTGTCCTGTATATTTAAACTTGCTGATATCAGGTCCCCCAGAATCAGTTCTGTGAATCTCCCCATAAGGCTTGTAATTGATTGATGATAGACGATAGAGGTAAGAAGATAGATTACCTCTTGAAGTTGTAGAATTAGTCTTATCTTGTAAAAATTTTCTCGATTTCATAAATACTCCTGTTTAACAATACTACTGCAAAACGATACTAGTTTCATGGTGGTGACCATTCAGATTTTTTATTGCATTTGTTTTTTTCCAATCGCCATTGAATACAACTTATTATTGAGCCGTTTAAAAATGTATTCAAAAGAACTCTATCATCTTGTGATGAATTTTTATCATTCGCACCATAATATAAAGTAGGTAAAAAAATCGAACAAAGTTCAGGATCTAAATACCCTTTTTGAACTAGATCACTATTGCATCTTGAAGGTTTGTTCATACCCTGTGAGCAGTTAATGAAACTGAAAATAGTAAAAATTATTAAAATTAAAAATCTCATCTAAATTCACCCCCAAAGCTACAACCTTTGGTGCACATTTTAACCTTATATTTTGCAGGTTTCATATGACCAATATCACTGATAACATTTGCTGTTTTAAATAGAACCGTTCCTGTTAAAGCTACAGCGAAATCATATGGGTTATGTACATTTCTCCAAGCATTTCTGACCCAAGCATTATTTGAAGCTCTCGGATCTGAATTTTTACTAGAGCCAATCCATACTACACCACTACCATTAGAAAAATCATGATAATATGAACCTTTATCAATTCCATTTCTAGGTTCTCTAATATTATTTGTCATGATTTTATAAAGAAAAAGTCCATTTACTTTCATAAATACTCCTGTTTAACAATACTACTGTAAAACGATACTAATTTCATGGTGGTGACCACTCAGATTTTTTATTACATTTGTTTTTTTCCAATCGCCATTGAATACAACTTATGATTGTTGCATTTAAGAATATGTTTCTATTTACTCTATCTCTTTCAGTAGAATTTACATCGTTTACTCCATAATAAAATAAAGAGGTCAATACTGCACATCTTTCAGGATCATAGTATCCCTGTTGTCCTATATCAGATTCACATCTTCCTTTTTTATTGATACCTTGTGAACAATTTAAGCAGAGGGATATTATAACAATTGTTATAAATATTTTCATTAATTTCCTCCTATTGAAAAACAATAATTTTCTGCCTGGGTCAAAAATTTACCCTACTAGTATCAATTTCATTATAAATTTCTAAAAGTTCTTTCAACTGTAATTTCGGATTACTAATAGCTATAATTTTAAAATTTTATGGTAATAATAACTCTTTAGAAAATAAAAATTTCATGATCTTATATACCATCTTGGTAGAATTTTTGACTTCTTCTTGCACTCTTTTTCTTTTTGAATATAGACTGCACATAAAACAAAATTCAAATTCGCACCAGTATTTAATGCAAGCGAATTAGGAATTAAAGTTGCACCAAATTTATAACCTATAAAGTTTTCGCAAGAATTAGCAGTATCATCTAAACCCGGACGGTTTAAATCTCTGTAACATGCTTCTTCCTCAGACGCACAGCTATGAAAAAAGATAAAAAGAAAAATCATGATGAACTTTTTCATAAAATTAAATCATCCTTATTGGATTTTTTTTGTAAGAAATTTTAAATTTACTGAATTAGCTTAAATACTCAGTACTATTTCTAAAATTAGATTTATATCTACAATACTTAAACTCTGAATAAAATCATTATTTATAATTTATATTTTTTAAGTATACATCTTATTCAAACTATTTGGTTTGTCGGTTGCATAATTTTTTCAAAATCAGAAATCATAAATTCTTAATTAAAGATTAACTCTTTTGAAATGAATTCCATTAATAAAGTGAATTTAATCCAAGTCTTCGAAGATAAATTAAAATTGACAATTTAAAAAAATTATTTCACACGAAATTCATTTAATCTCAAGTAATGCTGTTTTTGAATCAATGCTAATAATTTTCCAAAAAACAGCGAAACCCGCGAAAGTGATTGTAGCGTTTCCTAAGACAGCTGGTAGCTACCAGCTGTGCAGTGGGTTGAAACCCACTGTCTTGGGAAGTAGCGGAAAGCACGGTCTGCCTTTGGCAGATTCGCCCAAATGAATCCTCTAAATGTCGAGAGTAAAAGTGAACTTTGAATCTTTAAGCAGCAACTAGACCAATGTTTTCGTAATGTTCAACTTCGCGTTTATAAATTTCTACATCAAGAACTTTCACAAGTGAGGAAACTTCTTCAAATATCCATTTGTCTTTGAGAGTGGATTTTTCGCGACCAACAAATTTTTCTAAGAAAATGTTTCCAAATAAATCATATCCATATTCATAAGAAATCTTTCGACCGTATCTTCTGCCTGTATAGTTTACTAGAGTGATTTTCATAACGTAAAATGCCTTACTAAGACAACATATTTTTTTGTTTTTTTTTGTACAAATCTTTTTTTTTGTTGTAAAGTATTTTTTCAAAATGTCGTATATAATATTAGGGAAACCCTACTCCATGGAGGGAGGGAGGATCTCTTAGACATATTGATACAAAACAGGCACGGAGGCGACAATGTATTACCCAGATTTTGATGAAACTTTAAAGAGTTCATTTTCAAAAAACAATTTATCTTTTGCCAATTTAATTGGTGAGTCACAATTACCTGTTTTTGGTTTTAAAGCAAGCGAGTTATTGAATAAAAAACAAATGCAAAAACTAGCTAAAATTAGATTAAAAAGAATGAAAAAAACCAAAAATTTTATTTCCGACTAACTGTATTTTCCTGTTAAACAACTCCCTAACTGCCCTTTTCGGAGGGCTTTTTTTTATTCACTTGAATTTTAAGGTTTTTCAAAAAATATCAAATTTATGATTTCTGTTGGAAATTTTCCTGATGAAGTAAATGAAAATGCTGCAAGATTAGTTGCTTTGTTTGTTTTTATTTTTGTTCTTTTATCTATATTTTTTTCTGAATTCTATTTTGTTTTTATTTTAATGATTGGTTTTTTTTTAAGAATGTTGTATGGTCCAAAATATTCAGTAACTGCAAAATTAGTTTTAAATTATATAATTCCATTATTGAAAATTTCAAACAAACAAACTCCCGGTCCACCAAAAAGATTTGCTCAAACAATTGGATTTGTTTTTTCATTTACTGCCTGTATATTTTTTTTGTTAAAACTAACACATGCCTATCAAATCACATTAATCATTTTGGGTTTTTTTTGTTTTTTGGAATTTTTTTTTGGTTTTTGTGCTGGATGTTTTGTTTTTGGATTATTGATGAAGTTTGGAATTGTACCTGAAGAAATTTGTGAAAGATGTAATAACCTAAATTATAAAAAGGATAAAATATGAAAATTGAATTAGATAGAATTGAAAAGCCTTTTCTGTTTGAATTAAAAAATGAACAAGGAAATAAAATTCTTATAGATGCTTCTCCAGCAATTGGTGGAACTGATCAAGGTGTGAGACCAATGGAGCTTTTACTAATGGGACTTGCAGGTTGTGCTAGTATAGATGTTATACATATTTTAAACAAACAACAAATTTCTATCGACTCTTACCAAGTTCAAGTAGAAGGAGAAAGAGAAACTGGTAAAGATGCAAATTTATTTCAAGATATAAAAATTCATTTTGTTGTAAAAGGAAAAGTAGAAGAAGAAAAATTAAAAAGAGCAATTGAACTTTCTCTCGAAAAATATTGTTCTGTTGCAAAGACATTAGAAAAAACTGCAAAGATAAATTATTCTTATGAACTTAGATGAAAATTTTGGATTTGAAACTAAAGCAATTCGTGGACAAACAAAACCATCACAATACAAAGAACATTCTGTTCCAATTTATTTAAGTTCTAGTTTTACTTTTGAAGACATTGAACATGCAAGAGCTTTATTTAATGATGAAGTGGAAGGAAATATTTATTCAAGATTTTCAAATCCCAACACAACTGAATTAATCGAAAAATTATGTTTGTTAGAAGGTACAGAATCTGGTTTTGCAACTGCAACAGGAATGTCTGCAATATTCACAAGTCTTGCTGCAGTATTAAGTCAAGGAGATCATGTTTTAGCTTCAAGGTCAGTTTTTGGTTCTACTCATCAAATTTTGACACAAATTTTACTTAAGTTTGGAATTTCTTATACATATTTGGATATTGATGATTTTGATTCATGGGAAAAAAAATTTCAACCAAATACAAAAATGCTTTTTTTAGAAACACCCACAAATCCAACTCTTGATATAATTGATATTGAAAAAATAAGTTTGATTTGTAAAAAAAAATCAGTTCTTCTAAATGTGGATAATTGTTTTGCAACTCCTTATCTTCAAACTCCAATAAAATTTGGTGCAGATATAATTACACATTCAGCTACAAAATATTTGGACGGGCAGGGAAGAGTGTTAGGCGGAATTATTCTTGGTTCAAAAGAATATATTGACAAAGTCAGATTTTTTGCACGTCATACTGGTCCAGCTCTTTCACCATTTAGTGCATGGATTTTATCTAAGAGCCTTGAGACTTTAAGTATTAGAATGGAAAAACATTCTGAGAACGCTTTGAAAGTTGCTAAATTTTTAGAAACAAAAAAAGAAATTAGTAAAGTGAAATATCCATTTTTAGAATCCCATCCACAATATGAATTAGCAAAAAAACAAATGAAACTTGGAGGTGGAATTGTAAGTTTTATTTTGCAGTCGGGTTATGAAGCTGGAAAAAAATTTATCAATCAGTCGAAACTTTTTTCTCATACTGCAAATCTTGGCGATACTAGAACCATCATCACTCATCCTGCGTCAACTACACATTCCAAACTAAGTGTAGATGAAAAAAAACAAGTTGGAATTGAAGATGGATTGATTCGGATTTCAGTTGGTTTAGAAAGCATTGAGGATATTTTGAATGAAATAGATTCTTGTATTTAGATTTAGAAAAAAGTTGAATTAACTTTTTCTAAATCTTTTTAAAACTAAGGGATTATTTTTTTGAGGAATTATTTTTACCAGATTTTTCTAAAGTCTCTTTTTCGATTAGAGTTTTAAATCTTTCAAGACCTAGTTTGTTCACTTCTTTCATTTCAGATTTAACTCCAAACAGCCAAATAAAAAAATAATCAATATTAGAAGTTGTTAATTTAAAGTTTTGAATAATTTTAGTTTGATTATCTTTTTCTTCTATTAAATATTCAAAATTTGGATTTCCTTGAAAAGGTTCCTCAATAGTACATTCAAATAACAAAGATTTTAAATCATCCATCTTTGTTAGAACTTGTTTACCTTTGCTTTTTTCTCCAACACCTTCCCAAAAAAAAGTGGAACCAATTTCGCCTAATTTTCCAGTAACATAATTTTTTTGTTTTGGATCAGTTACAATAAATGGGGACCATTCTTTAAATCTTTCAAGATTTTTTAATAACTCAAAGCTATCTTTTTTATTTGCTGAAACAAGAATTTCTGACTTGATTTCGATTGTTTCTGTTGCAAAAATATTAAAATTTGACACCAAAATAAATGCTAATAGCATTTTTTTTAAACTAAAATTCATTTTTCCTCCATGAATTATTAGAATCATTTTAAAATGCAATTTTTAGGTCAATTTAAAGAATTGCAGAAAGCTTTCATAATATAAAAAAAATCTTGCGAAATGTGAGATTGTTAATTTTTTTTTCTATACTGAGTTTTATGCGAAAGAGATACAAAATGTCTCGAAGAGAGTCACGAAGTGACGGAACCATTTTGTAGCTCGGTTTTTTTCAACCTTCATCAATTTAATTTTTTCGTTTAATCAGTGTTAGGTGGAAAAAAATTCGCCCAAACTTTTAAAAAATCAATTCTACAGATTCGTTTCTTTTGGAAGTTACTTCACCAATAATTTTTGCTGATTCACCATATGAGTTTAATTCGTTTACAATTTTATCTGCGGATTCTTTGTTTGCAAAAATCATAAAACCAACTCCCATGTTAAAAGTTGAAAACATATCTTTTAGTTCTAGTTTGTGATCTTCCTGAATTTTATTAAATATATAATTATCAAAAAGATTTTTTTTCTCTATCACTGCTGTTAGTTCTTTTTTAAATACACGAGGAATATTTTCGTAAAAACCACCACCAGTTACATGTACCATTCCATTTATTTCATTTTGTTTCAAAACTTTTAGAACTGGATTTACATAAATTCTAGTTGGTCTCATTAAATATTCTTTTATAAATTCCAAAGTTTTTTCATCAATGGGCAAACTTTCTTTGATACCGTAAAGTTTTCTGAGTAGAGAAAAACCATTTGAGTGTACACCAGATGATTCTAGTCCAATAATTAAATCACCTTCTTTAACTTTTGATCCATCAATCATTTCAGATTTTTCAACTGCACCAACAGCAAAACCAGCAAGATCATATTCGTCTTCTTTCATTGTGCCGGGATGCTCAGCTGTTTCTCCACCCACAAGTGAAGTCCCACAAAGTTTACAACCAGTCACAATTCCTGAAACAATTTGTTCCATTTTTTTTACATCTAATTTTCCACAGGAAATATAGTCCAAAAAAAATAATGGTGTCGCCCCTGTTACCAAAAGATCATTTACACTCATTGCAACTAAATCAATTCCAACCGTGTCGTGTTTATTTAGAAGTCTTGCAAGTTCCAGTTTTGTTCCAACACCATCATTACAAGAAACAAGGACTGGCTCTTTGTAATTTTTTAGAAAGCTCACATCATAACAAGCAGCAAAACCACCAAGTCCACCAAGTACTCTTGGACTAAAAGTGGATTGAACATTTTTTTTTATATTAGAAACAAATTCTTGTCCAGCTTCAGTATCCACACCAGCATTTTTGTAGCTATTTGACATAGTTTCCCTCGTTATGTAAATGATTGTTTAAATAAGTATATGCAATTTCAAAATCTTTTTCAGTTCCACCGTTTAAAAAAATATCCAAGCTTGCTTCTCTTTCAATTGGAAGAGGAATTAAAGTTTTTTCGATATGATTTACAGTGCCTTTGTTCCCGTCATAAATTTTAAAATAAGGATTGTAATTTAAAAATAAATTTTTGATTAAAACATAATGTGTACAACCGAGTACAATTGTATTGATTTTCCGGATTTTTAAATCTTCTAGAATTGGTTTTAAATAAATTTCGATTTCATAAAAATTTGCATGATCAATTAGTTTGGATAAACCTTTGCAAGAAATAGAATAAATTTGATTTTCTTGTTCTAAAATTTTTCCAAGTTCCAAAAATTTTTTTTCTTTGAGAGTAAGTGGGGTTGCTAGAACTGCAATTTGTTCATTAGGATTTTCTAATATTGCTGGTTTAATGGCAGGCTCCATTCCAAATATTGGAATCGAATATTTTTTCCGAACTAAATCTACAGCAACTGAAGTTGCAGTGTTACAAGCAAGCAAAATCGCCTCCACATTTTTAGTTAGAAAAAATTTACAAATTTCATCCACATAAGAAATCACTTCATCTTTGTTTTTTTCACCATAAGGAGAATTTGCTAGATCACCATAATAAACAAGATCAGCAGATGGAATTTTTTTGGATAGTTCGTTTAATACGGATAAACCACCTAAACCAGAATCCATTACACCAATTTTTAAAAAATTCTTATTCATCTTGTTCTAAAATTTCAACTCTGGAAACAGATTTATAGTTTAATTCATAAAAAGGAAGATTATAAAGTGCATGTGGAAGATTTTCTTTTTTTACTTTGGGATTAAAATGATAAAATTTTAATTTTTGTTTTCTTTTAAAAAATTCCTGTAACCTATTTTTTTCTAAAATTTCTTCTTCAGGACTAATTGCAAAATAACCTTTTTCCCAAACTCCATTTATATGAAGCACACGAACTAAAAAAATATCTTCAGTAAATCTTCTAGAATCTGAAAAAAGGTTAAGAAAACAAAATAAAATTAGAAACAAGAATTTCAAAATTAATTTCCCAAATATAAATTGATTGAATCACGAATCGTTTCAAAAACCCAAAGAAATTTTTTGGAATCTTCTTCTAATAAAGTTACTCTAAATCCATCTTTTTTGCAACAAAATGAGGAAAGTGGAACCACACAAATTCCTGTGGAAGCAAGTAAATTTAAAACAAATCTTCTATCATTTGCTGAATTTTCTAAAAGTGGTTCAATAAATTCTTTTGCAGATGAATTTTTGATTTCTAAAAACATTTTTTCATTTAAAATATTTTCAGAAAATGTTACTGTTAAAAAAAATCCACCTTTTGGCTCAACCACTTTGATACCTTTGACTTTGGACAAAATTTCAGTTGCAAGTTTTGCTCTTTCTTTGTATTTGCGGTTACGTTCTGTTAAATGAGGAATAAATTTTTCAGAAGAATAAATTTCTGGAATTGCCATTTGAGGAAGAGTTGTGGAACAAACTTCCAACATTTTTGCATCCAAAAGAGTTTTGATATATCTTTCAAAAATGGGATCATTTTCTCGGTTAAATACTTCAATCCAACCACATCTTGCCCCTGGCCAAGGAAGTTCTTTGGAAATGGAACGAAGTGCAATTCCACAAACTTTATCCCCAATCACTTCTGATAAATGAATCACACCTGAATCAGAAAAATTTACATGTGCATAAGTTTCATCACAAATTAAAATACAATCATACTTCTCACAAATTTTTACAATTTTAGAAATGATTTCTTTATCATAAACTGCTCCAGTTGGGTTGTCTGGATTAATGAGCAAAATCCCCGCAATCGAGTCATTGTATTTTACTTTGTTTTCAATGTCTTCTAGATCAGGCATCCAAGAATTATCTGGATTTAATTCATATGTCAAATGTTCATAACCAGAATGAGCAGCTTCAGCAGAAGAATAAGTGGAGTAGGCAGGACTTGGTCCAAGGATGCGAGCTTCCCTTCTCATAAATCCAAAAATTTTTGCTACTGCATCTCCAAGTCCATTAAAAAATAAAATATCATCTGGAGTGATTTGTACACCACCACGTTCATTTACTTTGGTGGCTAAAAATTTTCTTGTGTGCTCTTCACCTTGAGTTGCAGTGTAAGCCCAGGAAGAATCTTTTTCTACAATTTTAGAAACAATACTTTTTATCCAAGGTGCAATCATTTCCCCTTTTTGAACAGGATCACCAATATTTTCCCAAGTGACATCCACTCCTAGGGATTGAAGTTTTTTTCCAACTCCAACAATTTGTCTAATTTCATAAATTAATTCATCAGCCCCTGGATGAACAATATTTCTTCTCATAAATTACATAATTTTCAAAATTGATTCTTGATAAACTAGAATTTGTTGTAAATTTTTGAGTGATTTTTTTTGTTAACTTATAAATTGATCGAAGCGGCGTTAATTTTTTAAGCGATTGCCGAGCTTCAAAACGCAAGGCAATCATTTTTTGTCTTAAAAAATTTACGAGAGTGAGAGCCAGAAATTAAAAAAGTTTCATTAATAAATTCAAATCCCCAGAATAAAAGCACTAAAAGTCAAGACAAACAATTTAAAATGGTGTAGTGTAAAGTTATGAATTTAATTGAACAAAATTATAAAAATTTAGAACTTTATGGAATTAAAGTTAGGACAAACAATAAAAACCCAGAAATTTTTGGTAAACAATGGGGTGAGTTTTTTGGGAAAGGGTTAAACCAAATGTTAGGAGAGGCTAATCCGACTTATGCGGTGTATTTTAATTATGAATCGGATGAACATGGTGATTACGATTTTTTTATAGGTAAAGAAAAAAAGCTGGAAGGTCTTGAAAAATTAATTATTCCTGCGACAAGTTATATGAGTGAAAAATTTTTGGACAAAAAGCCAGAAGAAGTAGTAACTAAATTTTGGTCGGAAGTTTGGGCTGATAAAAATATAAAGTCTAGCCGTGCGTACATATTTGATTTTGAAAAATATGATACGAACTCTATAGAAATATTTTTATCAAAGAAATAATTTTAAAATTAAAATAGTTTTGATATTCCGAACAAATCAAATTGTTTGGAATATTAAAAATGATTTATAAATTAAATAAATTCTTTTAACAATAAATAACTTCTCACCAATCCCAAACCTTTCACTTCAATTTGACCTCTATCTTCAAATTGAAAATTATCTTTTAATAATTGGTAAGTTGATTCTGATACTTGGATTTGACCAGGTAATCCATGAGATTCCATTCTTGAGGCTGTGTTTACTGAATCACCCCAAAGATCGTAAATAAATTTTTTCTTACCTATTACACCTGCAACTGCTGAACCAGAATTAATTCCAATTCTAAGTTCAAGTTCAATATTGTTTTCTTTTCTATATTTATAAATTATATTCATCATTTCGATCGCAAATTTTGCTACATTTTCTGCATGATTTAAATTGGGTTCTGGCAACCCACCAACAATCATGTAAGCATCACCAATAGTTTTAATTTTTTCTAATCCATATTTTTCAGCTAAGTCATCAAATTTTGAAAAAATATCATTTAATAAAGATACAACTGAAACTGCTGACATTGATTTTGATATCCCAGTAAATCCAACGATATCTGAAAATAATACTGTGCAGTTTTCATATCTTTCTGCAATTGAATCAGGGTTTTCTCTAAGCTTTTTTATTATTGAATCTGGTAAAATATTTTGTAATAATCTTTCTGATTTATCAAATTCTAATCGAAAAGAAATTTCTGTTTTTTCAAATGTATTAAAAATATGAAATGAAAATGAAATTAAAATTAGAGCGAATGAAAAGCTAGAAATAAAGTTTGAAATTTTAACTTGTTCTATTGGAATTTTTTCTAATGGAATTAATTGATCAGAATAAAAATCAAATAAACCAAAACTAATAATTGAAAGTAAAGTTATAAAAAGCATAATTTTTTTTTGATGAGTTGGAAAAATAAAAAATACAAGTAATGCTTCTGCTAAAAAAAAATAATGTGCTTTAGTTTGATTTCCTTGAATTATCCCTATTACTAAAATATAGATATAGGTCACAAAAAATAAATAAATTCTTGCAAAAGTTAATTTACCTAAACTATTTAAAAAAAGCACAATAGGTATTAAAAAAGTAGAAATAATGGAAAGTTTGAGAAAAATTGGTGTGACATCAAAAAAGAAATTCATTATTAAAATTAATAAAATATTAAAAATTGTGATAAAAATAGAAAGTGTATTAACTAAAATTATATGTTTATGTTCTAAGATGTTTTTGCTAAAAAGAACACCTTTGTATGCAAGTAGATTCCATAGAATTTGAAACATTTATAATTTGATTTTAATTAGAAAAAAATCTACCTTTTATTTGATTGATAAAAAAATTAATTCGATTGGTTCAAAATTAGTAAAGATAGAAATAAATACAACCTAAAAACAAAAATAAATTCGATTTGCAATTTTAATGTTTAAATAAAATGATTATTTTGTGAAAGCTTTACCAGTGATATATTTATGCAAAACAAAAGAAGAATTATTAAAACAATTTAATGAAGTAAATCGATCATTAATTCAGTTTTATAAAGATATACCTGAAGAATTTTATTCTCATAAAGCAATTCCAGATGGTTGGACAGTTGAAAGAAATATAAAACATTCTATTAGCACAAATAAAATTTTTACTTTTTGGATGAGTTTGCCCAAATTCTTTTTAAAATTAGTGGGTAAACCAAGAACCCAAATTATTGATTTAAGTGAAATAGATCCCACAAACAGACATGGAATTTCTAGTTATGGAAAATATGAAAAAACTGATAAGAAATCAAATCCACAAAAAAAAGAAACTTTGTTAAAAGATTTAGAAATTGCAATTCAGAAATTAATTTTGGAAGTAAATAAAAAATCAGAAGAAGAATTAGATAATTTTAAAGGCCCATTAGGTGGAATGAGTTTCAGAGCTATTCTTTATTTTTTGTTAAAGCATGATGTCCATCATGCATTTGTAGTTAGAAAAAGATTAGAAGAAACCAAATCTGGTTTAATCTAATATATTTCTTATAAAATAAATTTCATATTTATTCATGAAAAAAATCCTTTTACCTAAAAAAAGTTTTTATGAAAAAGTTTTTGAAATAACAAAAAAAATTCCAAAAGGAAAAGTTTGTAGTTATGGGCAAATCGCCGTTATGTTGGGATCTCCACGTGCTGCAAGAGCAGTAGGTTATGCTTTGAACTCTTTAAAAAAAAATGGTCTTGAAGATGTACCCTGGCAAAGAGTAATTAACTCTAAAGGTGAAATCAGTTTTAAAGGTGATACAATTAGAGTAAATCTTCAAAGAAAATTGCTTGAACAAGAAGGAATAAAGTTTAACATGCTAGGACAAATTGATTTTAAGAAGTTTGGTTGGTTAACGTGAACACAAAATATATTACATTAAGTATTGCTGGATCTGATTCTGGGGGTGGAGCAGGAATCCAAGCAGATCTCAAAACTTTTTCATCTCATTCAGTATTTGGAACAACTGCAATTACTTGTGTCACAGCACAAAATCCAAACGAAGTTACTTCTGTTTTGGAAATTCCATTAGATGTCATAGAAAAACAAATTTTAGCTTGTTTAGATTATTTTGAAATTACTGCGATCAAAACAGGAATGCTATTTTCTAATGAAATCATTGAATTGGTTGTTAAAATTTTAAAAACAAGAAAAATAAAACTTGTTGTTGATCCTGTGATGGTTGCAACTAGTGGTGCAAAACTTTTAAAAGATGATGCAATTCTTTCTGTAAAAGAAAAGCTCATTCCAATTTGCAATCTTTTTACACCCAATTTAGATGAAGCAGAAATTTTACTTGGTGAAAAAATTGAATCAAGAGATAAACTAGAATTATCAGCAAAAAAATTATTTAAAATCTATGGAGTGCCTGTTTTGTTAAAAGGTGGACATTTGAAAAATTCCGAGTTAGCAACTGATGTATTGTTTGATGGAGAATATATTTTCCCGTTTAACTCTAAGTTTGTGCAAGATGTTGACACACATGGTACAGGTTGCACTTATTCGGCTGCAATTACTTCTAATTTAGCAAAAGGTTTTGCTTTAATGGAATCAGTTTCATTGGCAAAATATTATATATACGAAACTTTAATCCAATCTATTCTTCTTGGCAAAATAAAAGCATTAAATCATTTTCCTTTGGTAACAAAATGAATTTTGAAGAACAAACACATTCTCATAGTATCAAAAATTATAATCCAGATGAATCATTTCATGAAGTCCACCTTTCTTTAGAAAATAACCAACTTAGAAAAGAATATGAAGAAATTTTTCCATTGGTAAACAAAGAAAGTTTTGAAAGACTAAAAATTATAAAAAAGAAAGTTGATTTTGTTTTAAAAGAACAAGGAATCACATTTGGAGAAAACCTTTCAGGAAATTTTGTAGAAAGGCCTTGGTATTTGGATTTAATTCCTCATGTAATTAATGAACAAGAATTTTTACAAATCGAAAAAGGAACAAAACAGAGAATTCTTGCATTAAATTTGTTTTTAAATGATATTTATTTTGAAAAAAAAATATTACGAGATAAAATTATTCCAAAAGAAATAGTTCTCTCTGATCCAAATTATTTAAGAGATTGCCAAAATGTAAAAGTGCCTCTTGATAGATACTTATTAATTGGTGCATTTGATATAGCTAGAGATGTAAATGGAAATTTTTTAGTAGTTGATGATAATGTTAGTATTCCAAGTGGGATTAGTTATGCAATTATTAATCGTCAAATTTTAAGACAACAGTTTTCAACTTTATTTGATAAGTTTCAAATCAGTCCTGTTTGGGATGCAACTTCTATTATGTTAAAAACATTAAAAGAATGTGCACCAAAAGATGATAACCCAACGGTTGTGCTACTTTCTCCTGGTATATATAATGAAGCTTATTCAGAACACGAATTACTTGCAAATAAAATGGGAATTCCACTTGTTTTACCAAAAGATTTAATTGTAAAAGAAAACTATGTTTATATGAAAACTGTACAAGGACTTTCGAGAGTTGATGTTATCTACCGCCGTATTCAAGATTATTATATTGACCCTGTGAGTTTTTTTCAAGATTCAGTGCTTGGAGTTCCTGGACTTTTTTCTTGTGTGAGATATGGAAATGTGACTGTTGCAAATGCTATTGGTTCAGGTGTAGCTAGTTCAAAAAGTTTATTGCCATTCATCGAAAAAATTATTCGTTTTTATTTAAAAGAAGAGCCCATTTTAAAATCAATTCCAACTTTTTTATTTGATAATAATAAGTTTTTAGATCATGTTTTTGAAAATATAAATGATTATGTAATTAAACCAAAACATGGAACAGGTGGAAATGGAATATTAATTGGTAGAGAATCTTCAAAAGAAGAGATTCAAAATTTTAAAGAAAAAGTCTTATCAGATAAAGAAGAATATGTCGTTCAAAAACATACAACTCTCTCAAAATCAACTGTTTTTCATCAAAAAGGTTTTCAAGAAAGATTTGTTGAAACAAGATTTTATACTTTTCTTGGGCATGATTTTTATTTAAGTAATTGTGCTTTGACAAGAGTTTCAAAGGAAGAAAGTTCTGTAATGGTTTGTAACTCGAAAGGTGGTGGAAGCAAAGATACTTGGGTTCAAGCTCCAAAACAAAAAAATTCTTTATTACAAACTTCAGTTTTAATGAAGACTAGAAAAAATATTATTTTGAGTCGTGTAGCAGAATCTTTATTTTGGCTTGGAAGATATTTAAACAGAAGTTTAACGACAGCAAATGTTTTACAAGTTGCATATTCTTCAGAGATAGATGTTCTGCTTGGTTCAGAAGATCCATCATATACCAGCTTAATCAAAACATTATCAAAACTAACTGGCTCACCAGTAAAAAAATTATTCAAAACAGTAGATCCTTGGCATGTGAGTTTTTTTAAAGATGCAGTTGTCGATAGCAGAAATCCTTATTCGTTACGCTCTAATGTTCATTATGCGATAAATAATGCTCGTGAAATTCAAAATTATTTATCAAATGATATGTGGGTTTCACTTAGAAAACTTTTAGAATATTTGTCTGAATTACCCGGAAGCAATAATCAATCCATAAATATAGACTCACTTTCTGAGTGGTTAAAAGGTGTTGTACATTATTCACAAAGTTTTTATGGTGCATCGCTTGATACTTTTGCAAGACAAGATATTTTACAGTTTATTCAACTTGGTAGAAATATTGAAAGATGTTCTTATATCATTACAGTGATAAAATCTACTATTCAATTTTTAGTTAAACAAGCAAACAGCAAAGAAGAACTAGCAAACTTACAACCATTTATCATTGTTATTTTAAAAATTTTAGACTCACATGAAGCATTTCAAAATGAATACCAGTCTGCTTACGATCCATACTTTGCTTACAAGATGGTTATTACTGACAAATCTTATTCTGGTTCTCTTGTAAACACATTAGACAGAATTAAAAAAATTCTTTCTGAAATTGGAACCGATTCTACGGTATTAGTTCAAGAAGAAGAAACACCAGAATACATTTGTGATATTTTAATTAGTAGAGCTTTTGCATTTGATTTAAAAAATAATATTTCAAGAAGTGAACAAAATATAACACCAAAAAAAATAAAAAAACAAGATCAATTTCTTTATTCCAAAGATGAAGTTAAACCTGGTTTCTGGGCAAACCATCTTAGAGCGGGAATTGATTTGTTAGGAAATAAAATCATGGACAGATATTCCAATATATCCTCATCCTCCCCATTTACGGTATAAAAAAATATGTCGAGATATAGAATCATACACAAAACTACTTATTCATATGACTATGAAGCAACTGAGTCATATTCACAATTAAAAGTTTCACCACTTGAAACTTTATGCCAATCAGTAAATTCACATTTGATAAGGCTTGACCCGATTGTTCCAATGTATTATCATATTGATTATTTCGGAAATAAAGTATTTGAATTTTCAGTTCCTTTTAGACATTTTAATTTAGAAATTATTTCTGATACTGATGTTACTTTGTACGAACCCTCAATTGAACCATTAAATTCGAGTTTAAAAATAAAAGACGCACAAGATTTTTTTAGAAAAAATGATTTAGATTTTTATGATTATTTAAGTCAGTCAAAATTTGTTCCTATTACGGAAACTGTAAAAGAGTTTGCAAAAAAGTTCTTAGAACCTGATAGAAAATTATCTGATGCAATTATGGATTTGAACCAATCTTTTACTAAAGAATTTCAATATAGAACAGGTTCCACAAATATCAATACACCGATTGATGAAGTGCTTACAAAAAGACAAGGTGTTTGCCAAGATTTTGCACATACAATGATTGCTTGTCTTCGTTCAGTTGGAATTGCTGCTAGATATGTAAGTGGTTATATCGAAAGTTATGATCCAAACTCTCAAATTGAATTAGTTGGAGCTGAACAATCTCATGCTTGGTTGGATGTTTTTATTCCTGATTTTTTTTGGTTTGGAGTTGATCCAACCAACAACATGGTATCTTCAAACAAACATATGAGAATTGCTACTGGAAGAGACTTTAATGATGTTTCACCTGTGAGAGGCACTTATAAAGGTTCTGGAAGACAAAGTTTAACAGTGGATGTCAAAATGAGAAGAATCAATCTAGATGATATCCCAAAAAAGCAAGATAATTTTCAACGTCCAAGTTAAGAAAAATTTCAATTTCAGGGCAAATTTTTTTTCACCTAATCCTTTTTTATTTGAAGAGAAAAAGGGTTAGGTGAAAAAAAACCGGGCTTTTCGCTACTTCTGAATCCTGTGACTAAAGTCAGAGGATTCAGAAACGCTACAATCCCGTTCGCTTGTATTGAGAAAC
>JAAFIR010000058.1 GCA_013297885.1 Leptospirales bacterium | reverse complement strand
GACTGATGTATTTAGAAACATAAAAAAAGGATTCTGTGATTTAATTATGAATCTATGTTGCGGATTATGGAATTTGAATCTAAAAAATTTCTAGATAGCCCCAATGCTGAATTTTGCAACAAGTCTACTATAAATAAAATCCCAAGTAAAATTTCCTATAAAGATTGATTTGATTCCTAATTGATTTGCAAATAAAAATGGAAAAGATGCTGAATCAGAAATTAATAAATCAATTTTATTCTCTTTTAAAAATTTTATTTCTTCTTGGTAAATTTTTTCTTTTTGAGATTGAAATTTTTTTAGTTCCAATAGTGTTAATTCAATATCCAAACTTATCGAAGATTTTTGAAACATTCCTACATCAGTTTGAACTTTTCTAAACTCTAAATTTTTTATTTTTTCTTTTACAAAATCTTCTCTTAAAGTACAAGCAAAAACTTTTGTTTCTGGTTTAAAATTTAAAATTGATTTAATAATTTCAAAAGACCGGCTTATATGACCAAATCCATGTCCTGAAATATAATAAGCTATGTTCAGTTTTTTTGCCTCAATACTTCATAAGAGATTACTCCAACTGACATTGCTAAATTTAAAGAATCAGCAGCACCTTTCATTGGAATAGAAATCAAATGGTCTATATTTTTTTTTGCAAATTCTGATAAACCAAATTGTTCATTTCCAAACACAAATAGAGTATTTGATTTAAAATTAAATTCTGTATAAGATTTTTTTGCTTCAGGACTAAGACTATATAAAGTAAATTTTTTTTTCTTAAAAACATTTAAAGCATTTTCAATAGTTGAAACATAAATAGGAAAAGAAAATAAAATTCCAGTACTAGCACGAATCACATTTGGATTAAAAATATCAAGTCTTGAATCTGTGACAATTACACCTGAAACTCCAGCAGCATCGGCAGTTCTTAGAATGGTTCCGAGATTCCCGGGCTTTTCCACACCTTCAATAATTAAATAGTTATCACCCGTAATTTCATTTTCATTAAAACTAAAGTCGGGCATATCTGCAATTGCAATTAAACCATCTGGTCGATCTCTGTATGAGATTTTTTCAAAAATTTTTTTTGGTAATTCAATTACATTTGTGTCAATACTACGAATTAATTCTTCTTCATTTTCACCGAGGAAACATTCTGGTGAGATGTACATACAATAAAATTGGATTTTTTTTGATTCATAAGCTCGAAGGATTTCACGATAACCTTCAATAAAAATTTTTTTTTCTGTGTCACGGAATTTTTTTTCTTTTAAAGAGCTTGCATATTTTACCCTATCGTTGGAAAAACTACTTATCTGTATTAATTTCATAAAGGTTGTATATGTTTCATTTTATAAATTCAATTTTTTGTCTTCTATTATTTTTAGTTTTAGGTTGCAGTTCAGTTTCTGAAACTAAAGAAGCTCCAGCCCCAAGCCCAAGTTCAAAAACAGTAATTAAAGAAGAAGCTTCCTCAGATTCTAAAAAATCTTCAAAAGTAAAAAAGAAAGATGATAAGTCTTATGCTTTTCCAAAAGAATCTGATAGTGCAAGTGGTGTCAGTGATTCTGGTGGTGAAGGATATGGAGGCATCGAAAAAACAGGAGGAACTTCATCCAAAAAAAAATCTTCTGAGTCAGGATTAAAGGCAGGATTCAGTGATGATAACAAACAATTTAATTATTTTCAAAATTTTTTAGAAAAGTTTAAACCTGACGCTAATCATTTAGAATTAAACACTAAAGAAAGAATTTGGTTTCAAGTAAAAGATGCAAATGGAAAATTTTTACCAAATACAAAAGTAAAAATCAAATCTGGTTTTAAAACTTTATCAGAGGGTTTAACATACTCAGATGGAACTTATTTATTTTTTCCTTCAGAATATAAAGATGAGTATAAATTTAATGCTGTTTTTCAAAAAAACAAAGCTTCTAAAGAAATTAGTTTTGATAGACAAGGAAGTAGAAAACAAATCATCCAACTTGATTCTCAAGAAATTGAAAATTATCCATTAGATATAGTTTTTGTTTTGGATACTACTGGAAGTATGGGTGAAGAAATTGCTCGACTAAAAAACACAATTGAAATTATCAATTTGAATTTGGGTGGAGATAAAAATGGACAGGTTCGATTTGGAATGGTTTTGTATCGTGACAAAGGGGAAGAATACAGAACTAAAGTGATCGGGCTTACAAATGATTTGAACGCGTTCAAAAAAGAATTAGATAAAGTTTCAGCTGGTGGAGGAGGAGATGTTCCTGAAGATTTACAAGAAGCATTAAAAGACTCCATCGAAGATATTAATTGGAATGAAAAAGCAATCAAATTAAGTTTTGTAATCACTGATGCAGCTCCACATTTGGATTATGGTCAAAGTTATGATTATGTTAAAACTTCTAAGAAAGCTCGTGAAAAAGGAATTAAAATTTTTACAATTGGAACTGGTGGTTTAGATATAAATGGAGAATATGTTTTAAGACAAATTTCTCAATACACTTATGCAAAATATATTTTTTTGACTTATGGTGAAAAAGGAGAATCAGATGGTGGAAAGTCTGGTTCTGTTTCTCATCACACAGGAGATAATTTTCCAACTGATAAATTGGAATCTATTATCATCCGTTTTGCAAAAGAAGAAATGGCAAATTCAAAATCTAAGCCACTTGAATCATCTGAAGAATATTTTTCTGCTTCCAAAATTTCTAATGAAAAAAGAGAAGAAACTCTTTCAAAACTTTATGAAAAAGCAATTTCACAACTAATTGATTATTCCAGCTTTAGTTTAAAAGAAGGAACTACACTTGCAATTTTGCCATATTCATATGAAGATAAAAAAATCCAAAAATCAGCTGAGTATTTTTTAGAACAATCTTTACTTTCATTTTTAAAAAATAAAACTTTTAAAGTAGTAGAAAGAAAAGATTTGCAAAAAGTTTTATTGGAACAAAAATTAAACCTTCAAGCAATTGATGAAAAAAATGCAGTTAAAGTTGGAGAGTTACTTGGTGCAAAACTTTTAGCTGTCGGAAAAATGTACCAAAAAGAAAATAATTTTGAAATTTATTTAAAATTAGTAAATTCTGAAACAGGTGAAATCCAAGCTGCAACAAAACTTATCATCGAAAAAAAATTAGGATTGTAAAATGGATTATAAAACCAAAAACCAAAAAGTTTCTGAATCACCCACAAGACCAGCTGCAAAAAAAGATTCTAAATTTTCAGTGGTGGATTTTTTTTCAGGACCGGTAGGGGAAAAAAAACAAGAAGCGAGTAATGAAAAAATTTCATTAGATGAAAAATTGAGACAAGCTTATTTTTGGATTGTAAATCATGCAATCATTAGTCCATATTATGATATTGAATACAATGATGGACCAAGTACCAAATATACAATTGGAGATTTAAAATCCAAAATCAATTTACCTTCAGATCAATCTTATTCTAGTTTTGTTTTGATGCCGCTTCTAAATTTGATTACCAGAAGAAGATGTTTGATTGTGGGTGGACCTGGTAGAGGTAAAACTGCAAGTGCAATTTTAATGGCAGTGATTGCTGGTTATTCATTAAAAGAAATTAAACGGGCAATTCAACATGGTCAACCTCAAATGACAATTTCTGATTTGCTCGGAAATCCAATTCCATCTGATTTGATGAATGCAAAAAATATGGATGATATTAAAATTGCTTGGAGAAAATGGCTTGGACTTCGTGTAAAAATTATTGATGAATACAATCGAATTCCTACTCGCACTCAGTCAGCTCTTCTTACAGTCCTTGGTGATAATTATGCAGAAATTATGGATCAAATTTATGAATGCCCAGAAGCTGCTTGGTATCTCACTGCAAATGATGATGCAGGTGGGGGGACCTACCAAGTGATTGAAGCTCTTAGAGATAGAATTGATATTGTGGTGAAAGCTCTTCATTTTAATTCTAGATTTATTGGAGAGTTATTATCTAGAATTGAAGCAGGGATTAAACCAGAAGAAAATGTTCCTAGTTCAATAATTTTTTCTGAAGAAGAAATTAATTTGATGAACAAAGAAATTATGGAAATAGAATTCCCTAGACAACTTTTAAAACGAATTGAATACTTTGCATCTCATTTTGAATTTTATGAACCAGCCTCTGAGCAAATCGAATACAAAACTAAAGACACTGTAAAACTTTCTGCTGTTGATTTTAGAATGCTTGATAGTTTAGAAACTGGAAAAGATAAAATTAAAGATTTGGGAAATCAAACTAGAAATGGACTTTCTGTGAGAGCAATTATGACTAGCCTTGTATTTATCAAAGCATTAACTTATTTTCGTGGAGAAAAAGTGGTGAGCTTTGAAGACATCAATCATATTTTACCATTTGTGCTTCATGATAAACTCATTCAAAATCCAGATGCAGTTTTTTTTACAAATCCAGAAAATCAAGTTTATCGAGTAGATAAAATTTCTTGGATTAAAAAATTATTTGAACTTTCTTGTGCTGAATATGAAAAATTAGGTTTAGATAAAAATGATGTCGTGGAAGAGATTGAAAAAAATTTTGATAAAGGTTTAGATGGTGTGAGTTTAAAAGAAGCAACTGAACAAATCGCTAAAATAGAAAAAATTTTGACTGAATGGCAAACTGGTAGAAAACTTTATGGAACAGTATATGATGCAATTTTAAAATTAAAATATCTTCACCAAAGATACACCAATTATATAAAATGGTTAAAAACAAAATAACCCATTCTGATTTTTATTCTTTTGTTAAGAATAAGGAAAATAGCTGGAATCAAATTTATTCAGATTCCAAATTTTATTATCCAAAAATTTCTGGTTCTGATTTGGGTTTTTATTTTGACCTAATTTTAATTCCTTTTTTTGAAAAAAATAAAAATGAAATTGATGTTGAAATTTTGTATAAAAAAATTTTAGAATTATTAGGAAAAAATATTTTAGGAACTAGTTCTAAATTTCCAAAATTTGATTCTTATTTTTTAAAATTTTTAGAATTGGAATACAAATTTATTTTTTTAAATTTTGAAGATTTTTTAAATTCTATTTCTAATTTAATTTTAAATCTATTTCAAGAAAATGAAACAAAATTAGAAAAATTAATTTCTGAATTAGAAAAATTAGTTTATTTGATTCAAAATGAAAAAGAATTTTTTAACATTTTAAAAATTCTATTATGGAAAAATGGATTTTCTTTTTATAGAGAATTTTGTTTGGAGAATCTAAATTTATTAAATTCAGAACTAATTTTAAATATTTTTGAAAATCAAAAAATTAATTTAGAAGAAAAAATTTCTGTTATGAAAAAAAATCCTTGGATTAGTCTAGAAAGTTCAGAGCCAAAAAAAGATTTAATCAAATTCCAAAATTCATTTTTGATGAATGGGATTCTTCAAAATATTCCAGAAGTAAAACTACTAGATGATAAAATTTTCTTTACGGATTTTGAATCTTCATATCTAATTCATTATGATTATTATTCTATTTATTTACAAAGATTTAATTTGGAATTAAATTTTCAAAACCAAATGATTTCACTTGAAGAAATTAATTCTACTGGTATTGAATTGTTAAAAAAAATTTCACTTAATATCAAATCATTTATTCAAACTAAACATGCTTATTTTTTTACTTTAAATGATTCTTATTCTATTTTTGTGTATCCAATATGTTAAAAGTTTCTGAAAGAGATTTTGAATATTTTAATTCTGCATGGGAAGAAGCTTCTAAAATTTGGTCTAGTTTTTTAAAAATTTCCAAACCTATTTTTTGTATAAATGCTGAACAAGAAAAAAAAGAGGGACTTGGTGAAAATTTTGCAATGATTCGTTTGACTGACCAGCAAATTGTAATTGGACTTAGACAAATTTTAAAATATGATTTAAAAAATTATGCAGTAGAAATTTTTGCACATGAAATTGGTCATCATATTTATGCTCCTGGTGATATTTTGGATCAAGGCAGAATGATTGCACGAATTAGAAAAGCTCTTTTTGGTTATGAAACTCATGCTGGTTTTATTTGTAATTTATATACAGATCTTTTAATTAATGATAAATTAAAAAGAGAATTTAATTTAAAAATTGATTCAGTATATGAAAAAATAAACCAAGGTATTGAGTTTACTAAACTTTGGACTTTTTATATGCGCACTTATGAAATTCTCTGGGGAATGAAAAAAGGATATTTAGCAAAAGGAGAAATTTCAACTGAGTTAGAAACAGATGCTCAACTTGGAAATCGTTTGATAAGAAATTTTTCTAGAGAAATTGTTCGAGGCTCAGGAAGATTTGCTTATTTAATTTATCCATATTTATTAAATGATATTCCAAAAACTAAACAA
Organism: Leptospirales bacterium; assembly: GCA_013297885.1. Taxonomy (GTDB): domain Bacteria; phylum Spirochaetota; class Leptospiria; order Leptospirales; family Leptospiraceae; genus UBA2033. The sequence continues at coordinate 3,274 of JAAFIR010000058.1, read as the reverse complement.
ATTATGAAAGGACTTTTGGATAATGAAAAATCAGAATCAGGAACTTCTTTTCCTTCTGGACTAGTTGATGTTGATGAAAGTGAATTTGAAGATAATGTTCATCCTTTGGAAGACGAAAAAATTTTTCTTGATGAAAAAGAATTTGCTAAACCAATTTTTGATATGCCAAAAAGCCCTGGTGTTCAAACCAGAACCTCATTTGAATTTGGTGAAATTATCAAAGCACTTGGATTTAATTTATCTGCTGATGAATTAAAATACAGATACTACAAAGAAATTGCTATAAAGCACTTAGTTCCGTTTCCAGAAAAAAAACTTCCTGAAGCAAAAGAGCAATTACACGAAGGTTATGACACTTGGGATATTGGTTCACCTATTGAAAATATTGATTGGATTCAAACAGCAATAAAATCAGCAGTTGTGATTCCAGGTTTTACAACTGTTGAAGCAGTGTATGGTTTTGATGTTGGAAAAGAAGAAGAAAAGTCACCAATTGATTTAGATATTTATATTGATTGTTCTGGTTCGATGCCAAATCCTTCAGTTTATCTTTCTTATTTGGCTCTTGCTGGTGCAATTATTTCTTTATCTGCACTGCGAGTTGGAAGTAAAGTGCAAGCAACATTATGGTCAGGAAAAAAACAATTTATCACAACTGGTGGATTTATAAATGATGAAAAAGAAATTTTTAGAATCATCACTGGTTTTTTTGGTGGAGCAACACAATTTCCACTTCATATTTTGAGAGATACATATTCTAATATAAAACCCTCAGAAAAAAAAGTTCATATACTTCATATTTCAGATGATGGAATTACAACTATTTTTGATAAAGATGAAAAAGGGAGTGATGGTAGAGAAATTACAAAAACCAGTTTAGACAAAGCTGGGGGATTTGGCACAATGGTTCTAAATTTATGGTCTGATTATAAAAAAAATAAAGACCTTCTTGAACTTGAAAAAATGGGATATGCAATCCATCCAATCTCAGACTGGAATTCACTTCTAGATTTTGCTAAAAAATTTTCAGAGAGAAATTATTCTTTATGAGTGAATTAAAAGATTTACAATACTATTTACAATTTTTATCCAAAGCACCAAATTTAATTTTAATAAAAAAAATTTCGATTCATCCAAATATTTCAGATCATATTTATCTTCTAGCAATTATCAAAGATCTGTATTCTAGATTTGGATTATCTATTGAGGATTGGAACACGATAAGTTTTCAAATTGATTTACAAAAAAATGAAAATTATGCAAGAATGATTTTACTTGCTTCTTATTTTTTATCTGATTCTAGTTTTGATTTAGGAATTGAGCTTTCAAAAGTAAAAAAATTAATTTTTGATTTAGAGCCAATTTCTGAAATTGTTCAAGTAAAAGATTTTTTATTTGATATGGAAAGAAAAGAAGAGTTTGTAAGAATTTGTTTTTATTCACTTGATTTAATTTTAAAAAATGAAACCAAAGAAAAATTTCTAGATAGATTTAAATCCATTGATTCAATTGAAAGAAAATTTATGTTTGAAGAATCCAAAAAAGCTCGCGAAAGAGCTAGACTTTTGAGAGAAGAAATGGCTCGTAAAGAAGCAGAAGAAGCAGCTTCCAAAATGGATCGGGAATGATACCTGAAGCATTAATAAAAAGAGTTCCATTAATCCAAGAATCAAATGCAGAATTTTTAAAATCAATATTAGAAAATCCTAATGCACCAAAATGGAATTATGAATGTGGAGATAGACTAAACGAAGAAGATTTTAAATATCTAGATAAGTTTACTCAAAAGCTCGCAAAACGTGAAAAAAGAAATTTAGAAATTCCTGAAAAAATATTAAATTGGGTTTTAGAAAATAAAGACAAATCTATTTTGCTAAAAAATAATTCTAAAGGATTAAATCTTCCCTCTGAATTCCAAAAAATAAAACCAATGAGAAGAGAAGATATTGCACTTCATCTCGAAAAAATTGTTCCAACTGAAATTTCTTTAGATAGATTAATTGTAAATTCTACTTCAGGGACAACTGGTGTGCCAATTAAAATTCCAGGGCGACCAGATCATATTGGGGCATATACTCCACTTTTACTATTTGTATTAAAACAAAATGATATTTCAATTCATTTTACTGAAAACAAATTAAATTGTATAATGCTTTGTTACCAACAAAACACTGCAGTTTATGCAACCATTCATTCTTATTTAAATCATTCTGCATTTACAAAAATAAACCTTCATAAAAATTCTTGGAATCAAATTGAAGATAGAATAAAATTTTTAGAAGAATACAATCCTGAATTAATCACTGGAGATCCAGTGGCATTTTCTGAACTACTGAAACTAGATGTGAACATTTCACCAAAAGCATTAGTTTCCTCTTCGATGGAATTATCAGAAAATTTAAAAACAGAGCTAGAAAAAAAATTCAACACAAAAGTTCTAGATTTTTTTTCATCCAACGAAACAGGTCCATTATTTTACAAATGTAAAAAAAATGAATTTCATCTTCTTCCAACTGATGTTCATTTAGAAATTACAAATGAAAAAAATGAAACCTTGAGTGAAAATACTTTTGGCGAAATTACTATTACAGGTGGGCGAAATCCATTTTTGCCTCTTCTTCGTTATAAAACTTCTGATTTTGGTGAAATTGATTTTTCAGATTGTGAATGTAATGACCCAATGCCAAAAGTAAAAAATCTTTTAACTCGCAAATTTGTATTATTTAAAAATCTAAATGGAGAAATTATTAATCCAATTGATATTGTTAGAATCATCAAAGAAAAACCAATTTTACAATTTCAGATGATTCAAAAAAAAGATTTGAGTTTAGAATTAAACTATAAACCAATTACAATTTTTTCAGAAAATGATTTAAATGAATTTCAAAACCAAATTCAAAAATTATTTCAAACAAAAATGAAATTAAAACTAACTATTGTAAATTCTTTTGAAAAAGAAAAAGTTATAAATTTTATTTCGTATGTTTGAAATTTTCCGAACATAGTATTGTATGACGATAGTATTTGGAGAATAAAAGAGTAGTATATTTTTATGTGCGAATTTTTTCTCACCTAACATTGATTATGTGAAGGAATGGTTATTGGTGAACGAGGTGAAAAAAAACGGGCTTTCCTTTTTGGTAATAAAATTTTATACAAAATTTTATTACCAAAAAGGAAAGCCCTTTCGCTTTGACAGTGAGTGTTTAGAGAAATGTTTTTAAAGGGGGTAATTTTTTTTTATAAAAGGTTGGAAAAAAAATATTAAAATAGG
>JAAFIR010000033.1 GCA_013297885.1 Leptospirales bacterium | reverse complement strand
GTCCTTCTAAAATTAGGAAAGTAATTTACATGGCATCTATGAGTTCAACACAAAGTAACAAAGAAATAAAAAAATATTTTCAAAGAAAAGTCGCTGAAGGAAAAAAGAAAAAATTAGTTCTTAATAATATCGCTAACAAGATCATTAAAATCATCATCGCGATTATTAAAAGCAACAAACCTTATCTACCTAATTTTGTTTCTATTAACCCAATTTTTAAAAAATGATTTGACTTTTTGAACCATAGAGTTCGCTTTGTGTAGGAGAAATCAGTTTGATAGCGACTTATAATAGTTTATAATCTATATCTCGATAAATTTACATGTTGAAAGAAATTATTTTTTTTCTTTAAAGTTTTAATCAGAATATGAATTAAAGAAATTCAAAATCAAAAATTAAATCTTTACATCAAAAACACTGATGGAATTTTAAAAAACAACCAAACCTATAATTAATTAAAAAAGAAAAATAAGTATGGAAATCACATTTAAAAGAGAAATATACAAATTATTGATACAAATTTTATTTAGCTTATATTATGTTAAGTTAAATTATTGACATAATATTGTCAAATTTATATGCTGTATTTATGGTTAAATCCAAGTTTACACTTGAAAAATTAACAGGATCACATTTTACACCTCAAAATTTATCCGAGTTTTTAGCAGAAAAAATAATTCAATTTTATGATTTTGACTTGAAAAAAAATATAATTTGGGATCCCTCCTGTGGTGATGGAAATTTAATTGAAGCTCTTTTGCAAAAATTAGAATGTAAAAATTTTGAATTTTACGGAGCTGAATCCGATTTTATCTCATTTGAAAAAGCTAAGGAAAGATTTAAAAACAATATGAAGGTTAAAATATTAAATGAAGACTTTATTCAATACCAAACAAATAGTTTTAATGAAAACAGTTTATTCTCTCAGAATCTTCTAGAAGAAATAAAACCAAATACTATTATTGCAAACCCCCCTTACATTCGAACACAAGTCATGGGTGGGACTGAATCACAAAAGTTTGCAGAGAATTTTAATTTAAAAGGCAGAGTTGATATGTATTTTGTTTTTTTAATTTCGATGATAAACTTCCTTAAAGAAAATGGATTGATTGTTGTTATTACTTCAAATCGATTTCTATTTACAAAATCTGGTGAATCAATCAGAAAATACTTATTTGAAAATTTAGAAATTCTTGAATTATATGATTTAGGTGACACTAAATTTTTTAAGGCAGCAGTCCTGCCTGCGATTTTAGTTGGAAGGAAAAAGAAAAACCCTTCAAAAAAAAATAATATTTTTTATTCGAAAATATATGAAGATAAAAATATTCAATTTCCCTTTAAAGAAATCACAATTAAAAAAGATCTTTTAGAGTTAGCTTCAAATGGACATTCAGGAAAAATAAAATTTAATAATACCTTTTATTCTATAAATCATCAGAAAGTTGAAATTTCAATTAATCCAGAAAATCCTTGGACAATTAATTCTATAAACAAAAAAATTAAACAATCAAAAAATAAATTTTATTACATAAAAGACTTTTTGAAAGTTAAAGTGGGAGTCAAAACTACTGCTGATAGTGTTTTTATTAGAAATGATTGGGATACTATCCCCTTAGACTCAAGACCAGAAAAAGAATTACTATATAATTTGATATCATCAAATGATGTTACAAGGTGGAAACTAACAAAGGATTCAACAAATTTTAAAATTTTATATCCATATCTTTTCAATGAAAGTAGAGAACCTGTGAATTTAGAAAATTATCCAAAAGCTGAGAAGTATCTACTTTCTTTTAGAAAACAACTTGAATCTAGAAAATATTTAATTGATGCAGGTAGAAAATGGTATGAAATTTGGGTTCCTCACAAACCAACAGACTGGGCATTTCCAAAAGTTGTTTTTCGGGATATAAGTGAAGAACCAGTTTTTTTAATAGATGATAAAGAACTTTTGGTTAATGGAAATTGTTACTGGATACCTGCAAAAACTCAAGAAGAATTAAAAATACTTTATCTAATATTGGGTATAGCAAATTCAAAATCAATTGAATCATATTATGATTCAAATTTTTCAAATAAGCTTTATTCAGGAAAAAGAAGATATTTGACACAATATGTTGAAAAATTTCCTCTACCATATCCAGATTCATCTATTGCAGAAAATATAATTAATTTAGTTAAAAAAAATATTAAATCACCTGATAAATTTACCCAAGAAATTGAAGACTTGACAAGTGAATTTTTTAGTTCATTTTAAGTAAATAGACTTTCCAGAATATTTATTAAAAAAATCAATAGGTATTCCTTTTTGACATTTGAAACTAGTTTCAGGTACATCAGAAAAATGTTTGCTAAATTCTTTACCAGGCATTATTACTAAAGAGGTAATTTTTTTTGTTTTTCGATCAACTAGAGCAATAAAATATCTTACGTCCTCAGTGCTAACATTTAAATTTGTAAATCCTTTCGTTTTTAAAATTGGAGAAAACTTTCCCAGATCAACTGTTGGTGAATCTTGAACTTTTATTTCCAACAATTGATGTCTAAGATCCGGATAATTCCCCTCCATCAAAATATCAATTTCAGGATTGTACCCAAGTAGTTGAATAACTTCTTTTTCTACTAATTGACCTTTGTTTTTAGTCTGTAACTCAGGAAGTTGCATACCAATCATTCTTGAGGACAAAGTATCTCGAATTACATCAAGTTGGTAAAGATCTTCTTTAATGGGTTCTTCTTTAATTGAAACTTTTTGAATTTTAATTTTATTTCTTAGGGCGATTTTTTGAATAGCAAGAGTATCATTTTCAAATAGTATAGATGGTTTTAAATCATTAATCTTCTTTCTCACCGATTCACTAATAATTAATTGATGCTTAATTGTAGTAATTCCAAAATTACCAAATTTATCTTCAATATATTTTGGAGAGGTTATAATAATCGAGTCAATTAAAGAGTTTTTAATTTTTACAAATAAGAAGAAGATATCTTTTGATAATATTAAATCAGAATTGTTATATTTTATTAGTGGATTTTCTGAATTTGGAAAACGATTCCAAACTTGTAAATTATAGTTTTCATCAGAAGTGACTATATATGTATCAATACAATAAGCTAGTAATTTTGGTAAACCTTTTTTTTGAAGGATTTGATATGTATCATCTATTGCTAAAACAGGTTTTATATTTTTTATTAATAAATTTGAAATTATTTTTCTGATATTTGAACCATCAGTTCTGGATTTCCCAGTTAATTTAAATTCTACACCAATTAATTTAGATAAATCTCTAGCGATTCTTTCTGGACTTATTTTAGTATTTATATTTTTTGGTGGTTTTTTTAAATCTCTAATTTCCATTCAGATTAATTAAAAAAAAGCTAAAAATAGTCAAGTATAAGAATAGTTATTTCAATACTACATCAATATCCAAAAAACCAAGCCCTTTTCCCCAACTCTCAACTAAGAAATTACTTGATTCCTTTTTCAATTTGTAAATTCTAAATTTATGGAAGAAATTTTAGAATTTCATGAACCCAAAAGATATAAATTCCAACACCAAGCTATTTTAAACTATTGCCTAAATTTTTTAGTTTGGGCTTCACCTTTTTTAGGATTAGGAATTTTCTTTCCAATTGGTGTATTGATTTTATTTTTGCATAACAAAAAACTTAGAGAAGCTGCATTTCAATCTATTACCATTCAACTATTTGTTATTGCTGTTTGTTATCCTGTGGATTTAATTTCCATGTATAACGAATGGGGAGAACAATTTGCAAATAAAATAAAAGTTGAATACATTGGAAATATTGCTTCATTCTGGGCATTATTTGGATTAGCAATTTTATTTTTTGAAGCTAGAAGCATTGTTTCTAGAAAAAAAAATCTCAGCATGTTTAATCAATCTGGTATTGGTGCTGTTAACGAAAAAGAATTTTCATTATTCAAAACTTTAATCATTATTGTTTTAATTTGGTTATTGAGTATATTTTGGTTTGTTGTCTTAAATGTGATTTTCTTTTATTTGCAAGCTGATGGACAAGATCTAGGGGAAGCAATTAGAAAAATAGATTTTAAAGGTGAGTCTAGTTTATTGATTTGGCTTATCACAATTTATTCTTCATCTGCTACTTTGGGAAGAAAAGGTGTGCTTGCAATTTTTAGAAAACCTTATCTAAGTTTTTGCATTCATTCCAAATTATCTGAAACTGTTGTAGCTGATTCAAGTTCAACTTCTTTTCAAAAAAAATCTAAATATGCAAAAATCAGAGAATTTATTTTGCCAGGACTTGGACATATTTATTTAAGAAGATATTGGAAAGGTTTTTCTTTACTATTTTCTTTTTTATTAGTATTATTATTTTTTTCAACAGCCTTAACTTTTTATATAGATCCAGTTTTTGGAATTAAATTTTTAACTTCATTTGGATTAAAAGTTGGAATTCCTGATAAAGAATTTATCAAATATGTGGACAATATTATTTATCCAATTTCTTTTTTTATTATGCTTTCGGGAATTTATACTTTAAGCCAGTTTATGTTGAGAACTGCTTTAAAAAATGAAAACGAACCATTTGAAGAAAGAGGATTACAAACAGGTTTTTCAAACAATGTTTATTTCAGTCTATTAGCACATTTAATTTTACTTTCTGTAATTCTGATTATTCCAATTTCAGTTCAAAGAAACTCTTCTGCTAAAAAGAAACAAGATATTTCAAAACAACATTTTACTCCCGAAAAAATGGAATTTTATTTTATAGATCCAGATATTCCAGATCAAGTAAAGGATTTAAATGGTGGTGTTGTATCGGGAACAGAAACACCTTCAAAAAATCAGGGTGAAAAAATTCCAAATAAACTGGCAGAAGATGAAGGAAAAGTAAAGGGATATGTAAAAAGAATTAAAGGAAAAAAACTTCCTAAAACATATTCAAACTATATTTCTGCAAGAATGCGTGGACCTGAAAATTTTATGAGCTATTGGAAAAGAGCTCCTCAAAGATATTCTTGTGTAGTTGCATACACAATAACAACTGAAGGTGAAGTAGAAGATGTAATGATCGTTGAAGGTTCGAATTATCCTGATCAAGATGCATTAACTATTGAATTAATCAAAGCACTCTCACCAGTAATGCCTCCTCCAGGTATTAAAGGAAATATTAGAGTAACAGAGTTGTTTTGGAATGGATCACTTGACCCTGCAGGAATGCCAACTGAACTTCAAAAAGAAATGGTGACTCATTTTGATGGAAGATATATGGAAGAAGAACCTTGATTCAATTTTTAAACTCAATTGACTTCAAAATTTTACTTTATGCAACTCTTTCCATTTTGCCATGGGGATTTTTTTTATTCACTTTACAACCTTCTGATTTTAAAAGAAAACTAATTTTATCAAGTGTAGCACTTATACTTGGAATCATCACTACTCAAATCATTTTATATCTCCACCCAATCATTTGGCCTGAGGTGAATTTTAAACCAAAAAAAACAGCAACTGTGTTAAGCCAAACAATCTATATTTCTTTTATACAAGCTGGGATGATGGAAGAAACTTTTAAAGAGTTTTTTATTTTACTTTTAGCATTCTTTGGAGCTTATAACTACAAAGAAAAAAAATTTGATAAAGATGTAATTTTAATCGGTGGGTTTGTTGCACTAGGTTTTGCAGGAATTGAAAATTATGTTTATATTTCCAAAGATAAAAATAAAATTTTTGAAATGTTTCTTGGTAGAACTCTTTTCTCTTCAAACATTCATTTACTTATTAATTTGTGTTTTGCATTGTTTTTGTTAAAAAGTAATTCATCTGACAAAAAAACTGTCGTTTTGTTTTATGCTTATTTTCTTGCAGTGATTCAGCATGGAGTAGTTGATTTCTTCCTGCTCCCAGGTTCAAAATTTGGAAACTGGCTTTCAACAGCAATGTTTGTTGGAATTTGGGTTTGGGTGGTTAGAGATTTAAGAAAGTTTGTTTATGAAAAAATTTCTTGGAATTGATGTTGGTGGTGGTTCTGTCAAAGGAACTGTAATTTCTAAAACTGGAAAAATTTATTTTCAAAGTTCTATCAAAACAAATCCAATTTGGACAAATGAAGAATTCTTAGAGAATATAAAAAATTTTATTTTTGAAATTAAAAAAAATACTACGTTTGAAAAAATTGGAATAGGAACACCCGGTCCAATTGATTTAGATTCTGGAGTAATTTTAAAATCAGCAAATCTTCCAAATTTAAAAAATGTAAATTTAATTTCCTTTCTAAAAGAAATTTTCCCAATTCCAATTTATTTTAATAATGATTCAAATGTAGCTTCACTAGGAGAATATTTTTTTGGAATAGACTCCAAAAAAAAATCTTTATTTGTTTTCACATTAGGCACAGGACTAGGTGGAGGTTTTATTTTTAATGGAAAATTGTATAATGGTATTAAAGGTAATGGAATGGAAGTTGGACATATGTCTGTAATACCAAATGGAGCAATTTGTGGTTGTGGTCAAAAAGGTTGTGCTGAAAGTTATTTTAGTACAAGTGGATTTTTGAATCGATATTTTGAAGCTACAAATATAAAATTACAAAATGCAAAAGAATTTTTTGATTTAGTAATTTTAAATGATAAAGATGCAAAAGAAGTTTTGGAACTAGGTGTTGAAACATTTTCAGAATGTATAAGAGCTATAATATATATACTCAATCCTGAAAAGATAGTATTTCTTGGAGGTATTTCAAAATCCTATTCCTTATTTGGAAAAAGCCTTGAAGAAAAAGTTCGTTCCAAAATATTTCCTGTATTAAGTGAAAATTTAATTTTTGCAGTTGGTGAAGATTTTGCAGGGAGTCTAGGTTCTGCTGCACTTTGTTTTGAAGGTGAAGATGATTGATTGTATTTTTTGTAAAATTGTAAAAAAAATAATTCCTGCAAAAATTCTTTTTGAATCTGAAAATTCTATCGCTTTTCCAGACATTAGTCCAACAGCTCCAACTCATATTTTATTTATTCCCAAAAAACATATTGAGTCATTAGATAAACTTTCTATTGATGATGAAAAAATAATTGGAAAGTTGATGATAGAAATTTCTGAATTTGCAAGAAGTCAAAGTTTAGAAAAAAATGGGTATCGGATTGTAAATAATATGGGTAAAGATGCTGGTCAAACAGTGTTTCATATTCATTTTCATTTACTTGCAGGAAGAGAATTTAATTGGCCACCAGGATAATATGAAAAAAATTTTACTAGGTTTAATCATTTCAGGAATCTTTATTGGATTCATTTTATATAAAATTGATTTTGTAGCAGAGTTTCATAAAATTTCAGCTAATATTTCTTATGACTATATAGTTTTAATTATTTTTTCTCAATTAATGGGACTCATTATTTTTTCATATCGTTGGCGCTCATTACTTGAGAGTAAAATTTTATTTAAACATGCCATTTCTTCAACATTTATAGGTTATGCTGCTAATATGATTTTACCTGCAAGAGGTGGGGATTTATTCAGAGTATTTTATTGTAGAAATGAAACATCAGTTGCCTACTTTAATTTATTATCAAAGTTATTTATAGAAAAAGTTATTGATTTTATTTTTGTTGTAGTTATGGGAATGGCATCTTTTTTTATTATTAACTTTATAAAAGGAGATCATTCCAATTTATCAGTTTATATCATTTCTTCTTCTATTTTATTTGGAATGTTATTTAGTTTATATTTACTGAGATTTCAAAATGAGTTAATTAAAAAAATTCTTTCAAAACTTTTTTCTTACTTAAAAAAAGAAGAATTTTATAAAAACCATATTGAGTCACATATCACAGATTTAGAATCTTTTCTGAAGTTTAAAAAATTTATTCGCTTGTTAATTTTAACTGCAGGATCTTGGATTTTCTATTTTACGAATTACTATTTAATAGGAAAAACTCTTGGTTTAGATATTAGCTTTGTTGAATGTGTATTCTTTTTATTTTGTGGTGCGATGAGTTTAGCTCTACCTTCTGCACCATCTGGAGTTGGTGTTTTTCACGGAGCAATTATTTCAGGATTTCTTGTTCTAAAAAAAGATTCTGCAATGGGATTAATTTATGCAACAGCACTTCATATGAGTTCTTTTTTCATAGTTACTTTTACCGGTTTGATTTTTTATCTCTATTGGACATACCGTAGAAGACATGGTTTTAAAAAAAATAAACAACAAGAATTAAATTAGTCATAGAGTCAGGGCGAATTTTTGCTTCGCCGAAAAGATGGCTGCAAAAAACAAGCTCTCCTCTCTTGTCAAAATTTTTTATTCAAAAAATTTTGACACCGAGTCGATCTTTTTTCGCTAGAATTTAAAAATCTCTTTTGATAACAATAAATCCACTTAAAAATTTTTACCATAAGTTTAAACCACTTCATTTCAGAGGGATTTAATAAAAAAATTCAAATCGAGGATTTTAAATCTTATAACTTAACTTTATTCAAAGGAATAGATTTAATTTTAGAATTTTCTACTATGTAAGCCTGAACAATTTTGTTTTCAGTTTTATCTTTACCACTTTCACGTTCATAAACTAAAATATTAGGAGATTCGATTTTAGTTTCAGAGTAATATTCAAGATAATTTTTGTTAATATTTTTTGTATAAACTCCATTAGTATTTGGAATGCTAAAAACTAAATTAAATTGATTTTTTTCAAATTGAAAAATTTCAATTGACTCAGTTCCTCTCCCACCTTCATTTTATTTTAATTCTGGAATCCCATCGTTATCTATATCAACTAAACTTAACTTCACTATATTTTTTATTCGCTTAAACAGTTCCATCTTGAATGTATTCACCAAAAACATATCCTCTTTTACCATCATTTAATTGAACATAAAACCAATGTGATAATTTGTTTTCTATTTCATTCATCTGACTTCCTGTTCTTAAAATTTGAACTTCAGTTTCTTTTAATATATTTTCTAAAATTTTTGAATTCAGGCTTTGTGCTTCTCTTAATCTTACTGAACTAGATTTTACAAATCCAAATCTAGTATTTTCTAAAACATCAAAAGTTTGAAATTTAATATCTTTATGAACATCATCATCTTTAATATAAAGTTTTTTTCCTTCTAACATAACTTCATACCAAAAAGCTTTTGGAATTTTTGGATCTGGGAATTTATTATTTAACACTTCAAGTTCTTTATTTAGTGGAATTCTGCTTGGCAATGAAGTGAATCTAGGTTCTTGAAAAGCTAACATACCATTTGATGTAACAACTCCAATAACTTTTATTTTTGATTCCTTTGATCCTAGATTGACTTTTTCTTTACATAAAAACAAAAGTAAAATATTGAAAGCTTACTCAGCTGAATCAAATGAATTTTCTGGGGGACACAACAAATCACTTTTAGAGAAATCTGTAAAAAAGTTGAAATTGTTAAAATTTCTGATTAAGAAGTTAATATCAAGTTAATTACTATTGGAATAGGACATAATTTCCCAACAGGAGATTTACATCGTACTTTAGTATTAAAAATTTATTCAAATGATAAAAGATGGAATAAAGAGTTCAAATTTCGAAAAAATTTTATTGAAAATAGAAATCCACTACCCTCAGAACCAAATAAATTTTTAGTATCAAAAAATACTATTACCGCTCCAAAAGAAAATGAATACTCTTCTTCTTTAGAATTTACATACACTACGCCAGAAACAATAAATGGGCTAAAATATGAACTTTATTTGGTTTATTTGAATGAACTTAATTATTTAACCACAAAACTTCCACTGGACAAAACCTGAATTTTAATTCAAAAAGGAAAATTATAAATTACCACCAATTAAATTATCTTTAAAATTAAGTTTCTAACTATTAAAAAATTCTTTATAAAGTCGATATTGAAACTAATGAAACTATTCCTATTTTTAATTATTATACAACTAAATGCTTTTACACCAGGTAAATGGTCCTACTTGGATAAATTTACAATTGGAAAAGAAAAAAACGGACCCATTTCTGAAATTGTTAAAAATAAATCAGGTCAAGTTTTATACTCAGCAAGTTATGAATACAATCCAAATGGAAAATTGATAAAAGAAAAATTTTCTAATTCAAAATCAGAGTTTGACGGAGAAATTATTTATACTTATGAAAATGATAGATTAATTTTAGAAGAACTTTACTCACCTGTAAAAGAGATTATTGAAAAAAAACAATTTTTTTATAACCAAAAAGAAATTTTAAAAGAAATTGAAGTAACTTCTATTTCTAGTGGAAAAAAAATCAAACATAGAATCTTTTCAATGAATAAAGAAATGGTGATTGATTGTGAGACGAGATGGGAAGAAGCAAACACTGTTGAAACTTTTTCAACTAGAAAGGAAAATTTACAACCGAACATTTTGAATCAAGAAATTTTTGATGATAAATTAAAACAAGTAGCTTTGATTAAAACTTTTTTAGACAAAGATGGCAAAATTGAAAAAAGAGAAAACCACCAACCTAATACAAAAAAACAACAAGTATTTGCATATGATGAAAATTCTAAATTGGTGTCGATTTCGTTTCACGTGAAACAAGATGATAATTGGTTACCAACTAAAACGCATTATTTTAATTACGGTGGAACTACCACCCAAAATAGCAAATCAGAATAGGTAACAAATTTTAAATAGTAAAATCTAAACTTGTGCTATTTTTCGATAGAAGCAGAAAGCAAGTTTTTAAGAGGAATTCAAAAGAATAAGCTTTTTTTTGCATAACAATTTATTGTCACAAAAAAAATTGCCTAATTCTTTTAAATCACTTTTAAAAGTTCAAACATTTTCTTCTGAAAACTCTTATCTTCTATTTTAGAAACTAAACCTAGAAGTTCAGATTTACCTTCTAAGTTTTCTTTTTTCTTTTCTAACTTATTTTTTCTTATAGGAATTTTTCCAAAAACAAAATTTAATTTTTTAAACTCAGTTTGAAGTTTATATTTGTTTAAATTTTTTAAGATTACATCTTTTAAAAATAAAATCTCCATTTTAATTGCTGGATTTAAAACTAAAACATACAATATTTTTTTTTCTATTTTTAATGGATGTGAATAGTCAAAATAAAAAGGTCCCACAATTTCTAGCCAATTGTTTTGAATTTTTAAATACTCGGCTTCATTTATTAAATCCACTTCTAATATATTTTTGATTAATTTTGAAAAATCTATTTCAGAAATTGTAAAGAGTTTTTTATCAATGTTTTCCATTTAAATAACTAAAATAGATGAAAGTTTTTTTACTGAAAAGTCTTTTACTTCAAAGATTTCTTTTTCATTTTCTAAACTACCTAGATAATCCTTAATTCCCTCTAAGTCAGTAGTAGTGAAAAAAGTTTGTCCTGCTTCTTTGATTAGTTCTATGAATAATTCTCTTCTTTTTACATCTAGTTCACGAATCACATCATCAATTAATAATATTGGTGATAAGTTTGATTCAGATTTGATTATATGGAATTGTGAAGTTTTTAAAGATATCACTGTGCTTCTTTTTTGACCTTGTGAACCAAACTCAGTAATATCTTTTCCATTAGTTCCAATAAAAATTTGATCTCTATGAATACCCACAGAAGTATACCCTAGTTGAATGTCTTTTGCTAATTTGGATTTTAATATTTCTTCATATTCAGAATAACTTTGAAAATCAGGTTTATAAATAATTTCAAACTGATCTTTTCCGTTACTAAGTTTAAATAAGTCTTTTTTGAAAATTTCATTAATTCTAAGAATATAATCTTTTCTAAATTCAAAAACTATTTCTGCTCTGTCTTTTAAGAGTTTATTCCAAGGAGAAAATTCCTTTTGATCAATGTTCTTTTTTTTTAACAAAAAGTTTCTTTGTTTTAATATTTTATTATACTCTGAAATCTGACTATAGTAATTTTTGCTTTGAATAGATATGAAAGTGTCAATAAATCTTCTTCTTTCAGCAGGACCTCCATCTAAAATACTTAAATCATTCGGTGAAAATATTACTGTTTTTAATTCACCAACAATTTCTTGTTTTTTTTTGACTTGGTTTTGATTTAGTTTTACTTTTCTTTTTGAAGAGTCTTCTTTAGAATATCCAATTTCGATTTTATTATCAAAATTTTCTTTAACAAAATCAAGTTTTATATAAAAAAAATTTTCTTTCCAATTAATTAATTCTTCTTCTGGATTATCACGGAAACTTTTTAGAGTTGCAAATTGATTAATAGATTCTAAAATATTTGTTTTACCAGAACCATTTTCGCCAATAAAAAAAATGAGCTTGGAACCAAACTCAAGTTCTAGATTTTGATATGACCGAAAATTTAGAAGTTTGAGCTTTTTTATAAACATTAAATTTTCATTGGCATAATTACAGCTGTATATTGAGAATCTGAAGGATCTTTTACAATCACTGGAGAATTTGATGTAGAAAAATGAAAATGAAGTTCTTGGTCATCAATTGCTTTTGCAACATCAACTAAATAATCCCCTTTGAAAGCTATTACTAAATCATCTCCTTCATAATCAATTGCAAGACTAATATGAGCTTCTTGTGAACCTTGAGTAGAGGCAGAAATTTGAAGATTATTTTTTGAAAATTCTAATTTAATTTGTCGTGAAGGTTCTTCAGCAGAAACTAAAGCTTGTCTTACTTTTAACAGAAACAATTCTTTGTTTATGATAGCTTTACTTTTCATATCTTTTGGAATTACTGCTTCGTAATCAGGATAATTTCCATCAATTAATTTGCAAAGTAATTCAGTATTACCAATATGAATATAAATTTGGTTATCAATGATTCCGATTTTCCCAGTTTCTGATGAATCAATCATTTTTAAAATTTCTTTAATAGCTTTATGAGGAATAATAACGCCTTTAGTAAAAGGTAAAGAATTTGGAATGGTGCGTTCAATTTTTGAAAGCCTTCTACCATCTGTCCCAACCATGATAATTTTGCCTTCACTTGCAATAAGATAATTACCATTAAATACAAAACGTGTATCATCAACAGCAACAGCATAATTAGTTTTTTTTATCATTTCAGAAAGAATGATACAAGGAAAATCAACTACATCTGTATTTTTCACATTTGCGATTGTTCTGATATCATCATTTTCAATTCCGTTTATAAACATTTCATAAGATTCTTTTTTTTCTGCATCAGTAATTAAAGTTTTTGAATTTGTTCCATCTTTATCTGGATCGGTTTGAATAAATGCTTTTTGAAAATTAACAGTTTTGAAAGTATTACTCAATTGTTTTGCAGGAATCAATGTATTTCCTTCTTCTTCGATTTGAGCTGGAACTGAGTGTTTAATCGAAATTTCTAAATCAGTTGCAGATAAATAAACTTTATCACCAGAAGACTCAATTTTTATATTTGATAAAATGGATCTAACTTCTCTAACTGTAATTACACCTTCAACTGCAGAAATAGCTTTTTGGAATTCTTGACTGTTTATAATAAATTTCATTTCCTATCCTTATATATTAATTATATTTTTATTATTATTTAAAGTGTACAAAAGTAACTAAGCCAAAAAGAGGCTTGTTTAGTTAGAAAATATGTCACTTGAAATTTGAAAATAACTTTTTATAAAATTGTACAATTGACATTAGAAAAAAAAGTATTTTTTATTATGTCAATTATTATGTCTTATAAACATTTAAGTGACATAGTTAGCAACATTTAAGTGACATAAGTTATAACTATGTCTTATTAATTGAAGTTTTGAGAAATGTTTTGAACTTTTTTTATAAATAAAATAATTTCTTTTTGATGGAGAAAAAAAAGTTTTATAATTTATTCTATTTAAAAAAAATTTATTAAAAATTTCTAAAACGTCAAAAATATTTTCGTTTTGATTCACTTCTCTTTATTGTTAAAGAAATTTGTATAATTTTAATTCATACAATTCTATCAGAGTTTTTATTTAGTTTAGAAATAAAATCTTTCATTTTAAATAAAATAAAAATGATTTTATATAACTTTGCATCTATTCTGATAAAAAAAAATAAAAAAATTCACTTTTAATAAATTTTTTTGTTGACATTTTAAATAAATCTGAGTTTATTATATCGAACATTCGTTATAAAAAAGGATTAGAAATTGCCTAAAATAGTAGATCATGATGAATACAGAGAAGTTTTGTTAGACAAATGCTTCGAGTTATTTGCTAGAAATGGTTTTGCAGGAGCTACCATGCGTGAAATCTCCAAATCTTTGGAAATTTCTACAGGAACTCTTTACCATTATTTTCCAAATAAAGAAAGTATTTTTAAAAGCATGATTTTTCAAATTTCCAGAAAACAAGTTTTGATTTTGAATGATAGATTTAAGAGAACTAAAAGTATTGAAGAAAGAGTTGAAATTCTTTTTCAATATTTAAATTCAAATGAAGAGTTTTTTCAAAATGTTCTTTTTTTGGTAATTGACTATTATAGACAAAATGGATCAAACGACCCTGAAAATATCATTCAGGAAATTGCTGATTATTATCGAAAGTCAATTGGTGAATTGATTGGGCTTGGTGACACGGTAGCCAGCTCAGCGATTTTAACTTTTTCACTTGGATTAATTATGCAATCAGTTATGGTTCCAAATAGTGTTGATAGAGATGATCAAATTTTATTAATCAGAACATTGATTAGTACTTTTTTAAATCAAATCCTTAAAGTCGCATAATGAATGTTAAACGATTAACTATTAAAAGAGGACAAATATGAGTGCATCAATTTTAGACATTACAGACATGGCATCCAGAAACGTGAAAGTGGCTTGGGATTTATTACCTTCAGCAGTATCAGGATATTTTTTGCAAGAAAGTAAAAAAAATCAAATCGATATTAAGTCCTCTCATGCGATTCATTATGATTGGAAATATAGCCAATTTGGAAACCAAGAATTCCAAAACCTTTACGACAAAGCAAAAAAAGGACAATGGGATGCGAATGATTTACCTTGGAACACTTCAGTCGATCCACATAATTTTGAATTAGAAATCTTTCCAGAAAAACTCCAACCAATGTATGGAACAGATATGTATAGATTGATGGATAAAAATATGAAAGGTCAAATGTTACATTCTACTACTGCATGGTTACTTTCACAATTCCTACATGGGGAACAAGGTGCTTTATATGCAGCAGCTATGACAGTTGAAGCAACTCCTTGGATGGGTGCAAAGTATTATGGCTCAACTCAAGTAATGGATGAAGCTCGTCATGTGGAAGTATTTGCAAAGTACCTAAATGATAAATTAGGAAAACTTTACCATATCAATGACAATTTATTTGTAGTGATTCATGCTTTAACTTCAGCAGGTGATTGGGATTTAAAATTTTTAGGAATGCAAATCATGATCGAAGGTTTAGCACTTGGAGCTTTTGGATTAATGTACAAATTTACAAAAGAGCCTTTACTCAAACAATTACTCAAACAAGTAATTTCAGATGAGTCTAGACATGTTCATTATGGTGTGGAAGCTTTAAGAGATTATTACACTAAAGAATGTTCAGAGTCTGTTAGAAGAGATAGAGAAGATTGGGCTTATGAAGTTAGCATTATGTTAAGAAATAGATTCATGTTTAAAGAATTACGTGAAGAGTATTTTGCACATAAAATATCTGAAGAAAATTGGATTAAAATGGTTCTTGAATCAGATATCATGTCTGAATTTAGAAAATCACTATTTTCAAGATTAATTCCAAACTTAAAAGCAATTGGATTATTAAGTGATAGAATTAAACCAAAATATGAAGCTCTGGGGATTTTAAAATTTGAAAATGGACTTGCTGCAGACAAACTTTCATTGAATGAATTATTAGCTGCATAATTCATTTAGCTTTAAAATTTCTCCTTCTTAATGATTCCTCTTTCAAAAGGGGAATCTGAAGCAATGTAAAACTCAAATCAAGAATCTAAGTAATAAAAACTTTGGCGATAACAGTTTTAGAAATAATTTTTTTTAATTTTTGAAGTTTTATCTGATTCAACAGAAAAACACGATAGAAGTAAAAAATTCCAATCATACAGAACAATTCCTTCATTAAATACTTATATTTTAGTTTCAAATGAATATAAACAAATTGAAGTTTACTCCAAAAACCCTGAAAATTCTTGGACATTAACTGACCCAGACCAAAATCAAAAAATATTTATTCCTTCAATTGAATTCACTTTAAATTTAAATGAAGTCTATCAAAAGGTAGAAATTTAAAACGCATAACCGATTGAGAAGGTAAAGGGTTGTTGAAGTAATTGAGTTCTTCTATTAGTTTCTAATTCATACAAATCAGCAACTGACCAAGATTTATCAAATAAATAAGTAATTTGTCTTTTTGTTTCTATAATAAAAACATAATTATAGTTAAAATTCAAAACTACTCCACTCATAAATTGCCAATTAAACCCAATTGAAACAGCACTAAATTTACTTGGTTGATATTCGATTTTTCTGTATCTAGTATTATTAAGCTCAGGGTAGATGCTATTAGATATCACTAAATTTTCAAATTTTTCATTACTGAATTCTTTTCCTGCTATTAATCCAAAATATAAAGGAAATGATTCAAAGGGAAAATATTTGAAACCAAAATCGAAGTATCTAGAATTAGTAGTGTGAACATCTTTAACAAAATAGGAACTACTAAAAGGTAATAAATTGCTCTCATTTTTTGTGTAGCTTGAAAAATTTGAATTGAAAGTAATTTTTTTATTTATAGAAAAAAATAAAAAAATTGTTGTAGGCAAAGAGACTCTAACACTTGGACTGAAGATTCCTATTTGGAATTTTCTTTCCACTCTTCTTTCAGCCTGATTTTTTGAATCAGACAGAGTTTCAGTTTTGACTTCAATTTCTTGTGAGAATAAATTGATGCTCATTAAAAAGATCAATATAGATATTGAATTTTTGAATTTGTAGTGTATTTGAAATTTTATTTTCATTTTATCACCATGTTGTTGTTTATTTATATGTATTTACTAATAATTTCACCCGCCCCCCGTTTTTATCAAGAGTTTTTTATTTTTGAATTTGTTTTAGTTTAAAAGTCTTTCTTTCAAAATCAACTTTCTTCTGGTTTTTGAGTTTCAATATTTAGTAATAAATTGTTTATTGTGCTGATTACAATTCTAATTCCAAAACTCAATACACCAACATAGTTTAATCCAACAAGTAAAGCAGAAACTGATTTTTTTAAAGCAAGATCAAAAGGTAAGCGATACTCTCTCCAATTAACTCTATAAGAAAATTCTATCTTTTTTTTTCTCTCAAAAATTTCACCAGTTTCATCTTTTAGTTTTTCAAAATTAATTGCACCTGTGAAATGAGATTCTTTGTTAAAATTTACAAAATTAAGATGCAGATTCAAATGATTATTTAAAAACCATAAAGGCAATCCCTGCAAACTAATGATTTCACCCCAAGTGAGACCTTTGACATCAAGTCGTCCAGTGTTTTTTTTCTCGGAACTTTTTACATAACCTGAACCTATTCTACAGTATGCAAGTTTGGAATTGAAAAGAACTTTAAAAGGGATTGCAAAATCTATAAGTGACCTTTTAAGAATTAACTTCTCTATTTTGACTTTATAAATTGGAAAAACTGATCTATCTTCGATATCCATGAATCCATTTTTTACAAAAAGTCTTTTAATTATTACTTGAGAAATTTTTGGAAGATATTTTATTTTTTTCATAGAAGAAACAAAATTTAAATAATTCATTGAGGGATTTTTTAAGCTAACAAATGAAAAATGAACTCTTCCAATTAAAAGATAAATTGGATTTAAAATAAAAATAAAACTTTCAATTTCTACTGAAACTATATCGTAGCCTTTTGGAAGATTTGTTTTGAGTTTAAATTTTCGTCCTATAAAAGTAAAAAACGGTAATAAAAAAATACATTGGTTTAAACTTAATTCAATGTTCTTATTAAATAATAACTTATTGAGAGTATTGATAAAAAAACCAGTAAAAATAAATTGCAGAAAAAGAAAAATTAAAAAGTATTTTGAGGAAAGAATTTCCATTAAGACCTATGATATTTTCAATTTAAACTTCTTAGGCAAGAAGAAAATTTTAATAGTCTTAAAAAACAAATTCCTAAACTTGTAAATTAAAATTCAAAATCGGGTAAAATTCTGAAAAATTTAAACCAATTTATCAAATCTATAAATGATTCCAAAATTAATGTTTCTGAAATCATTTCTGAATTGGAAAAAAAAGTTTTGATAAAATCAATCACCAAAGAAGAAATTGATAGAATTCAAAACCTTGATTTATCCGCTGATTTTTCTGAATTAAAAAAAGAATTTGATCCTTCATTTATCGCTTCCCAATTTGAAAAAGGAATTAGCCCTCCAAAATTTACAAATCCAAAATTATGGTTTATCAAAGGTCCACTCAAATCTTTAATTACAAAATTTGTAGAATTCTATGCAATTATAGATAAAAAACTTTCTGAAAATAGAATCAAAGCATTTTATTCAGTTTTATTTGAGCTAATTAAATCAAAAAAAAGAATTTCTCGTTTAGAAAATAAACTAGATGAAATTTATTTAGAACTAAATGAATTAAAAAAAAATAAAGTTTTTTCTGAATCAAGTTTTTATGATTTTCAAAAACCTTACCAAACTGATTTTTCAAAATCTTTAACAAGTAGAATCGAAAGAATTTCTAAAGATAAAAAAGTTTTATTGATTTATCCAAAATTGAATGAAGAACTAAATTATTTTCAAATTAAAGAATTTGATTTTACAATTCTCACAAATTATCATCTTGAAATATTTCACAAAGCTACAAATAAAGTTTTACAAAATGATATCTTAAATTTTCCAGATTATAAAGATTTTGATTTTTTTTATTCAAGTTATAATTTATGTTTCGAAGAATCTGAAATTCTTTTTTCATTTTTTCATTTACTTTTTGAAAAAACAAATTCTTCTTCTGAATTTTTGTTATCCTATAAAAATCATATTTCTAGTTTAAATTCTCCATTTGAAAAATATTCAATTTCTAAAATCGTAGATGAAAAATTAAAATCTTTTTTACAAGATATTGGTTTTAAAAATATAAATATTCAAATTGAATTAGATGAAACTAGAATTTTAAGTTTTAACAAATGAATGTTTTTCAATACATTGATGTATTTTCAGAAGCAGATGGAATTGGTTCTGACATCATTGGGCTAGATTTGATTTTTAAAGAAATGGGATTTTATTCTAAAATTGTTGCTAGAAAAAATTTTTCAGAAAAAAAAATTCTCGATCCCGATTTTAAATCCAACGCTCCAAACCAAATTCATATTCTTCATTACGGCGGAACAGGTTTTCCAATTGAAAATTTTTTATCTCGAAATGGTAAAAAATTTTTGAAGTATCATAATATGACTCCTGTAAATTTTTTTAAAAACCATATCAAAGAAGATTTTTTTTTGAGTCTCAAAAAAAAAGAATTAGAATCTTATTTTGAATTAGAAACTTTTTCTAAACTTTTGGATGGATTTATATTTGATTCTAGATACAATCATTTATCCCTCAGAAAAATTTTACAAAAAAAAATAACTCAAAAAAAAAAGATTTTACCAATCGCTATTAATTACAAAAAAAAAATCAAAGCCCAAAAAAATTCTCATCAAATTGTATTTATCGGAAGATTTGTTCCAAATAAAAAAATTGAAGATTTAATCAAAACTTTGTATTTTTTAAACCAACTAGATGAAAAATATGAACTTCATTTAATTGGAAAAACAAATTTAGTATTTCAAGAATATTTTGATAAAATTTTGGAATTGATAAATAAGTTAAATTTGAATTCAAAAGTAAAAATTTATTCTGATATTTCAGAAGAGGAAAAAAATAAAATTCTTTCAGAATCAAAATTTTATCTTTCAATGAGTGAACACGAAGGTTTCGGAATTCCTGTTTTAGAAGCAATTTCTAATTTCACTTTATCCATTTCCTATTCCACTGAAGCCACAAATGAGCTACTATACAACTCTGGTTTGGTGTTTCAAGAAAAAGATTATTTAAAAACTGCAAATTTGATTCACGAACTAAATCAAAATAATTCTTATTATGAAAAATTTTTAGAATTACAGTTGAATCGTTTAGAAGTTTTTGAAAATTATCCATTTAACGAAAAAATAAAAGAATTATTTCAGTGAAAAAAAGAATTGTTCAGTTTTCAGCAGGCTTTAATACAGGAGATGCAATTAGTAATGAAATTTTGCATCTACAAAAAAATTTTTCAGATAAAGGTTTTCAAACTGAAATTTATTCAGAAAATATTGGACCTCAACTCAAAAGAAAAGTAAAACCATTTCGTTCTTATTCTCATAAAAAAGAAGACATTCTCATTTACCATCATTCTATTCACTCCAAAATTTCAGAAAAAATTTCTGAATTTGATTCTTCAAAAGTTTTGATTTATCATAATGTCACACCTTACCAATTTTTTTTACCTTATGATTTAAAACTTTCTCATTATTTAAAAAAAGGAAGAGAAGAGCTAAAGGATTTAAAAAATTTATTTGAATATTCATTTGCTGATTCCAAATACAATGAGTCTGAGCTTGTTTCACTTGGTTACAAAAATACATCTGTGCTTCCCATTTATTATAATTTTGAAAAACTTCTCAAAAAAGAAAAAATTTCTTCTAAGAAAAAAAATATTTTATTTGTCGGTAGAATTGCTCCAAATAAAAAACAAGACGACTTGATTCGAATTGCAAAAATTCTTTCTTACCAAGATGAATTTGATTTTGAACTTCAACTAGTTGGTTATTGTTCTTTTGAATTAAATGAATACAAAAAAGATTTAGAAAAATTAATTCGTTTATTTGGGCTGGAAGACAAAGTAAAATTTTCTGGTTTAATTGATGATGATAAATTATGTGAATACTACTCCAATGCAGATTTATTTTTATGTATGAGTGAACACGAAGGATTTTTAGTTCCAGTGATTGAATCTATGTTTTACCAAGTTCCAATTATTGCATTTAATGCTGGAGCAGTTCCAGACACTTTAAATGGATCAGGAATTTTAATTGAAGAAAAAGATTTGGAAAAAATTGCAAAATTAATTTTATATTTATTTCAAAATCAAGAATTCAAAAATGAAATTGTATTGTATCAAAATAAGAAGCTTCAAGAATTTAGGCAAAACCAAAACCTCATAGACTTTAATCAGAAACTGACAAATTTATTATGAGACATTTTTTGCGAATTTTTTTGTTGGTAATTCGATTCACAAACTCAGAAACTGTTAGTAAAGTTGACCGACAAAAAAACCGGGCTTTCCTCTCTCGTTAAAAAATTTTATACAAAATTTTTTAACGCCGAGTCAATCCCATTTCGCTTAGTTTTGTAAAAATTTATTGAATATAATCTGGTTAAACTATCAAGTTTGTTGATTTCTATTCAGTTTCTAAAGAAAAAAAAATGAATGAAAAAAAATTAGCTTTTAAATTATTCTACAATTTATGTACTATTGGAAACTGGGTCATATTTCAAAGTTTAATTACGTTTATTTATTACTTAGTAATGGAAATAAAAATGTTTCAATGGTATAAATACAGTTTAGAAAAAGTTTTTATCAGATTTGTCTGGATAATTTTTTTAAGTTTTTCTTTTTGTAATGAAAAAATAAATCCAAAAATTTTTTTCTTTTTAAATTTATCTCCAAAATCATCTACAACTCCAAATTCTTCATCATTTCCTAGCCCACTTTTTTCAATTGGTGGAACAGTTTCTGGTCTTACTGGTTCTGGTCTAGTAATTCAAAATAATGGTTCTGAAACCTTAAATTTAACTTCAAACGGTGTTTTTACTTTTTCTAGAAATCAGAATTCAAATTCAACTTACGCAGTAACTGTGATAACTAATCCAAGTTCACCAACTCAATCCTGTTCAATTTCAAATGGAACTGGAACCATTTCGAATTCTAATATTTCAAATATAAATCTCGTTTGCACAATCATTAATGCACCAACAGGATTGATTTATTCTACTGCCAATTATATTCTTAGACAAAATGTAGCGATTAATTCCATTTTACCAACACTTCTAGGAAGCATTAGTTCTTGTACAGCAACTCCAAGCTTACCTTCTGGATTAAGCATCAATAATTCAACTTGTGAAATAAGTGGAACTCCATCTTCAGTTCAAGCTTTAATAAACTATACAATTTCAGCTAATAACCTTGCTGGAAATTCAACAACAAATATAAACATTTCTGTTCAAACTGGAATTTATAGAATTTTTATTACATCCTCAAATTATAATGGAAATTTAATTGCAGCAGGAGGTGGGGCAAATGGTGCAATTGCCGCGGATAATCTTTGTAATATGGATACAAATAAACCAAATACTAGTAATTACAAAGCTATGATTTTAGAAACAACTAATAGACGTGCTCTAACATTGATAAATTGGATTTTGTTGCCAAATACAACTTATATTCGTTCTTCTGATTCAGTTACAATTTTTACAACTAATGGGGCTAGTATATTTACTTTTGGTTTATTAACCAATTCATATGGTTCAGGTCCACTAGAAGAATATTGGACTGGGTTTCAATTTGCTGGAATAGATTGGGACTTAAGCACACAACGTTGTACTGATTGGAGTTCAACTGCAACAACAGCAAGATATGGCAGAAGTAATGCAGTAAGTTATGATTCTTTAGCGTTTGGAACTTCAAGTTCTTGTGCAGCTTTAAAAAAATTACTTTGTGTTGAACAATGAAAGGGATTGAAGCGTAAATACTTTTGCTTAACTTAGGTTTGATTTAGTGTATAAATAAAATTGCAAAAGATTATAGCGAAAAGCCCGGTCTGCTCGAAGAGCAGATTCGCTCAAACCAAAATCAAGAATTCAAAAATGAAATTGTATTGTATCAAAATAAGAAGCTTGAAGAATTTAGGCAAAATCAAAATCTGATAGATTTTATCAAGAAACTGACAAATTTATTATGAGATATTTTTTTAAACGATTATTCCTAATTTTCCCAACATTACTTGGAATCACATTTGTAGTTTTTTTAATTTCACATATGGCACCTGGTGGTCCGTTTGAATCGGAACTTGCGAAGTGGAGAGGAACTGGCTCAGAAGCTGGATCAAGTCAAAAACAAATTTCAGAAGAAGAAATTCAACTGCTCAAAGAAAGACTCCATTTAGACAAACCAATTCCAATTGCTTATCTATATTGGTTAAAAAATATTCTCACTCTTGATCTTGGTGAATCTAGAATCAATTATAAAAAAGTAACAACTTTAATTTCAGAAAAACTTCCTGTCTCTTTATTTTTTGGTTTGTCTGGATTTTTTATTTCTTATTTAATTTGTATTCCACTTGGAATTAAAAAAGCATTAAAGTCTGGGGAAACTTTTGATTTTGTAACTTCAATTTTGATTTTTTTTACATACTCGATTCCTATTTTTGCTTTGGCACTTTTGCTTTTGTATTTTTTTGCATCAGGTGAATACTTTGAAATTTTTCCTCTTGGACATGAAGTTTCAGATAATTATGAATCACTTGGATTTTTTGATAAAGTTCTAGATAGACTTCATCATATGTTTTTGCCAGTGTTCTGTTTTATCATCCACTCATTTGCAGTTCAAACTTTGCTCATGAAAAATTCTTTACTTGAAGAAATTAGCAAAGAATATATTCGCACTGCTGTTGCTAAAGGGCTTAGTTTTAAAGATGCAATTTTTAAACATGGTTTTAGAAATGCGCTCATTCCAATTGCAACAGGATTTGGGAGCAACTTAAGTTTGTTTTTTGCAGGCTCTTTAATTATTGAACTTGTATTTAGCATTGATGGATTGGGACTGTTAAGTTTTAATGCAGTAAAAGAAAGAGACACAGATTTAATGATGGGACTTTTACTTGTGCAAAGTTTTTTGTCTTTAATAGGAAATATTGTTTCTGATATTTGTTATGTTATTATCGATCCAAGGATTAAATTCGAATGAAATTAAATCCAAATACTTTAAAAAGACTTCAAAGATTTAAAAATAACAAACGGGCATATTACTCTTTTCTAATATTAGCAATTACTTATATACTTTCCCTATTTGCTCCTCTTCTGGTAAATAATGTTCCTATATTAGTATATTATAATAAACAAATGTACTTTCCAATTTTTTCTCATGTCCCAGAAAAAGCTTTTGAAGGAAATTCTGAATCAGAACCAGATTATAAAAAATTAAACAAATCTGAAAAATTTAAAAATAGTGTAAATTTTATTTTATTTACACTTGTGCCTTACGGAATTAATGAAAGCAATTTGGCTGATTTAGATTCCAATTCATATCCTCCTTCAAAACCAGATTCCAAACATTGGCTTGGAACTGATGATAGAGGTCGAGATGTGTTCACAAGAATTTTTTATGGTTATAGAATTTCGATGAGTTTTAGTTTGATTTTAGTTTTTTTTGAAATTCTAATTGGAGTTTTGCTTGGCGGAATTCAAGGATATTTTTCTGGGTATGTGGATTTATTTTTTCAACGTGTGATTGAAATTTTATCTGCAATTCCATTTTTATATTTGATTTTGATTTCAGGTTCTTTTTTTGGTCGATCATTTACAGTTCTATTAATCACGTATGCAACAGTTAGTTGGATTGGAATTAGTTATTATATTCGTGGTGAATTTTATAAACTTCGTAACCAACAATTTGTTCAATCAGCAATTGCACTTGGTGTACCAAATTTTAAAATCATCACTCGCCATATCATTCCAAATGCACTCACTCCAATTGTAACATTTTTACCATTTATGGTAATTGGCTCCATGTCCATTTTATCTGCACTTGATTTTTTGGGTTATGGAATTCCTGCACCAAATCCTTCTTGGGGAGAATTGATTTCACAAGGAAGAGAAAGACTAAGTGCATGGTGGTTAATTGCATTTCCTTCTTTTGCTTTATTTTCAGTGATTAATTTGAGTTCATTTGTGGGTGAAGGACTTAGAGATGCTTTTGATTCAAAGGAGAAAATAGTTCTCAGATGAAATCAAAAATTTTATTAGAAGTAGAAAATTTAAACCTAGAATTAATTCGTGAAAAAAAACATATTCCAATTTTATTAGATTTAAATTTTAAAATATATGAAGGTGAAATTTTTTCTTTGGTTGGTGAATCTGGTTGTGGGAAATCTTTAACTTCTCTTGCAATCACAAAATTACTTTCTAGACAACAATTTTTTTATAAATCCGGCAAAGTGAAGTTAAACGATAAAGATATTTATTCACTTGAAGACGATACTTTAAAAACGATTCGTGGAAAAGAAATTTCTTATATTTTTCAAGACCCTTTTAGTTCTTTAAATCCACTTAAAAAAGTTGGGGACCAAATTATTGAATCTTATCTCATTCATATTTCAAATAACCAAAAAGAAGCAATTGAAAAAGCAGAATATCTACTCACTAGAATTGGAATTACAGATTTAAAATCTAGACTAGATGCTTATCCAAACCAAATGAGTGGTGGAATGCTTCAAAGAATTTTGATTGCTTCAGCTTTGATGTGTGATCCAAAACTTTTAATTGCAGATGAACCAACTTCAGCCCTAGATGTAACCATTCAATCTCAACTTGTGGATTTACTTCTTGAAATTCAAAAAGAAACAAATATGTCTATTTTATTTATTTCACATGATTTGCCTTTAGTGAACCAACTATCCAATCGAATTGGAATTATGTACGCAGGTCAAATTGTAGAAATGGGAGACAGCAAAACAATTATTTCAAAACCAAAACATCCATACACTGAAGCTTTAATTTCTTCTATACCAGACGGATTTGCATTAAAAGAAAAACCTCTCAAAACAATTGATGGAATTGTTCCAAGTCCAATTGATTATCCAAAGGGATGTCATTTTGCTGAAAGATGTGGTTTTAAATTTTCTAAATGTGAAGAAGAAAAACCTGGACTCATGAAGCACACAGAAAAACAATCAGCAGCATGTTTTTTAAAAGGGAAAAAGAAATGATTGTAGTTAAAAATTTAGATTCCTTTTACAAAATAAAATCTAAAAAACTTTTTAAAAAAGATATTTTAAAAGCAGTGGAATCAGTTTCTTTTCAAATAGAAAAAGGTGAAACTCTCGGAGTTGTGGGCGAATCTGGTTCTGGAAAATCTAGTCTTGCAAGAGCAATTTTAAAACTCCAAGAAATTCATGGTGGTGAAATTTTTTACAAAAACCAAAACATCACAAATTTTTCAAAAAAAGAAATGTTCCCTCTTAGAAAAGAAATGCAAATTATTTTTCAAGACCCATACTCTTCTTTAAACCCAAGACTCACCATTAAAGAAATTGTAATGGAAGGATTAAATTTACATTCCAAAGAATCAGATTCTGAAAAAGAAGTTAAGCTCAAAAAAGTTTTAGAAAGAATGAGTTTAAAAAATGATATCTTAGATCGTTACCCACATGAATTTTCTGGTGGACAAAGACAAAGAATTTCAATTGCAAGAGGATTAATTTTAGAGCCAGAATTTTTGGTTGCCGATGAAATTGTTTCGGCCCTTGACGTTTCTAACCAAGCACAAGTTTTAAATTTGCTTCAAAATTACAAAAAAGAAAATGATTTGAGTTTACTTTTTATTTCGCATGATCTAAATGTAATTTCTTATATTTCAGATAAAATTGCAGTTATGTATCTTGGAAAAATTGTGGAGTTTGGAAAAAAATCTGAAATTATCAAATCCGCATCTCACCCATACACAAAAATTTTATTTTCTTCTTCGTTTAAAATGAATGAAAAGAAAAAAAATAAAATCAAAGTTGTTGGAGAAATTCCTTCTGTATTAAACAAACCCTCTGGTTGTTATTTTCATACTCGTTGCCCAATAGCAAAAGATATTTGTAAAACTACAATTCCTGAACCAAAACAAATTTCCAAAACTCATATTTCAGCTTGTCATTTTAGTTAAAAAAATATTTAATATGAATTATTTTTAGTGTTTATTCGAACGCCCACTAGGAAGCAAAGAATGACCTCTGCTTCAATTTCTTTAGTCAGTATATAGAAAACTAATTTGCCGACTTAAAAAAAGTGTTTTTGAATTAAAAAACTTTTTTGAATTGATTTGGTAATAAAATCTTTATTCCCTTTATCCAAAGCTACCCCTTTTAATTTAGCTGATGATAATAATTCAAAATCATTCATTGAATCTCCAAAACATAAATCAGGAGTTTTGCCAGTTCTAGTTTTAAATGAAATTACTTTCCCAAGTCCGTAAGTATAAGGCTCTAAAATTTTATCTGTTAAAATTCCACTTTCTTCTACTAAATTCATTCCAATTACATTTTGTTCAGGTATTCCAAATTCTTCTGCGATTTCTTTAATGATTTCTTCTGGTGAAGCTGTGATGATATAAACTAGCCAAGATTTTTTTTTAAGGTAAAAAATTAAATTTATCATGTCTTGAAAAATTTGAACTTTTTCTTTGGAATCTGATTTTGATTTTTCATTATTCCAGACTTCTCGAGAAAAATTTCTTAGCTCAGACTTTTTATAACCTGAAAAAATAAAACTAGACCAACGATAAGATGTTTCTACATCAATTTGATTTTGAATTTGTAAATATTCTTCATTTATAAAAATGGAAAATTGTTTTGGATTATCAAATCTGGATTCAAATATTAATTTTGCTAAAATTTTATTTTGAAAATAATTTTCAAAATTTGTTTTTAATTTTGGTAATCCATCTAAAATAATTTTGTTCATTACAAGTTCGCCAAAATCATTTTTTACTAAGGTATTATCAAAATCAAAACAGGCAATTCCAGTTTTGGAATCAATTAAACGAATTATTTCTATATGATTTTTTTTATCCCAATTCCCAATTTCAAACATAGAACAATAATTTTTTGATTCAAACTTTTGTAAAAATTTTTATTTTATTTTGATTTTAATATGTTTAATATTTTAGGCAAAACTATTCCAGATTTTTCTTGAAATGAAACAGAAATCGATTTGTGAATTGTGGACTTTTCAGGATTAATTTCAATCGAATATGCACCTGCATTTATTCCTTCCATAGCAATTTGCATTGGAACAGTGACCATACCTGAAGTTCCGATTACAAAAATTATATCCGATCTTTTTGCAAACATATAAGCTTCACCTAAAACCAATAAATCGTAATTTTCACCGAACCATAAAATATCTGGTCGCATAATTGATTTACAGGATTTACATTTAATAGGGTTTTCAGTTGTAGGTTTTTCAAATTGTATTTTTTGTTTACATTTTGTGCATCTAAAACGATAAATATTTCCATGTAGCTCTATCATTTTTTTGCTTCCAGCACGGGTATGAAGCCCGTCAACATTTTGAGTAATCAAAAGAAAATTTGGAAAAAATTTTTCAAATTCTGCAATTACAAAATGTCCTTCATTGGGACTAGATTCAAAACATTTTTGCATTCTCATCTCGTACCATTCAGTAACTAATTTTGGATTTTTTGCAAATGCTTGTGGAGTTGCCAAAGTTTCTGCACTATGATTTTTCCAATAACCACCAGCATCTCTAAATGTTGGAATTCCACTTTCTGCGGATATTCCTGCCCCAGAAATCACAGTAACTGTTTTGGCTTTTTTTAATTTAGAAATTAATTCTTCCATAATTTTTTCATTTTAAATGATCTCTAGAATTTATCAAACAAAATTAAAAAAAAATTATTTTTAAAAAATTATAAAATTTATTTAATTGTAAACATTTTTAATTTAGTGATCATTTGATCTGTATTATTATTAATATGAGTTGAATTGGAAAATAAATTATGAACTTCTTCTGATATTTTTTTAAAACTATTTACAATTTCTAAAATTTCGTTTGAAACATTTTGTATATCTTTAGATTCTTTGTTTAAAGAAACAGAAATTGTTGAATTATTTGAATCTGATTTTTTAATCGAGTTGATTACAGATTCAATTGTAGTTTTTAATTTAGTGATATTATCCACGCTATCATTCACAAGAGAATAACTTCCTGAAAATTGTGTGGAAGCTTGTTTTGTTTTTTGTTGAATTTCTTTGACTTTTTTTTCAATTTTCTTTGTGGCATCAGTTGTAAGAGTGGTTAATTTTCCAATTTCTTTTGCTACTACTGAAAATCCTTTTCCATTTTCACCAGCCCTTGCTGCTTCAATAGATGCGTTTAAAGAAAGTAAATTTGTGCTTTCAGAAATTTCGTTTATCGAATTAGTAATCTCACTAATCTCAGATGAAATGGTTTCAAGCTGTTTTATCATTTCCACAGATTCTTTAAAAGATTCATTTACATCCAAAATTTTGGAAACAGTAATTGTTAAATTTTTTTCTCCACTTCCTGCTTTAGTTATACTATCATTAGAAAATTCTTTGCTCTCCATTACATATTTATCCAACTCTGCAATAAATTTTTTAAAATTAAGAATTGAAGTTTCCATATTATTACACTTTATTAAAAAATTTTGAATATTATTTTCAATACCTGTTAAAAGATTGGAACTATTTTTTATGGATTGAACTGTATTATCTGATGAGTCTTGTAAATCTTTTACTAATGACTTAATTAATTCAAGACCTTGGTTATAACCATGATTTAATTTTAAAAAAATTGGCTCTTTTGTTTCGGATTTAATTTTTACTGTTAAATCACCAATTGATAATTTTTGTATTGAAAATAATAATTGATCTACTTCAAAATTTAATTCAGTAAAATATTTTTCTCTGTTTGAAGATTCTTTTTCTAGAATACTATTATAGTAGTACACGCAAACAAAAATAATTGTTGTAACTGCAATGATGTTCATGGAATAAAATATTAGAATAATTTTTTCTTTTATTTCAAATTTTTGATAAGATTTAAAATCATTATCAAAATAAATTGAAATAAATAATAAAATCTCAAAAGCAATTATCCAATTAATAGATTTTTTTAAGGATAAGAAAATGATCGCAGCAAATGGAGCTAGTATAGACCAAAAAATAACAATCCCACTTTTGTGAAATCCTCCTAAATACCATTGTAATAAAGTTGGGATAATTAAAATTAAAGTTAATAAAGAATAGATTAATAATTTTTCTTGTTTAAAAGTTTGGTATAAAATTAGAGAAACACCCATTAGGATTGAAAATGAAATTGGCAGATAAACAGACAAACCATAAATTTCAAAAAAAGCATAAAATCCTGCCCAAATAAAACCAGCCACAGTACAGAACATGGAAATAACTTTTAAAGTGTATATTTTTTCTGGACTTAATGTATCATTAATTTTTATCTCCATTTTTTACCTCTTTGCTCGTGAGATATTTTTAAACAAAGGTTTTATTTCAATAAAGTTTTTTTTATGACTTTTATCAGGAACAATTTGATTAGATTTAATCTGAATATTTATTTTTTTGGATTAAAATTAAGCTTTGAGCATAACTTTTAACAATTTTCTCAGAGGATTATTTTCATATTTACTTATCTAGATTGTTAATTTTTGATTATGTAAAGCCTTTTCCATAAATAAAAAAACAAATCAGAAAATTTTGAATTTAATTTAATCATTTTCAAATTTATTTCATATTTGACTTCCAATATTTTTAAATACTTTCGTGTCATTTCAAAAGTTGGATTGAGAATTTCTTCAGTAATAATATTTGTTATCTTTGTCGTCATTGGCTATCACTAAAGTTAAGAGGATTCAACTTTGAAAATAAAGTCAAGAAAATTCTCTTTGCGTATTTTTAATTTTTTTTCCAACAGTTCCTAATTTTGACCAACCTGAAAATTAAAATCTTCACTAAAACCAAAAAAATACTAGTAAAACTGAACTAATTTTTTGCTTATTTACAAAAAACTATTCATATTATAAATATTTAAAATGATTGTTTTATGAACTTAACAAAAGAATTAGAAAAACTGTATCCTTCCAAATTTCCTAAATTTATTTCCAATTCAGAAATTGAAAGATTTTTAGAAGAACGAAGATCTTTGATAAAAAAAAAAGATTTCTTCGAACTCAAAGAGTTTTTTTTAGTTAAAAAAAAATTAAATCGTTCTGTTTTTGAAACTTGGGAAAATGAAAATAAATCTATATTTAGTCCAAATAAAATTTTACAAAAATAAAATAGAAATTTTCTAAAGCAAATAGTTGTGCTACCTCCAAAAAAAATATTCTTATAGAGTAGTTAAAATTTATACAAGCTCTCTTTCTATAATAAATGAATATTTAGAAATATGTCAAAAATGTTCTATTAAAAATTAATTTTTTTTATTTATCTATTTTGACAAATGAAAGTTGGTTGTTCTCTAGTAGTCTGATAACAAAATATTGTTAATTTCTTCTTTGTGTATTTTTTCGTCTTTTATTTTATAAAGTAAAAGCAATCAAACAAAGAACTATATAATTTTGAAAACATACCTACCTTATCCATTATTGTAAGAGTAAAAACTCATTTTAAATAGGTTGTACCTTTTGGGTTTAAATGTCATGTCCCTGAGCTAAGATTTACTAGCAATTAGTCTGACTTCAAATGTCTTCAATGATAAAAGATTTGGTGCATTGCCGCAGGATGTATGGGACAAGAACTTACTCTTTTCCACAAGTTTCTTTATAGCTGTAAAGGCATTGGACTTGTACAGAAAAATGAACCAGACTCAAATGCATCGTGAAAATGTAATTTTACAAAATTATTAGAACTTTCAATCACGTAACTATCATTAATATATTTACTCTTTATTTCTGCATATTTGTCAATATCTTCAAATTCTTCATCAGAATAACTTCCCGGAATTTGTTTTATATTTTATCGCTACCACATTCTTCGCAGAATTTTTCTTCAAATACACTACTACAACAATCTAAACATATCTTATTTGTAGGAGAACCCCAATATGTTGATTTATTGATTTTATAGTTACTTATAAAGGGTTTATAATCTTGATTTTCATTAAATAAATCTTTATAATTATTAAAGTCAAAACTCATATAATAGAAATCTGACTCTTTTTGCTTCTCTCGAAATGAAATTATTAATCCACACTCTTCGCATAGATATAAAATATTACAAGATTTAGCTTGTTTAATTTTATCTTGAGCTAGCAATTCATTATAATCATTTATCTCCTTAATCTTTTCCTTAATATTATTTCTTTCTCCAATAAACATTTTTTATTCCTATTTTCATAAGTTTATTTTTTCCCAATATTAACAAGTCACCATACCACACAACCAATAACATCCGTATTTCGTTTATCCTGTCAATTTGAAATTTTCATTTACTATAAACTCCATTAGTAAAATCAAAATTATTTTTCGATTACTAAAAATTGGATCTACTTGGAGAGAAGCCCGCGAAAGTGATTGAAGCGGTATCAAAAAATTGAGAATACAATTTTTTGATAAGAGTTGAAAGCACGGTTTTTTTCCACTGGATTTAATTTGGTTTTATCAACTAAGAATAGTTAAGTGGAAAAAAATTCGCCCAAAAAAAATATAAAAAAGAATTGATTTAAAATAAAATAGAGATAAAATTAATTTGAGGTAAATATGAAATCAATAATTTTTTTCCTAATTAGTTTTGTGTTGTTGGCAGACAAAAAAGAATTTAAACCTGCTCTTGTGAATTTTGATTCTTATGAAGCTTTAGTTTCTGAAGTAAAAAATCATAGAAGTTCAAGACTTGTAAATTTAGATGAGTTTAATAATTTAGCAAAAGAAAAAAATGTTGTCATTCTTGACACTAGAACAAAAGAATTGTTTCAAGGCAAGCATATCAAAGGTGCATTACATTTGAATTTTTCTGCATTCACTGTTAGAAACTTGCGTAGATTAATTCCGAATCCTGACACAAAAATTTTAATTTATTGTAATAATAATTTTGAAAACGATCAAGTTTTTTTTGCAACAAAAGCAGCTCCAATTTTACCGTCAGCACAGGAAACTGCTAAAACTTTAACTCTTGCTTTAAACATTCCAACTTATATCAACTTATATGGATACGGATACAAAAATGTTTATGAGCTTTCAGAATTAGTTTCTGTAAATGATCCTAGACTAGAACTTGATGGAGATTCTGTTTCAAAGAAACAAAAAAAATAATGTCAGAATATGCTCTCGTCCTTGGTGCAAGCTCTGATATTGCTAAATATATTTGTCTAGAGCTAGCAAAAAAAAATTGGAATCTTTATTTAACAGGAAGAAATTTAAAACTTCTTGAAGAATTAAAAACTACATTAGAAGAATCTAATATAGAAGTAAAAATTTTTTATTTGGATATTTTGGATTTTACTTCTCATGAAAAATTCTATTCCAATCTAAAAATAAAACCTAGTTTAGTGATTTCAGCTGTGGGATATTATGAAGATCAAAACAAAGCACGAGAAAGTTTTGTAGAAAGTTATAAAACTGTAACTGTAAATTATCTTGGGCTAATGAATTTAGTGAATCTAATTTCTATCGACTTTGAAAAAAAAAGAAATGGAAAAATTGTTGTGATTTCTTCTGTCGCAGGTCTCAGAGGAAGACAACTAAATTATATTTATGGATCTGCTAAAGCTGGAATCAGAATTTATCTCCAAGGCCTACGAAACAAACTCCATTCCAAAAATGTAAAAATCACTACAATACTTCTTGGTCCAGTTTACACAAAAATGTCTCTTGGTCATAAATTGATGCCTGTCATTACTTTAAAACCTGAAATCGCTGGAAAAAAAATTGTAGATGCTAGTTTAAAAAATAAAGACGAAATCTATTTACATTGGATTTGGAAATACATTATGTTTGGAATCAAACTCATTCCAGAATTTATTTTTAAAAGATTACCACCTTTCTAAAATTTTACTTTTTAGAAAAATATCCAATATGTTCGCTTTTCAGCAAACTTTTCTGTCACATAATCAGTTTAATATTTATGAAATCAAAATTTATATTCCAAAACAAACAATCAGCAGAATTAAGTGAAATGGAAGAAGCTGTAGAAACTTCATGTACACTTTTAATTCCTGAAGAATATTGGGAAAAACTGCACATAAAAATTGAATCTTATGGAAGTTTAAAAATTTATTTTGCTTATTTGTTATCTAAGTATGAAATTTATTTGAAAAGCGGAATAGTTCCATATTCTAGTAGGTTAAAAACTGAGTATCAGGTTAAAGGACAAAATTTGATACGAAAAGATTTTGAGCCGTGGAAAAAGGATTGGTTCATGATGAAGTTGTATAGGGCAGCATTTAATTTTTCGATCAACAAACTTTTTGTGTTGTTGCTCCGCCTCGACTTGATAAATTTTTCTGAAGTTGTGGAATCAGCCGTGAACCTAAACTTCCCCGTTGAAACGGGTAAAGAGTGGGTTTTTCAATACGGGGGATTTTCCGAAAACAGAAAAGTCCCCCAATACGAGCGAGTTTTCCAATTCGGATAGATTTTCTTAAGCAAAAAAATCCCATTACACTTTAAATTCCACAACTTAAATAAAATTCCTCAATACACCTTTATCTAAAAAGTTTTTAAAAGTAAAAAATTCTTTACTACTCAAGCGAAAAAGATCGAAGCGGGGTCAAAAAATTTCATATGAAATTTTTTGACCAGAGCGAGAGCTTGCTTTTTTTCACTTGAATTAAATTCGATTCATCACCTAAATGATGTTAAGTGAAAAAAAATTCGCCCAGCTTTTTAAACTAAATCTGTTGTGTCACCTGTGTAATTTGGAACCCAGCCGCTAGTATCTTGAAAATAACGAACTGCTTTGATTCTTTTTGCATCGTCCAAATAAAACCAATGAGTTGTGTTTTTTGGGATTGAGATAAAATCAGATTCTTTTACATGAACTAAAAATTTTTCTCCGTTGATTAGAAAACCAAAATAGCCAGAGCCATCAATGATATAACGAACTTCCACATCAGTGTGAAAATGTACTTTGTCAAATTTAGCAAGCATTTCGTTGATGCCCGGAACATCTGGATGCAGCACAACTAAATCTCTTGTTGTGTAACCTTCTTTTTGTTTTAGAAGTTCAAATTTATCATTTACAGTTTTTAGAAGGTCTTCTTTTTCTACATCGTTTAACACTTGTTTTGCGGTAAAAGTTTTGGAATTTTCTGGAACAATCCAATGTTCATAATCAATCCCACGTGAGTTTAAAAAATTCTTTACTTCAGAAGTTTCTTTAATTTCAGGAAGACCTTTTTTTTGAATGATAGTTGCCATTATTTGTTCACTCTCTCCACATAAGATAAATCTCTGAGGTCAATTTTAATTACATCACCTTGTTTGATAAAAATTGGTACGTTGATTTCTCCACCAGTTTGAACAGTAACTTTTTTTTGAGCGTTCCCAGCAGTGTCACCCTTTAGACCTTCTTCAGCATAAGTAACTTCAAGGATAGAAAAGTTTGGAGGAATTACACCAATTGGTTTTCCTTCATAAAAAGTTATCTCAACTTGCGTTTCTTCTTTCATGAAAGGAATTACGTCCTCTACATATTCAGCAGGAATATAAATTTGTTCAAAATCATGAACATCCATAAATACAATTTGTTCCCCTTCAGTATAACATAAAGTCATAGAGCGTTTTTCAAGTTCTACTTCTTCCAATTTTTCAGCTGCTTTAAAAGTTCTTTCAATTGAGGAGCCTTTGATTACTGATTTTAATTTGGTTCTGATGAAAGCTGAGCCTTTTCCGGGATTCACAAATTCAGTTTTTATCACAGAAAACAAATCGTTTTCAACTTTTAAAACCATACCTTTTTTTACTTCAGTGATGCCTAATACCATAATTACCTACTTGGGGGATTAAATTCAAAATTTCTACAAAATCTCATAAGTCAAGTTTATTTAGAAGTTAGTTTGGGCGAATTTTTTTACCTAACCCAATTTTATTTAAAATGAATAATATTACACTGCCGTCCCTTCCCTGTTAGGGAATGGAAAGAGGGTTAGGTAAAAAACCGTGCTTTCAGCTACTTCTGAATCCTCAGACTAAAGTCCGAGGCTATTCAGAAACGCTTCAATCACTTTCGCACTGTATTGAGGAACTTTTTTGAATTGAATTTATTTTATTACATTTTATTTTTAAATTTCGTTAAGTTATAAAAGGAGATAAAATATTTTTAGCACATGGTGTTACTAGTAGAGATGCTAATTTATTAGTATTCTTTTTTTTATTTATTTTATTACCATTTATAAAACTTCCATTTAGTTATGGAATTTGGAAACTTATGCAAAATGAATTTTTTGATGTTGATTTAATTAAACAAGAAATTAGCTTTTTAAAAATATATTTTTACTCATTACCACTCACTTACTTGTTTTTTATAGCTGTTTTTTGGTTGAATACATTTTTATCTTCACAATTCTTGAAAACTTTTTTTTCAAACTTCTCTTTTGTAATAATATTTATTCCAATAATTATTATAGAATTTCTTAGCGTGTTTTTTATTTTGAAGAAATAATAGAAGGAAAATAAAATGTTTTTGGCTGATGGTGTTACTAGTGCAATTAATGAGTTAATTTTCAGAGCAATATTCTATTTAATTTTTTTTGTATCATTTAGATTTGTGGTTATACATATTTCGAATAATGCAATTCAAAAAAAAGCAGAAAATTCAAACCAAAAAGAAATTAGTTTGAGTAAAACATTTTTTTATTCATTACCTATTACTGTTTTAGTTTATATTGTATTTTACACAATTGTATTTTCTATTTTAGAAACAATTGGTCACTATTATAATTTTTCTGCACAAGGAAATGGATTAGAAATTGTTTTATTCATTACGAGTGATTTTCTAAGTGTATTTTTAGTTTTGAAAAAGTTAAAAAGAGAATAAAATGTTTTTAACCAGTGAAACACCTAGTATAGAATAAATAGTTTATTTAATAATAATTTTTGTTGCTTATTCTGAAACTCTTTTTGTGCATTTTATATTTGGTTTTGTTTTAATGCTTGTTGTTTTGTGTAGAGTTATTTTTGTTTATGCAATTAGGTTTGTATTTCTCAAATTATCATAAAGTAAAATTTATTTTAAAATAGAAAATGGATTTTCTAAAACTTTTTTTTATTCTTTAATAATCACTTTTATTTTATCAATTATTCTAATTGCATTTTTACAAACATTTGATTTCTATCAGTCATTTTCAATTAAGAAAATTTTGATTCCTTCAATTTTACTAATAGATTTTTTTAGTGTGATTTATATTCAAAAAAAATAATTTTTTTGGATACCTGTTTTGAATTTATTATTTCTTTTATCTATACTTTCACTAGGATATTAAAGTTTCCCTAGTTTTTTTTTATGTATTATGTGGCATAAGTTAGGAAATTTTTTTCCTAACAGATTTTTTTTTACTTGAAAAAAAAGACAAGACTTTTTATGATTCCCTCACAAAATTGAATTATAGTTTATGAACTTGCAAAATACAACGAACGAAAAAATAATACAAGAAGTTGAGCAAAAGCCAACTGTAAAGCCAAAAGGTTTTACAATTCAAATTAAACTTATGGGAATTATTTCCTTAATGTTTATTTTAACATCAAGTGCAATTATTTTTATTGCATCATATTTTTTTCGAACTAGAACTGAACAAATTATTGAAGAAAAAAACTTAAAAAATGTCATTATTATAGGTGAGAAAGTTCAAAGAGATATTTCAGCAGTTATAGATAAAGCCACTCAAATGATCCTCATTTTGGAAAAAGATGCAAACCCTACAGGATTTATAAGTCTGTTTTTTAAAAATGATCCTGATTTTATATTATTAGGATTGTATTATAAAAATGAAGAAGGTAAATTAATACCAAAAAAAGAAATTATCAATCAATCTTACTTAGATGAATACCAATTACAGAAGTCTGACTTAGAGAATATAGTAGCATTAAATCAAAGTATATTTCAAAGATCATTTGATGGAGAATCGATGCTTTACAATGCCAGTCCTGGTTCAAAAGAGCCAGTATTTGTTTTGAGCTTTCCACAAAAAGATGATAATAAAGAGATTATTATTTCCATTTTAAAGTTAGATAAAATTGAAAGTTCTTTTAAGGATAAAAATAATATAACTTTTTTAGTAAATGGTGATGGAATGTTAATTGCTCATCCCGATGAACAGCTTTTATTTTCATCAGCGAATTTTTCAGATAATGAAATCGTAAAGTTTATGCTTACTGATGCAAAAGCAAAAAATTTGAATAAAAAATTCTCAGAAGCAGACGGTAAAAGATATTTCGGTGCATTTTCAAAAATTGGTTTTGCAAATTCTGGTGTTGTTACTATGATCGAAGAAGATATAGTTATGGAACCTGTTTACAGAGTTCAAAGAATAAATCTTTATATAATGATTATTGGAGTATCACTTTCTTTAATAGTAATATTTATTTTAGCTAAAACAATTTCAAATCCAGTTATCGCACTTCTTTATGCTACAGTTGAAATTGCAAAAGGAAATTTCCGTGTTCAAATCAAACCAACTTCCAAAGATGAGGTTGGCTTATTAACAAACTACTTCATAACAATGGGTGAAGGTTTAGAAGAACGTGAAAAAGTAAAAAGTATTTTAGGGAATATGATCGATCCAGTTGTGGTGGGTGAGGCTATGAAAGACATGGCAGCACTAAAACGTGGTTCAGAAAAACAAATCACAGCATTTTTTTCAGACGTTGCTGGATTCTCTACTATTTCAGAACAATTAACTTCTGTAGATTTAGCTGCTTTACTTAATGAATATCTTTCAGCAATGACTTTATTATTAAAAAAGTATGATGGAGTTTTGGATAAGTATATAGGGGATGCAATTGTTGGAATCTTTAATGCTCCTGTTGAAGTTGAAAATCATCCATTAAAAGCTGGATTAGCTTCACTTGATATGATAGCTAAACTCAAAGATTTAAAAATATATTGGTCAGAAAATAATTTATATACTAAAGAAGCTCAAGAAATGGATGTTAGAATCGGTTTAAACATTGGTCCAGCAAAAGTTGGATTTATGGGGACTGATGCACTTGCTTCATATACAATGATGGGTGATACTGTGAATCTTGCCGCTCGTTTGGAAGCTGCTGGGAAAGATTATGGTGTGAATATTCTAATCTCTGAAAGTATGAACCAAGCAGTTGAATCTAATTTATTTACAAGAGGATTAGATTTAGTTCGTGTAAAAGGAAAAAACGAACCTGTTAAATTATTTGAACTCATTGCAAGAAAAGCTGAAGCAACATCTAGCATGATCGAGTCATCACAAATTTATCAAGATGCTTTTACACTTT
Organism: Leptospirales bacterium; assembly: GCA_013297885.1. Classification (GTDB taxonomy): domain Bacteria; phylum Spirochaetota; class Leptospiria; order Leptospirales; family Leptospiraceae; genus UBA2033. The sequence continues at coordinate 18,658 of JAAFIR010000033.1, read as the reverse complement.
ATTTAAAACAAGAATGGGATAAGTCGATTGAGTTATTTAAAAAATCAATACAAGTAAGAGGTTATAAAGACAAGTCTGCTAATATGTTGATTGAACGTTGTAACTATTACAAAACTTCCTCACCAGGATCAGACTGGGACGGGGTATTTACAAGAAAAACAAAATAATATGAAAAAGCCAAAAAGAGATACTGTCGTTACAATTACAATTTTATTATTATTAATTGTATTCTCTTCTTATCAACTTTATGCTGAAATGACAAAAAGAGAAAAAATAGGTAGTCAAAAAATAATTGGTGTTGTTACTTTTAAAGAAAAAACTGTTCAAAGAAAATTTGATATATCTGCAGTTTGGGATGAGTTAGAAAGAGAAATTCCTGTCGCAAATAGAGATACAATTCGTACAATGGATTTTGCTGATGCTGTCTTAACTTTAAAAGATGACACCAAAATTAAACTTTCAGATAATTCAATGATTTATTTAGATTTTGATGAAAGTAAGTTAAATATTAATTTTGAACAAGGTTCAATTTCCACCGAAGGTGCAAACGAAAATTCAAATATTTCAATTAAAAGCGGTGATAAAGTTGTAGAGATGGGAAAAGGCCAAACTAAAATCTCAAAAAATGAAGATGAAAATATTGATGTTCGTGTTGAGACAGGAACTGCATTAGTAAAGTTGAATGGCCAAGAGCAAGTTTTAGAAAAAAACCAAACTGCTGAAATTAAAAATGCGAATATAGATGTAAGACCACTTAGATTTCAATTATTTTCACCTGCTGATAGTTATTTCTTTTCTACTACCAAGGAAACTTTTGAAGTAGAATTAAAATGGGCAGAAGTAGAAAAAGTAACTGAATTAAAACTTGAAATTGCAAATGATAAATATTTTAAACAAAACAATAAATCTTTTTTAATACCCAGAGATTTATCAAAAACTTTGAAATTAAGTAATGGCAATTATTACTGGAGACTCGGAGCAAAAAATATTGTTGGAGGCAAGCAAGAATATTCTGAAATAAGAAAATTCAAAATTGTTTCTGATTCGCCTATTAAAATAACTAATCCTAATGATGGAAAAGTTTTTAATTATTCAAAAAAATTTCCTGTTATTCCAATTGGTTGGACAAAAAATGAAAATGCAAGTTCTTATAAATATGAAATTGCCAGTGATATAGATTTTAAAAATATAATTAAAACAGATGATGCTTTCCAAAATACCACTTCAGTAGAAATAAATCAAAAAGGGGTATTTTATATCAGAGTAAAAACAAAACCTGGTCTCCCTGATATTCCTCAAATGATTGCTCCAACAGTTAAGTTTTTAATAGAAGAGCAAGCAATTCCAGATCCTCCAGAACCAATTTCTCCAAACTCTAATACTAGTTTTAATTCAGAATTTTTTGAAAAAGGAAAGGTGAATTTTAATTGGAGAGCTAACAGAGATTTTGATTCTTATGATTTAGAAATTTCTAAGTCACAAGAGTTTTTAGGAAATTTATACACTGGGAATCATAAAATTAATTTAGCTCAACCAAAATTAAAAGAGCAACCAGGAACTTTATTTTATAGGGTTAGAGGTATATTACCTGATGGAAGAAAGTCTGATTATTCAAAAATAATTAGTTTTAAAATTGCTGATCCTGAACCACTTAAATTAGTTTACCCAGAAAACTTATCTGAAATTGATATGCCTTCTAATAAAGAGATTGCTTTTAAATGGAATCGCTCAGATGCATTAGGTAATTTTATTTTGGAAGTTTCAAAAGATAAATCATTTACACAAATCGTAAATAATGTTGATAATAAAAATGATATAGTTAAAGGTTTTACTAAATCAGTTGTTTTTAAAGAAGAGGGTCAATTTTATTGGAGATTAAAATTAGTTTCAAAAGATAATACTGAAATTTCAAAATCAGAAGTAAATTCTTTCACAATTTTAAGCTCCCCAACAATAAGACTAACTCAACCTAGCCAAGATTCAAATATATCTGTTGGAGTTGGTAAAGAAGAAATTCAATTTTCTTGGACTCCTTCTACAGTTGCACAGTCCTATGAAATTTTTATCCAAGAAGCAAATAAGTCCAACGGAAGAGTTATTTATAAAGCAACAGTTTCAGAAACAAATTTAAGTTATAAAGATATTCAAAAATTTTCTGATGGAAAATTTTCTTGGGGAATTGCAATTAATTATGTTCGTAAAGATGGTAAAATTTCAAAAAGTCCACCGATTGTGAGCACATTTAATGTACAGGTTCCAAAAGTAGATCCACCAACTCCTAAAATTACTATTCCTTCAAATGGTGCAGAGATGACTGCAAACGATGCTGAAGAAGTTAATTTTTCGTGGGAAAAAAACGATAAAGCTGCTTTTTACCAAATTGATGTTCATGAAAAAAATGCTAAAAGAAATAAGCCTGTTTTTCAAAAACAAACTGCTGATTTAAATCAAATTTTTTCCGTTCCAACAACAATTTCAGAAGGAACTTATACACTTGATTTAGTAATTCATTATAAATCATGGGATGGAAAAATTCTAAAATCAAATCCAACAAGACATGAATTTAATTTAAAAATTCCATCTAGAACTCCACCTGTTCCAGTTTTAAAGTCTCCAATTAATTCTGCTGAAATTAAACCAAACGATAAATGGGAGACTTTTTTAACTTGGGAAAAAAATGAAAAAGCTATTTCATACACTGTAACAGTTAGAAGCTCACTTACAAATAAAGTTTTTATGCAAGAAACAACTGTGAAATCAGATACAATTTTTAATGTAGCCGATTCAGCAATTAAACCTGGTAATTATAAATGGTCAGTTATCATCAATTATAGTTCTAGAGAAGGAAAAAGTTTAAAAACAAACCCTAAAACTTCTGACTTTAATTTAAATATATCTCCCGGTGAAGTTCCAATTCCTAATCCAACATATCCTGAACCTAAACAAGTTTTTAATCCATTAGATTTAAAAGAAATTCAATTTAAATGGGATAAAAATGAATTAGCAAATTCTTATATATGGGAATTATATGAAAATTTAGAACCAGATACAAAACCTAAAGAAAATAAAGAAGTTCGTGGACAGGTTTATGGAATGGCTGACCCAAAAAATTATAAAGATGGAGTGTATTATTGGAAATTATACGCTACATATAAAGATAGAGGTGGAAAAGTTATTCGAGGTGAACCAATAGTAAATGAATTTGTAATTTCAACACCTTCAGAAGATAAACCTGCTGCACCTGAAATATTAAATAATCCGAGGTTATATGTTGAATAAAATAATTATTTTTATTTTTGTTATATTCTTTTCTGTTCCAGTTTTTGGTGGTGGAGAAAACGAAATTGAATGGGCTATATCAAAATTTGCTATTGAATATTTAATTGAAGTAAGGGATTATAAAACTAAAATTGTAAAAGTAACAAAACGAGTTGGTCCAAAGGTTAATAAATATAAAGTTGATTCGTTAAAAGAAGGTTTGTATGAATATCGTGTAGCTGTAATAACTTCTAAAAAAGAAACTCTTTATACAGAATGGTCACCTCTTTCTGTGCAGTTAAGCTTAGAACCAGAAGGTGCGATAGACGAATTTTACTTTGCTTCATTAAAAGAGAAAAATCAGGAAATTTTTATAACAGGAAAAAACTTTGTTGCTGATACAAAAATTGAAGTATTTAACAAAGATAGTAAAATTCCTGTAAAAACAATTGTAGTTAATTCAAGCGAAGAACTTAAATTCGTGTTAGACTTGACAACTGCCAAGCAAGGTCGTTATGATCTTCGAATTATTAACCCACTTGGAAAAACTTTTGAAAAGCCAGATTTCTTTATTGTAGATTATAAACTAACTGATGCAGAAAATAAAGCAAAGAAAGTAGAAAGAGATGATAAAATCAAAAAATTTGGGACTGAAGATAAAACTAAAGCAACATTATTAGCAAGATCCTATTTTTTAAGATCAATGATTTTTCCTGGATGGGGACAATATGCTGCTGGTATTGATATGAATTCAAAAGCAAAAAAATGGAGAGGTGGAATTTATATGGGTCTCGCTGTGATTTCTATTCCTTTATTTGCATATTCATATAGAGATTATCGCGGAGATAAAAATGATGTTAATAGTTTGGCTTATCAAAACTCATTTATAAATCAACCATTCAATTTTCCATTATCACTGTATGGCACAAAAGTAAATAATGATTATAATGATAAAGTTGATGAACTTCAGGTAAGTTGGCAAAACGTAAATAGAGTTGGTTTTTTCTTTGCTGGGCTTTATACAATCAATTTGATAGATGCATATTTTTTCACAGGACGTAAAAGAGGAATTTTTACAGTAATGAATGAAGTTTCAGAAACAAATTTATTTGTAACTTTAATACCAGAAAGAAATCCGTTTGGACAAATGGGTAATGCATTTGATTTGACTTATTCAATTCGATTTTAAAAATTTATAAATTCCATACAAACTGATAATCATCCAAAATATTTCAATAATTACCGAAGGTAAATTCCAATTATATAATAGTGAAATCAATAAAAGTATTGAACCTAATAGATTTAAAAAAGAATACCAAAAAGATTTGAAGGAAATTTTTTCAATCTGTAAAAGAAAATAAGTAATTAAAATTGTAACAACTCCTAGTATTCCAATTATATCTGAATAGTTTTTTATTTTAATTTATCCATAAATTCTCTAGTTAAAGAAAATTTTTCTAAAATTTTTATAAACACTAATAAAGCAATAAACCCAAAACTTAAACCAAACATTAAAAGAAAATAATATTTAATTGTCCATATGATTGATAACTTTATCTTTTTAAGCAATTTTATAAAAATACCTTCTGAAGCTTTTTCTCCTTTTTCAAGAAGAGTAAATTTTATAGTGCAGAATTCATTTTCTAAATTAAATTGTCCAAGAAAGACCCCGAGGTTTTGAATTGACTCTTCAATCTCTAGAATTTTATTTTCAAGATTGATTAACTCTTCAACTTTAGAGTTGGAGATTTTTTTTAAAGCTAGTAAAGATTCTCTAGTTTTAAATAAAGAATTTTTTTTAGCTTGTAAATTACTGAATTCTGAAGTTTTATCAGTTTTATTAACTTGTGTAGAAATGATTTTTCCAATTTTTTTTATTTCAGTAATCATCGAATCAAATTTATCAGGTTCAACTCCTATTCCAAGTTGTAGTGATCTTGATCCTACAAGTCCAGAATTCATCTCGAACTGAATTATCGATTTTGTGGAATTTATTAAAGATCTTATTTCTATTTCTGATTTTTCAAATTCATTTGTATTTGAGCTAATAGAACCAATTTTTTCATACTTCTGATCGACTTTAGAACTTAAACCTTCAGAAGTTATTTTTTTTTCAGAAGCATAGTTCTTCCTACCAATTTCAAAACTATCTTTAAAAGTAGTATTATTTGAAGGATAATCTTTTTCTAAAAAAGTATATCCAAATCTAAAAATAAACATTATAAAAAAAATTAAAGTTAAAACAAAAAAATTTTTTTTATTCATTTTATTCTAAAATAAATTGTACTCTTCTGTTTTTTTGTCTATTCTCTTCGATATCATTTGGAGCAATTGGTTCTGATTCACCTTTTCCAAGTGCTATTAATCTATTGGACTTTATTCCTTTTGAAATTAAGTACAATTTGACCTTATTTGATCTCAAATCTGAAAATTTTTGATTCAAGCTATCTGTACCAAGATCACAAGAATGACCAATAATCTGTAGTTTAGAATTTGGATTTTTATTTAAAAACTCAGCAAGTTTTGTTAATGAGTTTTTTGTTTCATCATTTAGGTTAAAAGATTTCTTTTTAAATGAATAAGTTAGTTTTGAAATATCTTCTTTTTTAAAATCAGGTAAAAGGTTTTGAGTTTGTGAAATTAATTCAGGTGTTTTTAAAATTGGTGTAGAAAGAGGGTTTGGGTTCTTTTCACTAGTTTTTAAAATTGGATTTTTATTTGTAATACATCCAAATCTAAACATTAATAATAAGATAAATAATAACGCTAAAAGTAAAATTATCCACCAAGGGAAAGGTTTTATGTTTTCAATTTTTATATCATCAACTTTTTTTAACTTAGGAGAAGTTACTGGATTCGAAATTGATACTTCATTATTAATTAAAGGAAGAGTTGAATCTACTATTTTTTGAGAAGTTTTGATTATAGATTTTGTTGCTGATTTTTTTTTGCTAGCAGGTTTTGTGATTTTTACTGAGCTTGTTTTTGAAGCCGCCCACTTACGAATTTCAGATCTAAAAAAACTATCTGCTGCATCAGTAAATTGGTATTTATCACGGATGTATTCCATTGTTTTTTTTTCAACATCTGAATAAATATTTGAGTCTTTAACCGCTTTTAAAAGTTTTTTTGCATCATCCGTAGAAATTCTTCCGTCGCCTTTCCCAGAAACAGATTTATCTGCAATATCCAATAAAGATTTATCATAGTTTCTTCCTTTGATTTTTTTGTAAATACTAGCCATTAAGATACTCCCAGATGTGATTCAATTAATTAATGAAATAAGTTAAAATTTTGATTTAAAATAGCAAACTATAAAATAAGCTTAATAGTAAATTATTTTTTTTGAAATTTACTCTCACCCCAATATAAAATTAAGTCCTGTAATTTTTCAATATATAAAGGTTTTGTTAAATGGTCTTTAAATCCATTACTTAGATATTTTTCTTTATCACCTTCTACTGCATTTGCTGTAAATGCGATTATTATTGGCTGAAGTTTCATTTCATTTAAAATGATATTTGTTGCTTGAATTCCATCCATTTCGGGCATATCAATATCCATAAAAATCAAATCAAAATCCATAAGTTTTAAAAATTCTATACATTCTATTCCATTAGAGACAAGTTTTATATCTTTATATCCTAGTTTATTTAAAAATTTTTGTAAAATCATTTGATTAAGAGAATTGTCATCAACAACTAGTATTTTAAAAGGAAAAGTATTTGATAATTGATTTCTGATTTGTGGTTTATCTATTGTAGATTTATTTGTTTTTGAATTTTCTAGAATGAAGTTAAAATAAAAACTTGAACCTTCTCCAAGTTTTGATTTTACATAAATACTACCACCCATCATTAAAATTAATTTTTTACAAATTGAAAGCCCAAGTCCAGTGCCACCAAATTTTCTAGAAATTGAAACATCAGATTGTTTAAAAGGTTCAAAAATTTCTTCTAGTTTATTTTCAGAAATTCCTATTCCCGTATCATGAATTTCAAATTTTAATCTTATTTGATTTTTTTCTTCTTCAAAATTAACGTTAAAAGAAATAAATCCATTCTTTATTGAAAACTTAATTGCATTACTTAATAAATTATTTAAAATTTGAGTAATTCTTAATGAATCCCCTAGAAAATTTTTCTCTTTAAGTTCTTTAGGAAAATTAATTTTAACAACAAGATTTTTCTCTTTTGCTTTAGCTTCAAATAAGTTGATTGAATTTTCTACTAATTGAATTAAATTAAATTCGCGATTTTCAAATTTAAAATTTCCACTTTCAATTTTGGATAAATCTAAAATATCATTTATGATAGAAATAATTGTTTCACCACAATTAGAGATTACATCAAGGTAATTTTTTTGTTCTGAATTTAATTGAGAATCTTTTAATAAACTTGTGATGCCAATAACACCATTAAGTGGAGTTCTAATTTCATGGCTTATGTTAGCTAAAAAATTTGATTTAATTTGATTACTTTTTTCAGCTTCAAGTTTTGCCACACTTAACTCATAATTTTTTAAATATAAATCTTTTGTTCTATCACTGATTTTTTTTTCTAAATCAATTTTTGAGTTTTCTAAGTCAAATCTAAATTTTTCATTTTGGTCATATGCATCTGCATACCGAAAACTTAAAATAAATGATTGAGAAGCAAATACAAAATATAAAGAATATGGTGTTAGTAACGTAGAATGAAAAAAACTAACATCAAAAAAAATATCATTTAAAGCTGCTATAAAAGTAATAATCGTTGAAGCAAGTAGTGGCAATGAACCTTTTGACTTATTAAATGTTGCATAAATTAAAGAAAAAAGTAAATATATAAAAGCTAAAATTATAAACATTTCCATTATTGGGTTAAGAAGTGTGTAAAAACTACTTGAGGTTAAAAATACTATAATTGAAAAACCAAAAAAAATAAAATTAAAAAACCATTTAAAATATTTATTAAATTCTATTGGAAACAAGCTATTTAAAAATAACAAATAAAATGCCATTGCATTATAAGTTGAAAGATAATCAGATTTAATTAAAAATTCCCAACTTAAATTTGGAAAAATTTTCAGGAAAAACATTTCACCTGTAAGAATTGTTTGAGACCCAATCAATAAACAAACTAAAGAAAAATATAAATAATGAAATTCTTTTCTTCTTAAAAAAAATAAACCTATATTTATAATAAAAAGTAAGAAAGTTCCCCCTGCTAAAAAAACATCCTTTGCAATATGATTTAATTCAGAATTGAATATATGATCTACAGAAGATAGTGCCAAGGAATTAACTAAACCTGATCTTCTATGGTGATAGTTGCTAACTTGAATTACAATTTCAAGAACATTGACATTTTTAGCTATAACTTTCGAGTGAACATTATCTAGCCAAGGTTTTGAAGATTTTTCATCTTTAGAAAATTTTCCTGCTTCAGAAAAAAGTTCATCATTAATAAATAGTTTATAAGAAGTGAAAATTTTTTTTACTTGTAAAATTAACTCATCATGATTTGGATTTAATTTTACTTTCAATTTATAAGTAGCAAAACCATTTCTATCATAAATTATTTTTTTTTTAATTGTTTTAGTATTATGCCATGAAGATGGAACTCGAATAAAATCTTTTTTATCTTCAGTATAATTCTCCGTTTCGCCGTAATAAAATTCCCATTCTCCGTCTAAAAAAATTAAATTTTTATTTGAAAAATCCCATTCTGTTAAATCTAAATATCCATTTATTGCTTTAGGGAATATTGTATTGGCAGGTTTTTGACAATTTAGAAAGAGAAGAAAAAACAAAAAAAACTTCATATATAATAGTAATTAGTAAAATTAGAAACTAATCAAGCAATATTTAGATGATAAAACTTGCTTTGACAATTATATAATTTTTAAATCAATGTTAATTATGAATATTTATCAAAATAGAATTTCTTTAGTTCAAAAAAAATTAATGGAAGGTGAGGCTTTATTACTTTTTGCTAGTTCACATCAAACAAAAAATAGAGATGTAGAATATAAATTTAGACAAGATTCCGATTTTTATTACTTAACTGGAATAAATGAATCAGATGGGATTTTGTTTTTAACAGAAAAAACTTCAGCAATTTTTACTCTACCAAAAATTAAAGAAAGAGAAATCTGGACTGGAATTCGTCTTGGGAATAAAAAAGCAAAAAAAGAATTAAATTTGGAATTTGGTTTTGATACAACTGAATGGAAAGAGAAATCGTTTGAATTATTAAAAAATATTCATACACTATTTTATTTTTATGGAAAAAATTTAGAACGTGATAAAGAAATTTTATCAATTATTGAAAATTTGAACCAAAGAAGTCGAAATGGCGAATTTGGTCCTGAAAAAATCCAGCTTCCAAATTTTTTACATGAAATGAGATTAATTAAATCGGATGAAGAAATTGATTTAATTTTGGAATCAGCAAAAATTACTGCTGAAGGTCATATGGCTTTGTTTAAAGAAACCAAAGTTGGAATGTATGAATATGAATTGGAATCAATTTTGGATAGAGAATATCTTTCTTCAGGATGTTGGGGAGGTGGGTATGGTCATATTGTTGCAGCTGGAAAAAATGCTTGTGTACTTCATTATACTTCTAATAATTCTCAAATTAAAAAAGATGAATTGATACTAGTTGATTCTGGGGCTGAAAAAAATTATTATACTGCTGATGTAACAAGAGTTTTTCCATCTTCAAAAAAATTCACTAGCCCTCAAAAAGATATTTATGAACTAGTTTTGGATGTACAAAAAAAAGCAATTTCTTATGTAACAACAGGAACAGAGTTTTTTGAAATTCATAAAAAAACAGTTTATAATTTAATTGAAGGATTAAAAAGTTTAAAATTACTAAAAGGTTCAGTTGATAAAATTTTTGAAAAAGAAGATTATAAAAAATTCTATATGCACAAAACTGGTCATTGGCTTGGAATGGACGTTCATGATGTTGGAAAATATTTTATAGATGGAAAAAGTAGAAAATTAGAAAATGGAATGATTACTACAATTGAACCTGGACTTTATTTTGATCCAACTGATAAATCAATTCCAAAACATTTTAGAGGAATTGGGATTCGCATTGAAGATGATATTTTGGTAAATGAAAAAAAACCAATTAACTTGACTTTTATGATTCCAAAAGAAATTTCCGAAATAGAAAGTTTGAGGAGTTGATGTGGCAAAAGAAATTAAATCAGTTAAGGAATATATAAAATCAATTGATGAAGAGAAACAAAAAATATTTGAAGAGCTTAGAAAAATAATTTTAAAAAATTTACCAAAAGGTTTTGAAGAAGGAATTAATTATGGAATGATTGGATATTTTGTTCCACTTTCTATTTATCCTGAAGGTTACCATTGTGATCCAAAAGATCCACTTCCATTTTTATCTATTGCTTCAACCAAAGCTGGATTTTCATTTTATCATATGGGAATTTATGCAGATGAAAAATTACTTTCTTGGTTTCACAAAGAATATCCAAAACATTCTAAAACAAAATTGGATATGGGAAAGTCTTGTATTCGATTTAAAAAAATAGATCAAGTTCCTTTCAAGTTAGTTGGTGAATTGGTTGCAAAAGTTTCAGTTAAAGATTGGATTTCTATTTATGAAAAAAATATCAGAAAAAAATCTTGAACAACCAAATTGATTACAAAAAAAATATTCAAAAAATTGCAAAATTTATTGAAACAAATTTTCAAGAAGAAATCAATTTAGATCAATTAGCCAAAAAATCTTATATTTCGATTTTTCATTTTCATAGAATTTTTAAATCTATTATTGGTTTTACTCCAATTGATTATTTAGAAAGAATTAGAATCCAAAATGCAATTTATCTTTTAAGATATACCAAATTAAAACTTGGTGATATTTCTTTTGAAGTAGGTTTTAAAAACCAAGAAACTTTTTCTAGGAGTTTTAAAAAACTGACCAAATTTAAAGCATTAGAATTTAGAAAAAATAAAATCAAAAACGAATTTCCAGAAATAGAAAAAAAACAAATCTTTGATTTAAAGCCAATTAAGAAAAAATTTCCTGAAATCAAATATTTTTATTTGAGAAATAAATTTGGTGAAAAAAATATTTCCAGAACATGGAGAAAACTAATTGATCTTGGTTTACAAAATTCTATTTTTAAACAAAGTTCAATTTTACTTGGAATTTGGCATTACTCCTATTTATTTGAATCTAAAATTTTTGATTTAGGGATTTTAGTTGAAGAAGAAAAAAATATAAAAAATTTTAATTTTGGAAAAATTCAAGAATCTGAGTATTTAATTTTTGAATACAAAGATCATCCTAGTAATCTTGGCAATTTTTATAACTCTATTTATTCAGATTATATTCTTAAAAAAAATATCAAACTTAAAGCCCAAAGTCCATTTGAGCTATATTATCGTTTTTCACCTTTTTATTCTGGAAAAGATTTATTAACAAAAATTTTTATTCCAATTGAATAAAAGCAAGAATCGTCAAAAAAATATTTTAATCTTATGATATTCTATTTTTAAATTCAATTGGTTTTTAACTTTACAAAGCGAAAGTGATTGAAGCGTTTCTGAATAGCCTCGGACTTTAGTCCGAGGATTCAGAAGTAGCGGAAAGCACGGTTTTTTTACCTAACCCTGTTAGCCTAATAGGGAAGGGACGAGAGTGTAATATTATTGAATTCAAACAAAATTGGGTTAGGTGAAAAAATTCGCCCAAAAATGTATAAAGAAAAATTTAATTAATTAAAATTAAAAAGGATCATGAGGTTTATCTTTATGAAAAAGATCATCTATATAATATTAAGTATTTTAACAGGAATCAGTTTTTTGTTATTCCTTCTTCCAAACTCAAAGTCTCATCGTGAGAAAAAAATTATTTCTAAACCAATTTCTGCTCTTTGGAAAAAAGTTAGAGATATAGAAAATCAAACTAGCTGGAGAGATGAATTAAAAGAATTAAAATTTCTAGACAAGGAAAAAGAAATTTGGGTTGAAAAATTAAAAAACGGAACTGAGCTTCAATTAAAAACTAAATCAGTTCAAGAAGAAAAAGAATGGATTATTGAATCAAATGAAAATCCTTTATTTGAAACTGTTTGGATTGGAAAATTCAACTCGATTGATTCTGAAAAAACTGAAATTGAATTTGAAGAAAAATTTGAAATGAAAAATATACAAGCAAAAATCATATTTTATTTATTTATGGATTTGAAAGAAATGGTAAATAAATATATTAACGATTTGGAGAGATAAATGGTTGCTAAGAAAAAAACAACTCCCAAAAAATCTAAAACAAAATCTTGGTCTGAAAAATACCAAACAAGAACTGAACCAGATGTAAAGACTCTTGAAAAAAGTTTTGCGGATATTCTTGCTGGTGAAGAAATGTTAATTGCTACTCCACAAATTTTTGAAGACTATTTAAAAAAAATCAAAGAAGGTAAATCTAAAACGATTAAAGAAATTCGCTCTGATCTTGCAAAAAAATATTCTGCAGATAAAACCTGTCCAATGACAACGGGAATTTTTTTACGAATTGTTGCAGAAGCCAATTTTGAAAAATTAGGACAAGGAATTGGAGTGGAAAAAATTGCTCCTTTTTGGAGAGCAATTGAACCTGGCTCAAGTCTTGCTAAAAAATTGAGCTTTGGTGAAGATTTTATTATCGAGATGAGAAAAAAAGAAGGGATTTGATTTTATCGAATTTATTAATTAAATAGCTTTTTAATATAATTTTTTTAAATAGTTTATATTAAAAATTTTCTCTATACAATTAGATTGGTTCGATAGTTGAAATCTTTTTGTGTAGAGAAAAGATTGAAGCGAAAAAATCGAATTTTATATTAAGTTACAATTTAAAAATCAAGCTCTATTGATATACAAAAATTTCAACTGACAAATTTAGCCGTTTAAATAAAGTCAATTTATTGAAAGATCCATTTTTAGTTTTAAAAAATATTTTTGGCTTGGAGAAATTTAGAGAAGGTCAAAAAGAAGCAATTGATAAAATTTTAAATCGTGAAGATACAATTTGTATTTTACCAACAGGTGGCGGGAAATCTTTGGTTTACCAATTTCCTTCAGTGTATTTGGATTCTGGAATCACAATTGTTATTTCGCCTTTAATTGCACTGATGAAAGATCAAGTGGATTCGTTAAACCAACTTGGTGTCAAAGCTAGTTTTTTAAATTCAACTCAAGATGAATTGGAGCAATTAAAAACAATTTCAGATGCAGTAAATGAAAAAATAAAAATTCTAATCTTGTCACCTGAAAAAGCTGTGAGCAATTTTTTTTTATTTCACTTAAAAAAAATGAATGTAAATTATTTTGCAATTGATGAAGCTCATTCAGTTTCTCAATGGGGACATGATTTTAGACCTGAGTATCGCGAGCTACATACACTCAGAGAAGTAAAACCAAAGTCCACTTATATTGTGCTGACTGCAACAGCGACTGAAAAAGTAATAAAAGATATTAAAAAAGTTTTGGATTTAAAAAATCCACATTTGGTAAAAAAAAGCTTTTATCGAAAAAATTTATTTTTTGGAATTGAATATTTTGAATCTGCATCTGAAAAAGAAAAACGAATTTTAAAAATTTTAGAAACTGAAATTTTAAATTTAGAAAATTCAAAAGCAATTATTTATTGTTCAACTAGACAACAAACTGAAACACTACAAAAATTTTTAAAAGAAAATGGAATATCTTCGATTATTTATCATGCAGGAAAATCAGATTCGATTCGCACCAAAAACCAAGATTCGTATTCCAAAAATAAAAACCAAATTATGATCGCGACAAATGCATTTGGAATGGGAATTGATATTCCAAATGTTCGTTTAATTGTTCATTACCAAACTCCAGCATCAATGGAGTCCTATTACCAAGAAGCTGGAAGAGCCGGACGAGACGGAAAAAATTCAAAATGTATTTTGTTTTTTCAAAAAAAAGATTTAACGATTCAAAATTTTATTCTAAGCAAAGAATCAAATCGTAAACAAGGTGAAACACTTCTTCTGGAAATGAAAAATTATATTTTTGGACAAGTTTGCAGACAGCAAAAAATTTGTTCCTATTTTGGAGAACAAATTGAACCTTGTGGAAATTGTGATATTTGTTTAGACAAAAAACCAAATTTGTATTTGGAAAAATTGGAAGATGAAAAAAAAATCAAATTAGAAAAACAAATTTATGAATTTTCTGAAGATGAAATATTTGTGATTCAATCACTCTTAAAAAAACTTCCCGGAATTTTTGGAAAAACAATGATTACCTCAGTATTAAAAGGTGCTAAGTTAAAAAAAATTTTACGATTAAAGTTAAACGAAAAAGAAGAATTTGGAAAATTAAAACATATTCCAGAAGAAGCAATTTTACATTTATTTGAAACTTGGCTTGGCAAAAAAATTTTAATGGAAGCAGGAACTAAATTTCCTAAAATTTATTTAAAAGAATTTCCACCTACAACCAGAAAAGAAAAACACAATGAAGAAATTGAACTTGGAATTAGAAAAGTTAAATTTGTTTCTCCAGAACAAAATTTAGTTAAGGCTTTAAAAAACTTCAGAGACAGAGAAGCTCGCAAATTAAAGTGGAAAAAATTCATGGTTTTACATAATTCTACAATTTTAAGAATTGCAAAATTAAAACCAAAAAACCTAAATGATTTAATAAACGTAAAAGGACTTGGAGATGCAAAAATTTCTAAGTTCGGAAATGGAATTTTAGAAGTTCTTGAAAAATATGACTGAAGAATCAAACTTTCAAAAATACAAAGATAAAGTTAAAAATCTTTTTCAAGTGAATAAATTTTCTAGTTTTATTGAAGTATTAGAAAAAGGTTTGGAACAAGAATTAAATTTTCACAAATCCGCAACTAATCCACCAATTCCAATTGAAAAACTTCCTGTAGATTTATCTCTTCGCAAATCAGGAATTTTTCGGAAAATGTATGAATCTATTTTTCCTGTTTCACATGTTTTTCAGGCAACATTTAGATATGAAGATTTATTTTTAGAAAATTTTATGCCTATCACTAATAAAGATTTTATTGGTCGAGGGTCTTATAAATTTGTGTACAAACTTCCTTGGAATCAAGTTCTAAAAGTTGGTAAATCAAAACTTGGCTCTGATCCAATTTTTGGTGGACTGTTTAAAGATGTTTCCAAAAATTTGGAAGTTTATTTAAAACCAGAAGAGATGGAATTAAAAAATTTTTTACAAGCAAAATGTTTTAAAGAATCTTCCAAAGAGTTATTGGATTTTAAGTTTAAACGACTTGGACTAGAAAGACTTCATTATTGGAAATTAAAAAATTTACTTCCCGATCTTGTGTTACCCACAAAATATTTTATGGGAATTCGTTACAGAAAAACTCCTTGGGGAGTTCCATTTACTACTGTGACTCCATGTGATAACCAGTTAATTATTCCCGGAAAACATTTAAAAGAATTTGTTTTGCTCAAAGAAAAAGAAAAACAAAATCCACTTGAAAGTAAAATTTTACCAAAATGGAAATTAAATTTTAATACTCACAAATTTGGACAAATACCAATTAGTAAATTAAAAAAAATTGCATTTAATTTTCATCGAGTGATTGAAGCAACTAGGTATTTGGCAAGTAAAGAAAAATTGATTTTGGATTTACATTCTGAAAATATAATCATCATGTTGCCAGAATTTGAATTAAAAATTTTTGACTTTCATGTATTTGATGAACATCTTTATGAGCCAGGTGAAAATGGAATTTCTCCAGAAGAAGAACATATCAACACAATTAATCAATTTATTGAGTCATTTGAACTTGGTAAGAATCAGGAATAAAAGGAACAATTTTGAAAGAATCAGAAATCCAAATCTATTTTGAAAAAAGAATTAAAAAAATTAGTAACTCAATTGAATTTTTAAGATCTAAACTAAATAAACTTTCTATTTTTCGTTTAATTTTATTTACCCTCACGATTATTTCACTTTCAATAATTTATATTTATAAACTAAATTCTAATTATTATTATTTTTCAATAATTACATTCACAGCATTTGTAATTTTATTTATCATTTACAACAAAAAAAATTATTTTTTAGAAAGATTAAAGTCTTATAAAAAAGTTTTGGAACAAGAATTAAATAGATTCAATTTAAAATTGGATGAGTTTTATGATTATGAAATTAAATTTAATAAATATAAAAAAGATTTTAATAATGCAAGAGACCTTGGTTTACTTGGAAAAAAAGGATTATTAACTTATCTTGATATTAGTTTTAGTTTACAAGGTGAAGAAAATTTATACAATTCTATTCTTGGAAATATTTCTTATTCCGAAAAAGAAATCAAAGATAGACAAAACTTAATTTCAGAACTAGAGCAGAAAAAAAATCGTGTGCTAAAACTAATTAGAATTTTTCAGGAAAGAGAAATTGATCTGGAACAAAAAGGAAAATTGGATTTTAATTTTTTAGAAAATTATGATGCTACAAAAAAATTAATTCCAAAATGGTTATTTTACAAAACTTTTTTATTTTTAATTTGGTTTTCATTTCCAATTTTATTTTTACTAAATCTTCCAAATTTTTTGATGTCAGGAATAATTATCAATACAATTTTATTTTACGTTTTTAAGAAAAAAAATGAAAAATTATATAAACAAATTTTTAAAATTTCAAGTTCTATTTCTCCCATTTCTAAATTAAGTAATTTTTTAATTGGATTTAAGTATTCAAAAATCAATTCTAAACTATCAAAAAAAGAGTCCAAAAAAATATTCAAAATTTTAGAAAATATTTTTAATAAACTCACTGTTCAAAATTCTCCATTAATCCATTATTTATTAAACTCTTTATTTTTGTGGGATTTATGGCAGTTGGAATCTTACCAAAATTGGAGAAAAAAATTCCAAGAACACTTAAGCGATTTGAGTAAAGTTCTAAAAGAAATTGATTCCATTTTATCTCTGGCAAATTTTAAATTTTTAAATCCAGATTACGAATTTCCTAACGTCAGTGAAACTCAAAAATCAATTTCAGCAGATTCCATTTCTCATCCATTAATTCCAAAACAAAACAGAGTTTCTAATCCACTAAAAATTTCAAAACTTGGTGATTCCTTAATTATAACTGGCTCAAATATGTCAGGTAAAACAACTTATCTTCGAACAATTGGTTTAAATTTTTTGTTAGCAAATATTGGGTCAGTAGTGGCAGCAAAAGATTTAAAATTACCACCAATAGAAATTTTGACTAGTATAAAAAATGAAGATTCTCTTGAAGAAGGAATTTCTTTTTTTTATTCTGAAGTAAAACGAATTGGAGAAATTCTAAAAATCTCTAAATCGAATATACCTAAATTAATTTTATTAGATGAATTGTTAAAAGGCACAAACACAAGGGAGAGATTAATTGCTTCAAAAACAATTTTAATTGAATTAGCTAAGACAAATTCTTTTATTTATATAACTACCCATGATATTGATTTGGCAAAAAAGACCACAAAACAACGATTAGCCTACTTTCAAGAAAAAGTAGAGAATAAACAAATGAGTTTTGATTATAAAATTCAAGATGGTATAATTAAATCAACTAATGCATTAAAAATTTTAGAGTTAGAAAATATTGGACTAAACTTTAAAATAAAGATTTAGTTTAATTTAGATAATTTAAACTTGGAATATGAAGTTAATAATTTCTAGACATGGTGATGCTGAATCAATTTCTTCCTCAGGTAGAGATAGAGATAGAAAACTTTCCTCGCAAGGAAAAGATGAAATTAAAAAAATGGCAAAATTCATTTCTGAGACTTCTTTAATTCCAACAGCTATTTTTCACAGCCCATTTACTAGAACAACTGAAACTGCAGAACTCTATGGTAAAGTTTTAAAATTTAAAAAAGAAATTATTGCTACTGATAACTTATTACCTGAATCGATGTATGTTGATATCTTTTCAGAATTTAATAGATTTCAAAATTCAGACACTATTTTAATTGTTGGACACAATCCTAATGTGAGTTATTTTGTTTCCAAATTGTTATCAGATTATGACCTTAGTCGCTCTGTTCCTTTTTTAACTGGAACCACAGTTGCAATTAATATTCCAATTGAGACACTCACTAGAGGACAAATTCTTTGGTTTATATCTCCAGATTTTTTGAAATAGAACTTTTAGATAGTTATGCAAAAGTTTTGGGAGTTCCCATTAATGAATGAAGAATGAAAAAATTTAGAATTAAGAATTACAAAAATCTAAGTTGAATATTTTCATTCTTCATTCATTAATGGTCGGGCTTTTCGCTACTTCTTTTATAAACATGAGACATAGGTCTCATGTTTATAAAAGAAACGCTTCAATCCCTAACTCTTGAGTTGAAAAATTGGATAGTATTTAATTAATTTTCAGTAT
>JAAFIR010000022.1 GCA_013297885.1 Leptospirales bacterium | reverse complement strand
ATAAATAGTCTAGGGCAAAAGTCATATTCAACTAATATTTTTTTTCAAATTTAGGAATTTTTTTTAATTATAATTCTGAAAAATTGAACAACCAAAAAATTTTGCATAACTATTCGATTTTAGAATAAAAAAAGTTTCTGAATACAGAAAAATTTCTCAAAGCAAACAAGTTCATTTTACAAAAAAATCTACCAAGACGAAAAAGTACTTCGATTAAAAAAAGTTTTTATTCCTCTACAAATTTATAGTTTATAAAACGAATTTTTCATTAAAATAAAATCCATTTTTTTAAAAAAAGTTTAAACATTCATAAATCCCATTTTGCATAACTATTCAAAAAAGATACTTTAAAAGGTTTTGTTCATAAATGTAATTCAAGTTTTTGAACTAAAATAGGAATTATTTTTAAAAAATTACTAAACTCCAAAAAGAATTTGCTTTTTAGTATTATATTTGACTTTAGGGTAAGTTTTTACGATAATAGCAATATGTATTTGCGATAGAGATGCAAAAAACCGCTTTGCGGGTCAGAGCATGAAGTGCTGTGACGGAACTTTTTTGCAGCTCGGACTTTTCCTCCAAGCAGCTTGCTGCGAAGCGTAGGAAAAGTATCGCCCAAATTTTTTGTAAGGAAAATTTTATGATTAAGTTTTTATTTTCATTTCTAATTCTTTTTAGCTTAGGAATTTTTTCTCAAGATAGAAATCGTTTTGGAGAAAAAGAAGTTAGAGAGTCTGAACGTGTAAAGTTCATTAACCGCTCAGGTAAAAGAGCTGATGATTCTCAAAAAAATAGAATGGAATCAATTGGCAAAAAACTTGCCTTGATGGTAAATCGTGAGCCATCAAAAGAACATGAACTGGGTGGAGTACGAATTAAAAGAGTTAAAGCTTCAAAAGACAATCAATTCGACGCAGATATTATTTCTTTAACAAACGAATCGGATTATGGTCATATCAATTCTATTTATAGGATTCTCTCAGGTTACATTGAAAACTCTTTTAACTACAACGAAGAAGATGCAGACATTATTGCACTTTATACTTTGTATTATAATGCTATGCATAGAAATGAAAAATCTTTTTTTAAAACAAGATATTCAGAACTTGTAACAGATGAGTTAAATCCAAATTCTGTTGGTATTGGGAAAACTTATCGAGACTGGCCAGGTAGCACACAAATTGTTTTACCTATTGAACCTAATCCTTTAAAGGAAAAAAATGTAGATGTGACCTTAGATGAACTTGCAAAAGAAGTTAACACAATTATTGAAGAAAAGAAAAAAGGTCCTGAAGAAAAAAAGAAATTTGATGAAGTAGTTAAAGAAAAAATCAAAGAAGAAAAAAAATTAATTGAAGCAAAGAAAGAAGAACTAAAAGTTAAAGAAGAAAAAATTGCTGTTAAAGAAAAGCTTTTAGAAGAAAAAATTGCTCCTGTTAAAACTGAACCAGTAAAAACTGAAGTTAAAAAAGTTGAATCTGTGAAAACAGAACCCGTAAAAACTGAGCCTGCTCCAACAAGACCAACTGAGGTTGCAAAAGTTGAAAACAAACCAAGAGTAGAAACAGTAGCAAATCTCACAAAGCCAGCTGAAAAACCTGTTGAAGTAAAAAGAGAACCTACTCCTGAAGTTAAAAAATTGGAAAAAGAAGTTGCAGTGGTAAAAGCTGAACTTGCAAAAAAAGTGGAAGCTGAAGTAAAGAAAAAAGAATTTTCTGAAAATGTAATTGATGGAAAAATTGTTTTTTTGAAAGTTTTAAAATATGATACTGCTGAGGGTCATTTTAATTCTGAACTTCATTTAATTGATCCTGAAAAAGATGACGCTGTTTTGAAATCTGATTTTAATAAAATTTGTAGTAGAATTTTTAAAGAATTTGGAGGCAATATTGTTGTGGTTGGGTTTAAAGATGGTCACAAAGACGAGCACCAACTTTATTTAATCAATAAAAAAGACCTTAAAGAAGTGGGTCGTTCAACCAATAATGTTTTCTCAAGAACTATGATAGAAATTAACAATGAAGAACTATATGCGTTTGAGTATGAAAAAGGTGCTTATTTTCTATCAAAGTTTGATAAAAATTTAAGACGAATTAAAAAATCTGATAAAGAAATTAATCCTGATTCAGTAATCACTTTTTACTCTAAGAAAATTTATGTAACTGGTAAACAAGAAAACGGAAATGGTTTAGATATTAAAGTATTTAATAAAGACGATTTAAAATTTATCACTAAAATAAACCCATAAATAAAATTACTCTTGTTTAACAGTAGTATTGTTAAACAGGAATATTTTTTGTTAAAGAATTTTTTAGTTTTTTTGGGCGATTTTTTTTGAACAGTGGGTCTTGACCCACTGCTTTTGATGAAAAAACTTTTCATTCACTTTCGCTTGTATAAATAATACTAAAACCCCATCAAATAAGTTCAATCGAGTTTGATACAGACTACATTCGCTCTTTAAAATTAATTTTTAAATCAAAATGATTTATAAAACTGATTTTTACATTAGTATATTCTAATACACTAATGTAATTTTTAATCAACCTTGCAAATGATTTGGATTCATCCAAAAAATTTCCCAGATATGTCCATCTAAATCTTCAAAATTTCTACTGTACATAAAACCTAAATCTTGTGGTTCTTTTGGTGCAATTCCCCCTGCTGCTAAAGCTTTATCAACCTGAGAATCAACTGCTTCTTTACTTTCTTTAGATATAGCTAAAATTACTTCAGTTGTTTTTTTTGCATCAGCAATTTCTTTACTAATAAAAGTTTGGAAAAAACTTTCTACAAGCAACATCACAAAAATTGTATCAGAGACAATCATACAAGTTGCATTTTCGTTTGTGAACTGTGCATTAAAAGTATATCCTAGCTTAGTAAAAAATTCAATTGATTTATTTAAATCTTTTACTGGTAAATTTATAAAAATTTGAGTAGCCATTTTGATTCCTTATTTCATTTTAAAAAATGGAGCAAATATTTCTTTGTGTGAATAAGCAACAAATGAATTTGCAATTACCAAAAAAATTCCAGCAGGTAAACCTTCTGGTGCTAAAAAAGCATGTACGAGAACAATATTTATAATGATTGGTGAAATGATTACACTTGCTAATGGAACAAAAAATCCACTTACAAAACATAATCCACAAATTAGTTCGATTACTTTTATTGTTGGCATCAAATACTTGGATGCTTTTAATCCATCATCAAAAATTTTCATCGCACCTAATTGTTCAGGCGGTGTGATTAATCCGAATAAGATTGTGATAGAAGCAAATAGGAATAAAGTTCCCATTAACACTCTTAAAATTATAGTTGCTATTTTCATAGTATTGTCCTTAGTTAAATTTTTTTTCGAATATTTTTTTTAGCGAATTTTTTCTCATTTAACAATCATTAAATGAAAAATTAAATTTTATTCAATGAAAAAAAATCGAGCTTTCCTCTCTGGTCAAAATTTTTTATATAAAAAATTTTGACCCCGAGTCAATCTCTTTCGCTTAAGAATCATTTCGTATTTATTAGCTTTACCATCTCTTTGCACTACACTTTAGCTGTTCAAAGCCCAACCTTTATTAAATGGAAGGAAACGTCCTATTGTTTAAATCAATTTTGCTAGGAGTTTTTCTAAGTTCTCTAGTGTTGCAGTATATCCTGCTTCAAAACCAAATTCTAACATCATTTCCATTCTTTCGAATGACTCATTAAAAATTTTAATTATAACTTTTGTAGTTCCATTTTCTTCACTAAAATTAAAATCCCAAACAGAACCAACAGGGTGTGGATTTCCATCTTTATCCGCAAAAGCATTATTCATTTTAAAATGAGTCTTTGGAGAAATTGAAGTATATTCTTGAATTACCCAATTTTCATTTCCATCAGGACTTACCATTGCATAAAATCTTTTTCCACTAATTTTAAAATCCATATACTTTGTTTTGGATTTCATTGGTGAAGGTGCACCCCAGTTATCCAAATGTTCTTGTTTTGTAAATGCATCCCAAACTATATTTAGAGTTGAAGCAAATTCTTTTTTGATTGTAACTGTTTTAATCTTTTTATCAATTAAAAATTCCATTTGTAAATTCTTGTTCATACCATTCTCCTTTTATTTTTAAGTGAATTACTAACTTTACTTTTTTTAGATATTAAAAATTCTTAATATACTATTTCATTCCTTTAATAAATTCAACCAGTTGGTCAATACAAGTTCCCCAACCTTCATAAAATCCCATGGCTTTGTGTTGGTTACAAGATTCAACAGTCCAGTGTCTTGCAATTGCAGTATATTTTGTTTTACCGTTTCCTAATTCTTCAAAGTCCAAACTTGCTACAAGTAAAAAGGGTCTATCAGAAGAATCTTCTACTGGAATCCAACCTTTTAAAAATGCATCCGTCCAAACAATCCGTTTATTTTGAATTAATTCTAAGTAAACTCCTGAGTTTGGGAATTCTTGTCCTTCAGGAGATTTCATTTTTGTATAAAATTCTCCACCTACTTTTAGGTCACATCTTGCTTCTACAGTTTGCCAAGGTTTTGGACAAAACCAAGGTAACATCATTTCGGGTGTAGTCCAACATTTGTAAATTAGTTCTGAGGGTGCTTCCATAATTCTTTCTATTTTTAATTCTCTATCATTCATAGTTATTCTCCTATTAATCGGGTGGTTAAAACCCCACGTTACTATTTTCGCATTTGTGATAGTTTCAAAATTGAAATACAATCATTTTTTTGTAGGTTCATAGTAAAGCGTTACAGCACCACCACTAAATGTTTTAGTCTTAATGAGTTTAAGAATAGTTCTGTCGTTAATATTTTCAAACAATGACATTCCGCTTCCAGCAACAACAGAGTGAACGCAAAGTTGGAATTCATCAACTAAGTTAAGTTTTATAAGCTGTATGATTAAACTAGGACTGCCAACTAAAATGTCTTTACCCGATTTTGCTTTTAGTGCAGAAACTTCTTCTTCAATCGTTCGATTTGACAATCTTGCACTCACCCAATCAGTTTTTTTCAAAGTGTGAGAAAATACAACTTTGGGAATTTTGTCTATTACTTTAGCAAAATCATCCATTGATTTTTCGCCAGTAGGATGTTGTAGTATTGTTTGCCAATACTGCATAAGTTGATACGTTGTCCTTCCATATAGAATTGCGTCTGCCTGACCCAATAGTTCCGTATAATGCTCATGCATTCCTTCAAAAGGCAGACCTGCCGTATGATCACATTTCCCATCAATTGTCATATTGATAGCTGCAATTAATTTACCCATTTATTTCTCCTATTAAATGAATTATTATTTTTTAAACTAGCGTTAGGGATTGAAGCGGAAATCCTTTTGCAAAGCAAAAGATTGCAGCGTAAAGCCCGACCCTGCCGAATACTTTCGTTGAGCGATAGTATTGCGTTACAAGATTAAGTAGAAAGTAAGAGTGCTGGGGAACGCCCATTATTTTTGTATCTCAACTAAATACTCTTCATATTTTGCAAATGATCCTGCCCAACCTTTACTCATTCCATCCATTGCTCCATTGAAAGTAGCGATACCTTCTTCGTTAGATTCGTAAGGAGTCCAGATAAGTGTTAATTCAGTTTTGTCATTTTTTTCTTCGAGGGTAATCGTTGTTAGCATTTTAAGCGGCCAGGTTGCGCTCATCGGATGAGCAATGATGTTTTCATTTTCATCTGAGAACGATTGAAGATAAACCAATTTGTGTGTAGGATGAATTTCTAAGTATTTTTGTTTTCCCCACATTTCATGTCCATCTGATGATTTTTGACAGTAATGGTTTTCGCCGCCTATTTTAAAATTAAACTTTTTGCAAGTCATTGTGAACCCTTGTGGTGATCCCCATTTTTCTAAATGATCTTGCTCAGTCCAAGTCTTCCACACTAAATCGCGTGGTGCTGCAAATTCTCTTGTGATAATGAAATCCTTTATTTCATTCATTGTGCTCATCCTTATTCTCCTTTTAATCGTGGGGTTAAACCCCACGTTACTAATTTTTATTTTCGTATATTAAATTTTTCTAATATTCTTGATTTAATTGTTCTGCAAGTCCTATGAGAATACCCTCAGGACCACGAATATAACAAAGCCGATACATATCTTCATACTGAACAATTTCACCGACAAGTTTTGATCCAATTTTTTGAAGCCTAGTTACCATCTCGTCAATATTTTCTATTGTAAACATTACTCGTAAATACCCAAGTGCGTTCACTGGAGCAAACCTGTGATCAGAAATTATTTTTGGGTGAATAAATCTACTTAGCTCAATTCTGCTATGACCATCTGGGGTAACCATCATTGCAATTTCTACTTGTTGATTATTTAATCCTGTTACTTTTCCTGCCCATTCTCCTTCAATTGTAGCTTTCCCTTCAAGAGTAAGTCCAACTACTTCAAAAAACGAAATGACTGCATCAAGTGATTCAACAACAATACCAACATTGTCCATTCTCAGTAATTTATTTTTAGTATTCATGTTATTCTCCTTTAGATTTTTTCTATATAAGTATCTAGATTGTCAAATGTGTCATTCCAAGCTTGGGTCATTCCGGCAATACTATTATTAAATGTTTCTAAAGCTTCTTCATTTGCTTCATATGGAGTCCATTTAAGAGTAACTATAGTCTTACCATTTTTTTCTTCAAATAATGTTGTCGATAAAGTTTGTTTTGGCCAAGTTGCTACCATCGCGTGCTCGGCAAGATTTCCATCTTTATCTGAAACAGATATTAGAAATTCGATTCGTTTATTAATTTCGATTTTTCTAATATCCCATCGACCCCACATATCCATTCCATCGGTTGAAGCTTGTTTGCATAAACATTGCCCACCAACTTTAAATTCAAACTTTTTAAACTTCATATCAAATCCAACTGGTGCCATCCAACCTAGATGTTTTTCTTCAGTCCAAACTTTCCAAACTAAATCTATTGGTGCTGCAAATTCTCTTGTGATAATGAAATCTTTTATTTCATTCATTGTGCTCATCTTTATTCTCCATCGATTGAATTTTCTTTAGGTATTCATCTAAACGGTCAAAACGCTCTTCCCAGAATTTGCGATACTGGTCTAGCCAAGAATTTACATCTTTTAGAGGTCCTGCTTTTAATTGACAGGGTCTCCATTGTGCTTCCTTTCCACGAGTTATAAGTCCAGCTTTCTCCAATACTTTTAGGTGCTTGGTGATTGCAGGCATACTCATCTGGTAAGGCTCAGCCAATTCTGTCACCGATGCTTCTCCTTGAGAAAGCCTTGCTAAGATTCCACGGCGAGTGGGATCGGCAAGTGCCCCAAAAGTTAAGCTAAGTTGGTCTGATTCAGAAGAGTATTTTACCATTTAGTTAATTAACCTTTTGGTAAAATATATAAAAACTAATTTTTTGTCAACAAAAAAGCTAAAAAAAGTTTTAGAATGTAAATAAATTTTATTTTCGACTATTCATCAGTATAAACAGAAAAAGTTTGAATAATTTTTAAATATAGAAGATAATGGTCTTGATTAATTCAAATTTAACTGTGAAATAGTCGTAATGAGATACAATGAATTAGATAAAGTGAGAGAAGACTTAAAAAGAAAAATGGTTTTTTTGGTTGGTCCACGACAAACTGGCAAAACTTGGCTTTCAAAAGAATTAATGAATGAAAATTCAATTTATCTAAATTATGACAGCATCAAAGACAAAGAAATTATTCAAAATATGGGTTGGCTTCCAACAACAGAGCTCATCATTTTAGATGAACTTCATAAAATGCCAAATTGGAAAAATTTTTTAAAAGGTGTTTATGATACTAAAACTAAAAGCCAATCTTTTTTGGTAACAGGAAGTGCAAGGCTTGATGTGTATAGAAATTCTGGTGATTCCATGTCAGGTAGATTTTTTACTCATAGGTTGTTACCATTCACTCCCAGAGATTTAGTAAATTCAACTTATGAAAATAATTTAGAGAGACTTATGAAACGTGGTGGATTTCCAGAACCATTTTTAGCAAGTAACGATATTTAAGCATAAGGTAGAGAACAGATTATATCAATGGACTTGTGACTGAAGGCGTTTTCACAATTGATTCTGTTGAAAATTTACGTTCTATACAATAAGTTTTGAGGTTTCTTCAATCAGGAGTTGGCTCACCTATTAGTTATACTTCCATTGCTGAAGAAGTAAAAATTTCTCCAACAACTATTGCAAAATATATTTGTTTGTATGAAGCTTTATTTATTGTATTTAGAGTTCCTGCTTTTTCCAAAAATATTGCAAGAGGCATAAAAAATGAACCCAAAATTTATTTTTTTGATTTAAGGATGCTTCCAGAAGACAAAGGATAAAAATTTGTGAACTTAGTTGCTCTTTCCTTACTTGCTTATACTTATAGAAAAAAATGATTTTGAAGGTCGTGAAATTGATCTTTGTTATATCAAAACTAAAGAAGGTAGAGAAGTTGATTTTTTACTTGATTAAGATGAAAAACCTCTTGAACTAATCGAATCAAATTTTCAGATTCCAACATTTCTCCCATGTTAAAATATTTTTCTGAAAAGTATAAATTCTCTGCAAAACAAATTGTATATCATTTGAATAATGAATTCCAATTAAAGGGCATCTAAGTTTTAAAAGCTGAAAAGTATTTGTCTAAATTGAGATGAAATTGAAGGAGTTCCTGTTTTGTTCGCTTTTTTGTAAAATCGGTAGATTTCTTATACTAGGGTCATTAGATTAATTTTTTTACAGCAAAAAATTTTAAATTCTAAATTCAAGTTCATTAAAGTATTAATTTTTTCTAGAAATAAGTCTTTTTTACTAAAAAAAAATTTAATTATTGAAAATAGGTTTAAGTTTTGTAAATTGTAAAAAAAGTTTTTTTTAATAAAAATAGTACAAAGAGGTTTAAAATGGTAAGAAAAGTCGCCCCTAAAAAAACAGAGAAAAAGACCATCGATTTCAAAAAAGAAGTAGACAGAATATTTGATTTACAACAAAAAAATCGTTGGAATATAGCTAATACAAAAGCTCATGAAAGAATAGAAAAGCTTGAAAAACTTAAAAAAATTATCGAAAAATATTCTGAAGATTTAAGAACAGCAATGAGAAATGATTTTAGAAAATCTGCTCATGAAGTTGATCTAACTGAAATCATGCCAACTACAAACGAAATAAAAGATGCAATTCATAATGTTAAAACTTGGATGAAACCAAAAGATGTCCCTACTCCACTATTTTTACTTCCAAGTCAAAGCCAAATTATTTATGAGCCGAAAGGTGTTGTTCTGATTATTGGACCTTGGAATTATCCATTTCAATTAATCATGGCTCCATTAATAGCTTCTATTGCTGCTGGTAATTGTGCAATGATTAAACCTTCAGGGAACACACTGAACACTACTGCATTAATTACAAAAATGATTTCAGAAATTTTTCCTGAAAACGAAGTAAAAGTAATGTCTCACGACAGAGACACTGCAAATTATATGTTAGAAAAAGCATTTGATCATATTTTTTTCACAGGAAGTCCAAATGTGGGAATTACAATTATGGAAGCTGCTGCCAAAAATTTAACTTCTGTGACTTTGGAGCTAGGTGGAAAATCTCCTGCAATTATTGATTCCAATACTGATATTGATTCTATAACATCACGAGTACTTTGGGGAAAAGTTTTAAATGGTGGTCAAACTTGTGTAGGAATTGATTACGCTCTTGTTCATGAATCAAAGTATGATGCTTTTTTAACAAAAATTAAATCAGAAGTTGTAAATTTTTATGGGGCAGATAATTCTTCTTGGAAAACAAGTCCAGATTTTTGTAGAATTATCAACGATAAAAATTTTAACAGGCTTCAAGATACTTTAAAAGATGCAGTTAAAAAAGGTGCAAAAATTGAAATTGGTGGAGAGTTTGATCCAAAAGAAAGATACATCTCCCCAACGATAGTATCGAATGTCGATACTAGTTCTCCTTTAATGAAAGAAGAATTATTTGGGCCCATATTACCTGTTTTAAAATATTCTAATTTAGACGAAGCTTTAAAAATCGTTCAGTCAAAAGAAAAACCACTTGCCTTGTATATTTTTTCTGATAATGAAGATTCAATTCAAAAAATTTTGTCAAACACTTCTTCTGGTGGTGCTGTAATCAATGGAGCAATTGCACATTTAGGAAATTCAAATCTTCCATTTGGGGGAGTAAATCATTCAGGACTTGGAAATTACCATGGGCATTTTGGATTTAAAGCATTTTCTCATGAAAGAGCAATTTTAAGATTATCCAAACTCACTCCTTTAAAATTACTTTTTCCCCCTTACACAAATTTCACTAAGAATTTTATATCTTTTATTGGTAAATATCTTTCTTAAATAAAAGTTTTTCAAAAAAAAGAAAGTGATTGTAGCCTTTTTGATTTACCTCTGACTTTTGTCAGAGGATACTAAAGTAGCTTAGTATTTCAAAGAAAAAAGGGAGTAATAGTATAATTTTTTTTGTCTGCCTATAGGGGTTGTATATAACTATTATTCTTCAGTTACAGACAAAAAAATTCCCTAATCAATTTTTTTCTCCAAAAAACAATCTCAATTTAATAAAAAAATCACTAGCCAAAATTTTGAATCTTCCGATTACTTAAATATATGCGTTATTTTTTAATACTTTTATTACCTTATTTTTTATTTTCAAGTCCCGATTTTGACCCAAGGGGAAATTTATCTGAAAACTATATGGGAGTTCAAGGAAGAGTTAATTTAAAACTCCAATCTATGACATATAAGCAAACTGAACCAATTTATATAGATGTGAGTATCAAAAATTTTGGTAATGAAGTAATACGAATTTTTCCCACAAATTCAGATTTAAAAACATTTCAATTTCAAATTACTGATGAAGAAGATAATAATTTATCACTTAAAGAAGATATAAATTTACAAGAAATCAAATCTGCAAAAATTAGAACAGAAAATCTCGTAGGTGATAGAGTAAAAGAAATTATCATTCATAAAAATGAATCTTTTTTAAAAAGATTTGATTTAAACCAGTTTTATAATTTTGAAGAAGGGAAAAAATACTTTGTTACTGTATATTTTTATCCAAATTATTTTGAGAATAAAGATAATTTTCAAAAATCTGAAAACCAAGCTATTTTTCAAGTTGATAAAAATAAAATTCAAAAATCTAATCAAAATAAATTTTCAGAATCTGAATTATCAAGTTCAGGTTTAACACCTGAAGAAATAATGTTTCTATTTTTAGGAGCAGAATTTAAAAAAAATTGGGCAAATTATTTTAAATATATTAATTTTCCTGAGTTTATTTTAGGTTATACTAAATATGCAAATGAATACACCAAAACAGATGAAGCTTATAAAGAATTAGTCGTAGATGAGTTCAAAAAATATTTATCAGAATCAAAACAAGGTGTGCTTACTTATTACAAAGTTTTATCTGTAGATAAACTAAATTCAAATATGGCTAAAGTTTATGTTCATGCTGAAAGAGAGCAAAATCGATCTGTTTCAAAATTTGAGTACCAATATATTTTAAAAAAAGATGATGACAAAATGCGTGGATTCTGGAAAATTTCTAGTGTAGTTGTGAGGGTAAAAAAATGACCGAAATTTTATCGCAAGACGAAATTGATGCACTCTTAAATGCAATTTCAACAGGTGAAGTAAACGAAGAAGAATACTCTTCAGTTGGTGAACAAAAAAAAGTAAAAATTTACGACTTCAAAAGACCAGATAAATTTTCTAAAGATCAAATTAGAACTCTTCAAATGATGCATGAAACTTTTGCAAGGCTAGCAACAACTGGACTATCTGCTCAGCTTCGTGCTTTAGTTGGTGTTCATGTGGCTTCAGTGGATCAGCTCACTTATGAAGAATTTATTCGTTCCATTCCAAACCCAACTACTCTCGCTGTTATCAGTATGGACCCACTTAAGGGTTCAGCAATTTTAGAAATGGATCCTTCAATTTCATTTACAATTATTGATCGTTTGTTTGGTGGTAAAGGTGAATCTTCCAAAATCAATCGTGAACTTTCAGATATTGAAATGAGTGTAATGGAAGGGATCATTGTAAGAATTTTAGGTAACCTTCGTGAAGCTTGGTCAGCTGTAATTGATCTTCGTCCAAGACTTGGCAACATTGAAACAAATCCACAATTTGCTCAAGTAGTTCCGCCAAATGATATGGTGGTATTAATTACTCTTGAAACAAAAGTTGGGGATGTAGAAGGAATGACAAATTTATGTATTCCTTATATCACTATTGAACCAATCATCAATAAACTTTCTGCACAATACTGGTATTCATCTATTAGACGTGGTGAATCAGATGAAAACAAACTCGTGATACAAGAACGTCTTGATGGAGTTTCTATTCCTCTTATCACTGAAGTTGGTTCTGTTGATATTACACTTCATGATATTTTAAATTTGAATGTTGGTGATGTTGTAAAACTAGAAAACACACCAATCAAATCTGATATGACAATTAAAGTTGGAGAGAGAAACAAATTTAAATGTACACCTGGTAAAGTTGGAAATCGACTTGCAGTTCAAATTGGTGAAATTCTCGAAGAAATTCCAGACGAGTTACTTGGCTCTACTAGATCAGAACAAGAGTACTAATAATTAATTAAAAATGAAAATTTTCCCCTCTCTAAATTGTAAAATTTGGAGAGGGAATTACTTGAAAAATTGTTTCAATACAAATCAAGTAAAGTTGAATTGGGTGTTTCTTTTCATTTACAACTTTTTAACGATAGTATTAACGTTTCGTGATAGTAAATGAAAAGTCGGGCTTTTTGCTTCAATCTTTTTGAAACTTTTTACTTGTTTAAAAATACAAAAGTAAATTCAAAAAGGATTTCCGCTTCAATCCTATTCTTGCGTTAGCGAGAATGGGCTTTGCATAGTGGTAGCGTAATGCAAAGAGAAGGAAAAGCTTCACTACCATAATTGAATAATTTTATTCTTGTTTTAAAACTTTATAGAATTTTTCTTATTCACGTCAAAGTATTTATTTTATATGTATTTATATCTTCATATAACAATAGGTCTTGATTTTTATTCTTAACTAATCAAGTTTTCTTTTAAGTCATATCACTTGGGGTTACTTGAATTGCTTTTTATTCAATGTTAAACCAAAATGGAGTTAAAAGTAAAACTTTTAATTTTTCATTCAAAAAAAAGAGAACCCCTGAAAAAATACTAGGGACTAAAACTAATAATTTTTAATTTTTGTTTGGATTCTTTTCCAGTTACCCAAATCACTTTTCCATCAACTAAAATCGGCTCGTCTGCTCTACCTAATCGAATGGATCCAAGATCAGTTTCTTTTTTAATAATTTTTCCAGTTGAATTTACGATCATATATTTGGTAGAGTTAAACGAAGAACTAGACCAACTTTCCCATAAAACTAAAATTTTATTTTCATCTAGATAAACAATTTTTGGTCTTGCAGCATTTTCTTTTTCTTTGTCATTGTAGTTGGTTAACCAAATTACTCCTCGTCTTTGTTGGTGATTAAATCCACCTCCAAAATCATAAAAACCAATTTCACCTGAATCTTCCCCTTTTGAAATGACTACTTCTTTACTCACCAAATTGTTTTGTGCCTTACCATCTTTAAGTGGATTTTTTTTAGTATCAAAATCTTTTGCAACTAAAAGTAAAAATAAATTACGTGAATCATTTAAATTATCATTTGCATTATCATTAGTAAAACTTTTTTCTGAAGCACCAAGAACCGCATAACTACTCTTAGTCGAAACAATTCCACCTAACTCCGAGTATGTGCGATTATCGTTTGAAGTTTTTCCATCTGGTTTATGTTTTGTTTTGTAAGTAAAAATTACACGAGAAGATTTACTACCTGATTTACGAAATGCAAATCCACGTGGGAAATTATCTGCAAGATCAAGAGTTAAAAAATCTGTTCCATCAAAAATAATTCTTTGATCAAACGAATGAGAAGCCATCCATGTTGAAGAAAGTTTTTCATCTTGTTTCATTGTTTCTGAATCTACAACGATAAAAATTGCACTTTGGTGATTTAATCCATCACGAACATTTTTATGTTGGGTCTTACCCATATGAATTGCAATTTTTCCGTTTCCATAAGATAATTTTGAAGTAGCTGCACTAATTGGAGTCATTACATCAAAACCTTTTCTATCAATACTAGGTTCAAAACTTCCAAGTTCTTTTCCAGTTTTATCATATTTTACTAACTTGATATTGGAACTAAAATCTCCATCTTTATTATCTTTTGCAAATATTACAAAATAATTTCCTTTTTCATCCATAGTGCAACCACCAAATTTTGGCATCGGAGATTTGATCAGAATTGTATTTTGAACTTCAAGGTTTGAATTTACTAAAGTGATGTTCAGAGATTTTTCTTTTACATCTTCCCAACAAATATGCCCAAATCCATCTCCAAATAAGGAAATAATATGTGGAGGAGAACCATAAATATTTTCATGGGAAGCAGGAAGAACTTGCTCTTTAAAATCTGTATCAAATGGAGAACCTTTAACATCGATTTCCACCAGTGTTACTTCTTTTGGAAGAAATGTTTTCTCAACTACATCAACTTCATTTAAAGGAATAATTGCAAAAATTGGTTTTTCAACTTTTTTTCCAGCAGCACCATCTTGCATCAAACTAAGGGTAGGATCTAATGTGATTCTACCTTGTTTAATTTCAGAAGATTTTAATTCTTTAGCTAGTGTCAAAGTTCCATTTTTAATAAAATATAAATTATAATCTTCTTCTTTTGTTGGTTTAAAAAGAAGTTGCATATTTGGTCCATAACCAGCAACATTTTTTTTTGCGTTTACTGAAAAATTTACTGAAACTTTGTAAGCATTATAATTTTTTCCTGAAATAGTAAAATTACTTTTTTCTAATTCCAAATTTTGTGGGCGATATTCTTCATTATAATCCACATAAATTGAAATTTCTTCATTTAAATCTTCAAAAAGTTTAGCTTTATAACCTTTGTATTCTTTGCTGATTAAACCTTTTACTTTTACAAGCCGAAGTTTGCTTTGAGAAAAAATGGAAATTGAAAATAGAATCGATGTGAAAAAAAATAATTTAGTAAGTTTAGAAATCATGCAGAAAAATTTATCGAAATAGAATATGTAGTCAAGAGAAAAAAATTAAAAATTGTTTAAAATGATTTGCAATCAACATCACTTAATCTTATTTCTATCATTTATAAAATTAATTATTTCTCTAAATAAAATTGATTTTCCTGGTTCTTCATAAGGAAAATGTCCTGCTCCTGTTAAGAAGACTATTTTTTTATTTGATTTAATTTTATTAAAATTTTTAACACTTAATTCAGGAGGAGTCCAAGGGTCTAATTTTGGATGAACTAAAAGCACAGGGCAATTAGTAAAATTTTCTGGATCAATTTCTGGAGTATAATCCAAAAAAGTTCGGAGAAACTTCATACTAACTTTTCCACCACCAGCATAAGGATCATTCATAAAAATTTCAGAAAAATTTGGATCATTTGTAATTTTATCCATTTTTGAAAACCATTTGATTGGAAAATAAAAATGATCAGTGACAAACCAAAAAAAATTGTTTAATGGCATACCAATTCTACTTAAAAATAAATTTTTACTTACTGCATCTCTTGCTTCTTGTTCTTTTAAATTTAAAAAAGTAGTCATAATTAGACCATCAACTTTTTTATTTTTTGCTGCAACATGATAGGAAAGTGATCCACCGATACTTAGACCAAAAATATAAATCTTTTTAAAATCATTTTTTTCTTTATCAATTAAATCTGATAAAAAATGAACCCATTCTTCATAAAAATAATTTTTATTCACAACTGATAAACCATACCCAGGTAAGTCAGGAGCGATAATTTCACATCCTGATTTTAACAAAGGAATTGCCATCGTTCCAACTAATCTACCATTTCCTCCACCACCATGTGCAATTAAAATTAAACAATCCTTATTTTTTGCTGAGTATCTATCAATATGAATTTTATATTCTTTCCAATCAAAATATTCTTCTTTTGGGAGATTGGATTCAGTAAATTTCATATCTTCAGGGAGATATTTTTGGTAATAATACCAATTATATGTATCTAGATAAGACTTTCCTCTTTCTTCTATTCTAGAAGCACAATTTATTAAAATGGTTATAGTTAAGATAAGTAATAGTTTCATTTTTCAATTAAAATTAATCCTAATTAAAAAATAAATTTTAAATTAATTTTCATATTAGATTCTATTTTACATCTGTAAAATATGAAAAGAAATATTGAAGCTCGTTACCAAGAACTTATTCAGTCTTTTTTAAGACTGATGCAGAATAAAAAATTCCACGAAATTTCTATAGAAGAAATTTCTTTAGAAGCAAAAATGAGTAGAGTTAATTTTTATAATTATTTCACTGATAAAGAAGATATTTTATGGAAAACATTTCTGTATTCATTTTTAGAATTAGAAAAAAAGGTAGAAAAAATAGACCCTTTAACATGGCTTTCTGAAGGCAAACCATTAACATTTTATGTATTTGAAAGTATAAAAAATAATAAACTTTTTTTTCATAACTTATTTGTAAATGGGATGCCTTTTTCTTTCATAGATAATTTATTAGATTATATTTGTAAAGAATCTTTTAGAACACATGATGCTTTTAGAAAAATTTACCAAGATGAAAAAATTCCGTATATTCGAATTAACCAATATTTAAGTGGAGCTCTTTTTAATTTAATCAGAAGTCTTTTAAAAGAAAATGAAGACTGGGATTCATTAGAAGTTTCAAATTTTTTCACAGAAATCTCTGTCTCAGGTTTTAATTCATTTATTTCAAAAAGAAAATCAAATAAATACATCCAGTCTTAATTCTCTTTAGGAAAAATCTTTTTTAAATTTTTGATTTCTTTTTCAGAAAGTTTCACTTCAACTAATTGGTTATTTTTAAATTGGAAAAATTGTTTTTTTTCTTCATCCAGATTTGTTGTAACCTCTTCTCCTAGACAAATTATCCCATTTTTATAAACTGATTTAATTTCAAGTTTATCTTTTGGAAGAAGCTGTTTATAATTCCCATTTTCAAAATAAAATAATTGGATAGTAAACAGTACGCGATATGAATGAATTGTCATAATTTCTTTTGTTCCATTTCCATCTAAATCTATAATTTTCATATTTTCCGTACTTGTAATTGCTGATGAAATTGGTTTAATGAAATTACCAGTTTTTTTTAACATCAAAGATTTTGTATTTCCAAAATCAATAATAGTTGCTAAATAAATTTCATTTGTAATTTTTTCTAATTTAGTTTTGGAATAATCCATATAAAATCCATTTTCTTCGTATTCATTTTTGAAAATTTCAAAAAATGGTTTTTGTGAAGATGGAATTTTTTTAAAATTAGTGGAAGCTTCTTTTTTTTCTAAAGATTTTTTTTTGATGACTGAATTTTCTGAAACATAAAAAACTCCATCTATATCTGCTAACATATAGAATCTGAGATTATTTTTTAAAATAGAATAATGAGAAACTAGATTTTCTTTTTTTGTTTTGAGCGAAGTTTTGATAAAAGTTTCATTTTGTAGTTTATATAAATTTTCATTTTTACTTTTTAGAAAAAGAGTAACTCTTTCAGAAGATTCTTTTTTTTGTAAAAATTCAATTAATTCTTTTTCAGGAACTCTAATAATTTCATCCACTAAAACAAATCCAGTTTTTCCATTTACATAAACTTTAAACCAATTCAAATATTTAGATGGATTATGAACATCAATTTCATAAAAAGTTAAAAATTTGGATTTTTGTTCTAGATAAAATTCTGTATTAATTTCCTCAAATTCATTTAAACTTGAAATTTTTTTGGAATTTATATTTGGTAATTCATAAACATCTATTTTAGCATTTGTAAA
The DNA here is from genome assembly GCA_013297885.1 of Leptospirales bacterium. Lineage (GTDB taxonomy): Bacteria > Spirochaetota > Leptospiria > Leptospirales > Leptospiraceae > UBA2033. Next base: position 62,048 of record JAAFIR010000022.1, on the reverse strand, counting down.
AAAACGATCTGTAGTAGAATCTAATTTTTGAAATGAATAATAATTGGATTCATCTTCTAAAACATAATAATTTTCATTTTTAAGTTTAACCTCAAAAAAAATTCTTCCATCTTTGGATTTTACTTTGTTAAATGGAAAAATTTCTTCCCCTTTTTTCAATATAATTCTATCCGTTTGATTTTCAATATTTTTATAAACAAAAATTCCATTTGGATTTTTTATTAAAAATAAAAATTCAGTTTTTAATTTTTCAGTATAAATAAAAGTGTAACAAAATAAGAACAAAATTTTCTTCATAAGATGAATTTAAATTGGAGTTAGAATTTGAAAATAATAAAAGTTTAAAAATATTAAAATTTGAATTGTAAATTTGATTTAAAAAAAATAAATTAGTTTAAAGGATATTTTTATGGAAGACGAAATTACCAAACACTATAAAAACCAAGATATAACAGTTATTTGGAAACCAAAAGTTTGTATCCACTCAGCAGTATGCTTCAAAGGTTTACCACGAGTTTTTAATCCAAAGAAAAAACCTTGGGTGAATATTGAAGGAAGTTCCACTGAAGTAATCATAGCTCAAATTGATCAATGTCCCTCTGGTGCTTTATCTTATGTTCATAATTCTAATGAAGAACTTGAAGAAGAAACAATCAAAACAAAAATGGAAGTTTTGCAAAATGGACCATTACTAGTTTATGGAACAATTGAAGTAAAAGACAAAGAAGGAAATAAAACTTTAAAAAATAAAACTACTGCATTTTGTCGATGTGGTCATTCAGAAAATAAACCTTTCTGTGATGGTTCACATATTAAAAAAGAATTTGTTGGTTAAAAGATTTAATTTATTGTATTGAGTCTTAAGTTTATAAAGTTATATTTTTAGAAAAAAATTAAATTAAAAATTTTTAAATTTATAATGCTAAAATTTCCTAATTTGATAAATAAGATTGATCATTTTATAGCGTTAGTGATTGCAACGGGGTCAAAATTTTTTTAAATAAAAAATTTTGACCAAAGTTAAAAGCACGACCTTTTTATGAATGTAGAATTCTAAGTATAAGTTTTTATTTTAAACAACTGATAATTCATTATTTTAAATTTTCATTCTACATTCTTAAAAAGGGAACGCCCCGATTGAAAATAGAATTGACAAGAGTTTAAAATAAACTTTATTTTTTTTAATGAAACAAGAAAATCAAAACTCAATCATTTTATTAAGAGGTTTACCTGGAAGTGGGAAATCTTCACTGGCCTTTTTACTTTCTGAAAATGGGAAATATCCAATTTATTCTGTTGATGATTTTTTTATAAATTCAGAAACTGGTGAATACAAATTTGATTTTCAAAAAAATTACTTAGCCTATAAATCCTGTTTAGAAAATTTGGAAACTTCTTTAAAACTTAAATTAGAAAAAATTTTTATTCACAATACATTTACAATTGAATGGGAACTTGAACCGTATTTTAAATTGGCTTCAAAATATAGTTATAAAATTTTTGTTTTAACTGTTGAAAATCGTCATGGTGGAAAAAATATTCATGATATTTCAAGTGAACAATTAAAAAAAATGGCTGAGAAATACAAAGTTCAACTTTTATAATAACTCAAGCTTTGTATTTCTTTTTGAGAAGACTTAAACTATCTTTATTTCATAAACTCCAAAAGAATCTTGTCCACTTATATCTAATTTTAGTTGAATAAAGTGTTTAATAGCATTTGAAGTTATCAAATTATCTTTTGGTATCACAACTTGAAATGGAACAGTTATAACTTCTTTAGGTTCCAAATTGTAATCATTAAAACTCATAGTTGCGATTTTTTTGGAAGACTCATCTGTTTTATCTTTTTCTTTGATCTCTTCTTCCATTAGCATATAAAATACTAATGAATCTATTTTAACCGGATATTCTCCGCCAGTAATTATTGCATGTCCTTTAACTGATTCTTGAACTGAGGCTTGATTTTTTTGAAGTTTCACTTCTACAATAGGTGCACCTTTTCCAACAACAGATTTTAATGAATCTAATATTCCCATATTTTACTCCTGTGAATAAATTCATTTTAGTAAATTGTAATTGTATAGTCAATCTTTTAATAATCAATTTCTAGTTTAAGACTTGACAGATTTTTGTATTAAGATAGTATTCCGAAATCATGTTAGTTAAAGAACTTTTAACCATTTTTGAATCTATCAATAAAGATATTACAAAACTAAATTCTACTGTTCAATATATTCCAGATAATCGAGAATATGCAACTATTTTACAAAATACAATTTTTACAGAAATTCAAAAATTTGAAAATTTAAAAAAATTAATTTTAGAATTAGATGTTGAAGTTGCTAAAAATTATATTGAAACTCCAAGTACAATTCCGAAAAAAACAGATTATACTGACCCCATTTTTTTTCCAGCATCAGTTTAAAAAGCAGAAAGTGCTGCTCTAATAAAACTTGTTACAGGTGCTTGTTCTCTAGTGTCTTCAAGTCCTTCTCTTAATTCTCTTAGCACAATTTGAGCATCTGTTAAAGTAGTGTTTACATTTGAATGAATATCATCTTGGTTAATTAATCTTCCAAGAGTACCTTTGCCATTATTTATTTTTCCAGTAATCTCAGAAATATTTGAAACAGTTTTTCTTATGTCAGCTCTATTTTCAGCAATGAGTTCAGATAAACTTACCAAGGGATCTTCATTTGTTTTCCCTTTGAGTTTACTTGGATCAGTTAAATCAATCAAACGATTCTTTTTTGCATTTGGTAAAATTTCATTTGTTTTAGGATCTTTAGCTAGTGAAGTTCCAGGATCAATTGCGATCACCCTTCCAGATAACAAACTTTCATTTTTTATTTTAACTTCATAATTTTCGTATAGTTTAATTGGTTCAGGTAAAGTAATAGTAACTTCAACTCTAGTCCCAACCCCCTCAGAACCTTTTTCTAAAATTTTACCGTTTTCATCAACTTGTACTAAATTGACTTTTGAAACATATCCAAATGCAACACCTTGAACCGTTACTTTGTTTCCAATTTTGATTCCTTCACCATTTGGAAAATAAACTTTCATTGAATGTAATTCTTTTTTTAAAGGACCACCCTCAGTTAAAATTGTAAAATAAGCCACAACAAATATAGCACCAAAAAATAATGAGCCTACAAGTAAAAATTTCATCTATAATTGAAATATTATAAAACTGAAATTTGTCAACTTAATTAGAGTAAATCCAAAAAATCTGGTAAAATATTACCAGACTTAAAATAAAACAAACTCTCCGTACTAATCCGGCATTAAAACCAGCCCTCATTCTCTTTTCTGAAAATTGAATAAAAAAGAAAAAACTATTCACTAATAATACTAAATAAAAATAACCAATTTCTATTGATTTTAAAAAATAAAGAATAAAACTAAGTATTGCAGGAATAAAAAAAAGACTTCCCTTCAATAACCAATTTTTTAAACTAAGTTCATAAAAATCAATTTTTTTTCCAGAGATTTCCTCCACTATTTTTTCAAATTCTTCAGGGTTTAAAAGATTTAAAACTGGAACAAATTCTTCTAAAGTTTCAAAAAAAGAATATCTTGTAAAACTACCTAATTTATCTTTTTCTATTTTAAGAACTCTTTTTAGATTTAGATTTGTACATTCCCCATTAGAAGAAAATACTTGAAGTAAGTTTTGGTTAATTCCTATTTTCATCTTTTGAAATATAGAAATTTGTTTGCCAAAACTAATTTTTAAAAATACAAATAATAAAGAAAAAAATCCTAAACAAAAAATCAAAAAAATAGTTTTTTTTGATTCCTCTACTTGGAGAAAACTCCAAGCTAATATGAGAATATATAAAAATACTTGAAAGATTATTTTTTGAAGTAATTTTTTTTTAAAATAATTTACATCAAAACTAAATTCCTTATTCATTAACGTTTCTTAAGCTCATCTAATTTATAATTTAAATCTTTCAAATTTTTTAAATTTCCATTTAATCTATACTCAATAAATTCTAGTTTAGGAAAATTTTCAAAAATTGTTTTTTCAAGAGCTGAAAAAGAAACTTCAAGTTTGGTTAATTTATTCTTATTTAAATTTTCTAACTCTGTTTGGTATAATTTTTCTTGTTCAGGTGTTTTTTTGTCAAAAATAGTATCTTCATCACTTGAAACAGCTTTTGTTATGATTTTATTTAGTTCTAAATTTATATATTCTTCTTTAAAATCTAAAATTAATTTCTTATTATCTTCTACAAACCAAAAACTAATTAATGAATCAGAGAGATTTAAAGTTTTTTTGGGATATGAATTTTCTTCATTTGATTCTAGAATATTATCAAAAGAAGATTTAGATATTTCTAAAATTAAAGTTCTTATTTTTTTTTCTATTTCTTTAGGAATTAAGATTTTTCTTTTTATTTTTAGAACTGAATTTTTTCCATCAGATACGTAAATTACTACTTTGTCTCTAGAATCTATTTTTGGTAAATCAAATAATGAAAATGGGATTAAAAGTTGTAATGGATTTACTTTCACTAAATAAAATGCAAAGAAAAATAAAATACTCAATACAATTGAAAAATAAATTATCAAAAATTTTTTATTTGGTTTTTCATTAAATGCTTCTCCAAATATCAAATTGTATAAATTCTTAATAATAATTAAAATTTTTTTTATAAAATTCTTAATTTTTTGTATTAGCATATAATTTGATTCCTTCAGCAATGCCCTTGGCTAATTTAATTTGAACAGATTTTTCTTCTAGCATTTTTACATCTCTTTGGTTAGTTATAAAACCTAACTCGATTAAAACAGAAGGCATAATACTACCTCGTAAAACATGAAAATTATTTCTTTTTACACCTCTACTAATTAATGAATCAGTTAAATTTTCTTTTAGTTTTGAATCAATATTTTTAGCTAAAAGTATACTTTTTCTTTGAATGCTAGATGACATCATACCTGATTGAATATTTAGAATTTTTTGATCTCTATTTGTATCTACTAATCTAGCTGAAATAACTTTTGACTCTCTTGCATTTTCTATTGAAGAATTTTGAGCTAAATAATAAATTTCAAATCCTGTTGGTGAATTTTCAGGAGTTTGGGTTGAGTTACAATGCAGACTAATAAACAAAACATCTTTTGATTTATTTAATTTTTTATTTGCTATTAAAGCTCTGTCTTCTAAAGACATATATTCATCTTTTTTTCTTGTTAATCTAATCTTTGTTTTGGGAAATTTTTCTTTTAAAAACTTTTTTAGAATTCTAGCAATTTTTAAAGTGTATGTTTTTTCATATTCTCCATTCACAGCAATTGCTCCAGGATCTTTTCCACCATGACCTGGATCAATAATGATATATTTAACTGGAATTGTTTCTGCAGAAATTTTATTCTCCTCTTTATGAAAAATCAATTCAGTATCACTAAATCGATAAGAAATTTCAGTTTCAATAAGATGAATAAAAATATTTTCAACAATTTCTTTTGGAAGATATAATTCATTTTTAATATAGATTGCTGGTTTAGCTAATGGTTCAATTAATCCTTTAAAAGAAAAGAATTTTGAATCAAGTAAAAATTGAAATCCAAATTTACTTTTATGTTTAATTTCAATTTTTAAAATACTAGAATCCATCGTTAAAACTAAATCAGGAAAATTCTTTTTTAAATCACTAAACCGAATATAACCTTTTTGAAAAGGGATATTCGATTCAGGATAAATCGAAAAAAAACTAAATAAAATTATAAACCAAAAATAGACTTTATTTTTTTCCAAACTGATACATTCTTCTTAGATTCTGAATTATTTGATTCATTAATATCATATAAATTTCTTTTAGATTTATCGTAATTCTTTTCTTTTGATTCAAATTTTTCTTTTGGTTTTTTATCAAAACTCTTTTTATCTTTTTTGAATTTCTGTTTATGATTTGGTTTTAAATCTTTTACAACTTCTTTGTCTAAAACTGAATCTGCTTTTTGTAGATAATCTAATGCAATATCTATTTCTGATTTTTTTTCATTTTTATAATAATCTTTTTTAACAAAAGGTTTATCTGTTTTTACAAATGGTTTTTTCTCAAAAGACTTTTCATTTTTATCAAATGGTTTTTTCTCATAAGGTTTTATAGGTTTTTCGATATTATTTTTATCAAACGGTTTTTTTTCTGAAGGTTTAAAATTTTTATCTTTTTTATGAAATGGTTTTTCTTTTTTAAATTGATTTGGATTTGGTACTGGTTTTAATTTTTCAGTTTGAAATTCTACAAATTCTCCTTCTGGAAATTTTATATAATTTTCATTAACAGGCAAAGAATTAATTTGATTACCAAGGAGTTTTTCAATTTTTTCTAATTCGTTATAATCTATTTCAGAACAAAAACTTACAGCTTTTCCTTTTCTACCTGCTCTTGCTGTTCTACCAATTCGATGAACATAATTTTCAGTATCAAAAGGTAAATCAAAATTGTACACAATTTTTATATTATCAATATCTATTCCACGAGATGCCACATCAGTAGCGACCATGTATTTGTATTTTCCAATTTTAAAATCTTTTAATAATCGAACTCTTTTCTTTTGGTCTAGATGGGAAGAAATTCCAGTTGTAGCAATTCCATATTTTGCAAGTTTGTTTACAATTTCAGGAACTAAAATTTTAGTATTAGTAAAAATGATTCCAAGTCCTTCTTCATGGTCGTTTAAAATTAAATTTAAAAGATATGGAATTTTTTCTTCTCTTCCAAGATGAATTATATTTTGGTCAATATTTTCTGTAACAACTTTTTCTGGTTCAATTGAAATTTCAACTGGGTTGTTTAAATAATCAGATGCAAGTCTAACAATATAATAAGACATTGTTGCTGAAAACATCATAGTTTGTTTGTCAGGTGGACATTTTTTCATCAAATATCGAATGTCTTTTATAAAACCCATATCAAACATTCTATCTGCTTCATCTAAAACAAAAAACTTTATATCTTTTAAATCTAACTTTCCAGATTTTAAATGATCAATTAATCTTCCTGGAGTTGCAACTAAAATTTCAGTTTTATCTTCTATCTCTTGAAATTGGCTTTTGTAATCTGTTCCACCAATAAATGCTGCAACTTTTTTATCTGTGCCTTTTAAAAGTTTTATTGCTTCTTCTTTAATTTGCAAAACTAATTCTCTAGTTGGTGCTAGAATCAAAGCAATATGACCAGTCAAATTTTCATTTAAAAGTTTATTAATTATTGGAAGCAAAAAAGATAAAGTTTTTCCAGTTCCAGTTTGAGCAAGTCCTGTTACATCTCTTCCTTCTAATGCATAAGGAATAGATTTTTCTTGAATGGGGGTTAAAGTTAAAAATCCGTTTTCATTAAGAATGGATTTTAATTTTTCGTTTAAGTTAAGTTCTTCGAACTTCATTAGTTTCTCTTTCTTGCAATTAGGAATAATGTATCACCATAACCAAGCCAATTTGCAATTTGTTTATAAAATAGTTTAAGAGGAAACTTTCCTAAAATTCCTTTTTCTCTATGTGGGTGATAAGACATAGGCTCCATAAATAAAATCTCTGTCCCAAAATAATGTAGGGTATTCTTAATAGATTTTGGAGAGTAATCAAAAAAATGATCAGTTGGATGAGATTCAAACCAGACTTTTTTGTTTTTAAAACTCGGACCATGAATTGACGGAATCGCAAGTAGTAAAAAACCTTTTTTATCTAATAAAGAAAAAATTTTTTCTAAAACTTTTTCTTGGTTTAAAAAATGCTCTAATACAAAAAATAATGCAATACAATCAAATTTTTTTTCTTCATTATAATTTAAAAAAGATTCGCTACTAACATCAAGACCTAATTTTTCTTTTGAATAATTTGCTTCATTAGGTGAAATTTCGAATCCTTTGACATTATGACCCATTTTTTTTGCTTCATCCAAAAAAAATCCAGCTGCTGAGCCAATTTCTAATAAATTTAGTTTTTGATTCTTAGAAATTTTTTTTAAATAGTTTAATCTTTTTTTGGCTAGAGACCTGAGATTTGGTTCATCTTCATAATAAGTTTTATTGTATTGGTTTTTGTATTCTTCCATAAAATAGGAGTCTTTGTATTCTCTTTCTTTTGCTTTTTTATAAAACAATACACCAGTATTTTTACAAATTTGGTATTCATTTGGAAATGATTTTAAATCAGTGAACTGGAATAGACTCATATTTTTTGAAATTTGGAAAGTTTCAACTTGGATTCCATTTTTTAAAACAACTGACTAAAATCAATACTTCAATGTTTTATTATTAGGATTTTTGAAGACTTAATAAGCATAATTTTTTTATCATCAACCTAACTCTTCTAAATTCGGATTTTTTGGGCGATGTCAGTTTTAGAAACTTTTTAGAATTAAAAAAATTAGAATTACACTTACTAAAACTGACCCGAGCTTCAAAATGGTTCCGTCACTTCGCCCGAAGCTTTGAAGCAGGGCTTGTGACCCGCAAGCGGCATTTTGAATCTCTATCGCTATAAAAACCCCCTTCCCTAGCAAAGCGTCAGGGAAGGGACTTTACTGCAAAACACTCCAACACAAAACATATTGGGTTAGGTCGGTCAATACCCGTTCACTTCATACTTCCACAGTTTGACATTAGACACAGTTCCTGTTGTGATATCTGAACAAGTGTTTGTTGTGGGAGTAACTTGGTTTGCTGGAACTAACTTAGATGGATTTGTAGAATCAGCAGAATGACCTTGGTATGCCCCGATGTTTGGAGTATACATACATTCTTCACCAGATTCACAAATACCGTTTTCATTGCCGACACCGTCACCAAAAATTTCTATTGCGTTTCGGAGGAAGGTTGTGATGCAGGTATTGGAAATACTAACAGATCCTTTATAATTTGAATCGCAAAATCCCTGGTTCCCTATGTTTTCCCAAATATGAGTTTCTACAATTGATCCGTTTGGACAGAAATTAACATTACGAACAATGGTGTCATTACTTTTGAGTGACCAGTCCCAGATTTGGCAAGTATCTCCTAGTTGACATCTACCTGTATTGGTTGCATCTGGAAATGTAAGACCTTGTTTTCCCCAAGCCCGAAATCGGTTATCAAAATTCAACCAATCATTTCCGACCATATAAGCCGCACTACCATTTGAATCAGAAGAATTTTTTGTATCATTGGTGGTGACTTTGCCAACGAAAGAGTTGTCGATCGAAATACCTTTAATCGTAGAAATATTATCGCTCAAATTTTGTTTATCACAACTAACATTTATACCTGGATTAATAGCTAATGCGATAATGCAATTACCAATTTTTACTTTGAAAATTCCCTTAAAGATTGAATTAATTGAACTAATAGTCCCATTTGAAATATCATTATTTGTAGAGTTAGCAGCTATAGTATTTATAAATTTTGGATTATTCGAATTGGAAACAATTGCATTGATATTGTTGGCATTTATAGCCAGTGAATTCATCATTGTAGTAGAACTTGCTGTTGTATCGAGAAAAACCAATGGTGAATTAGAATTAAAACCCGCAATATTCAAAAGTAAATTGCTGACAGTTAAGCTCACTGAAACACCTATTCCATTCGAATTCGTCGAAAAAGAATTCAAAAAAATATTATCACTACCTCCAACTACATGAATTCCTTTATTTGATAAATTATATGCAGTAATGTTATTCAAAATATTTTTGTTGTTCGCAACTGAAATAAATATACCACCAGTGTTAATAAGATTCGTCCCAGAAACATTGTGAAACATTGATGCAGTGGCATGAGTAATATTTATCGTATTGATATTTGCCACTCCAATTGCTTTAAAATTCCTAAGCATGTGAAATTTAGTTTGTAAACTAATATACTGAATCACACTTCCTGGTCCAGGTCCTGGTCCAGCTTGAAAGCTTCCTTCAATCCATGTAAAATTTGCTGCAGAAGCTTGAATTTTTATTTGGCTATTAGTTAAAAATTGTTTAAGAATTCCAGGTTGAACTAATAAAGAAGTTTTACCACTCCCAAAAACATAATCATCTGTTGAAGGAGAATTATTATTTACGATAGCAATATTATATGGAGTGTTTAATGGTGCTCCATCATTCCTCACCACAATTGGATTGTCCCACCATATAGCTGGATTTGATTGCATCAGTCTAGTTCCTATTCCACTCACAATTCTTGTGACAATCACAAAATTGTCTCTCCAACTACCAAGACCAGTAAAATCAATTAAGTCGCTTAAACCTTTGTCTGCTCTGAGACCAGTTGAAAAAATATTTACTACTCCGTTTTGAACAAAACAATTCCAGTTTAAAGTTTTTAAATGATCTTCGGCAGTAATTCCATCACAAGAAGTGATATTTGGAACTGAGAATTTTTTTATTTCGCCTGCATGAATACAAGCATTGTAAAATCCATTTTCAACTGCCGGGTCACAAGTAACTCCTGTTGCATTCAGTGGATTTGTTCCATTTGATTTTACATAATCTAGCCAATAAGATTTTGTTGGGTCTCCTAAATCATATTGAGCTTTTGCAACAAAATTTGTACAAGTGATATTTGCATTTGAAATGTTCGATGTAATTGTTCCAGTTTGATTTGATAAAGAGCAAGACAAACCAAGAGGATGAGACTTTACGCTAACAGTGTAAGTTGTCCCAGAAGCAAGAGTTCCACTAAATGAATATGTGGAAGTTGGAGTTAAAGTTAAATCAGCTCCACCATTTAACTGTAATACTAAAGTTCCAGAAGAATAGCCAGTAATATTTCCGCCAACCGAAAAAGTTGGAGCTGCAGTGCCAGTCCCTGTGCCAGTGTCTGTTCTAGAATTTAAACTAAGCAAAAATCCAAAACCTATAAAACCTCCTCCAACTGAACTATTAAAATCAAATAATGATTTTCTTGGTTTCAGGCAACCCATTTGAAAAAACAATAAGGTTATTAAAAGAAAACTCTTCATATATCTTACAACAAATAACAATCTAAATATTTTCAATTCATATTTTTTTTTATAATATAGTTTCATTAGACTTAAAAAATATTTTGATAAAATTACAATTTGCAATAAGAAATTTAGGTTAAAAAAATAAATTTTTGTTTACATTTTGATTTTATCTGAAAGTTTAAAACTCCAAAAAAAAATAAAACTGGATTTGATCATGAAAAAAAATATTTTAATTTTAATATCAATTTTTCTAATTGTACAATGTAAAAACAAAGCAAATAAACCAATTAACGAATTATTACCAGCTTTTTTACAACAAAAACCCACTACTTCTACTGAACAAGCTACAGCAACAACCACCACAAATTATAATAACACAGATACAATAATCAATCTACCAAATTATCAAGTAAATGCCTCCAGTTGCACTCCAGAACAAGGACAAGATGTAAAAGTTTGTCTGGTTTCTGTTAATAATGTAGATAGATATAAAAGTTTTGAAATTGTATTTTCTGGTGGTATGCAAAAAAAATCAGTTAAAGAAGCTTTTTCTTTAATAAGCTTAGATTCAGGAGCTATCCCAACTCCTCCTGGTGATGACTTGGATGATTCAGGAATTTCTGATAAAGGTGGTAATTTTAAATGGTTATCTGGTAGAAGATTGATTTTTGATCCTTATCGTGAGTTAAAACCAAATGAATCCTATTCTTTAACAATTTCGAATATTGCAAAAACTGTCTCAGGAACTCCCATATCTTCTTACAATCAAGTTTTTAAAACTGAACATGATTATACTATCAACAATTTAATTAATACAGTAGCAGTTGGTCCAACCATAAACAACGATATGAGTTATAACAAATCAACAAGTTTAATTTTAAATAGTAATTTTGTGAATTTAGCTGGAGCTTTTAGTTTTATTCAAAAAATTACCTTAAATAGAATGGGAACAACAAATGTTCATGAAGTTTGTAATGGTTCTTGTTCAACTTTACTCACAACTTTTAATTTAAACACCTCATCAGTAGCCCCAATTGAAGGTGGAAACACTTATTTTTATGAGATTGAAACCAAAGACAAAAAAATTTACAAACGTTATTTTAGTTTTAACTGGGGTGAGGTAATTCCTGCATTAAACATGATCACTCAAAACGCTTATGGTGTTTTAGATGAAGGAATCATGATGAAACTTTTTGCTCAAATTTTAGAAAGATTTTCAAGAGCAGATTTTAAAGTAAAAGAAGGTGTTGTAAATAAAACCATGAATCAATTTACAAACCAACCAACCACAAGCACCAAAAGAGGAACTCATTGTATAAATTATGGTACAATTAATTTTATAAGAAGTTATGGTGATTCAGGGACTTCTAATGGTGATGGTTATTGTGGAGGTGCCGGTGACAATCCTGGAGGTTTTATTGCTAGTGGTTGTTTATTAGTTTTTTGTTCCGATTTTGATATAGATGTATATATTACTCAAGTAATTTTACCAACTACTGTAAGCGGGAATAGAAATTTAGATGCCGCTTTAACTGCCAATTCTACAGGAGAAATAGGAGTTTCACTTTGGGGGAAAAAAGCTGAAGTTGAATTACAAATCGTTGCAACAAATCGTGATAGTTTAACCTTATTTGTTGGACCAGGGAATAAATTTCATTTTAAAACATGGGCAAGATTAAATTTTTCTCCTCCAAGCGAAATTTCCAGAATTGCTGCTAGTAAAAATTTATTTAGTGTTGATGTGAATGGAAATTTAGTTTTAGATATTAAAACTTATACTTTAGGTGCAATTAACGACCCAAATTTTAACATTGCTGCTTGGGATGCAAATATTCAAGTTGATTCTCCAACTGTAGAAAGTAGCACTAGCATTGTTGTAAGTGTTTTAAATTTTTTAGGGACAATTGTAGCAAACAATATTATTCCACAAGTCCGTCCTAAAATTGTTCATTCTTTACTTGCTGACATTATAGAAAAAATTGCACCAAATGCCCTAAATCCAATTTTAGGCTCCTTAAACGATCCTGGTCTCACTTTAAATTTGCCAAATTATCTCCCTTCTCCTCTAGCAAATTTCCCATTAAATGTAAAATTAAAATTACAAACCGATGGTGAGGTTAGAGTAAACGGTGCAAATAAAGGTTTAGTTGCTTCTGTTGATTTGGGTATTACTTATACAGGTTCAGCCCCTGTTGGAGGATATAGAATTCAATCGAGAGAATCTGGTATTGTTTCATTTAAACCCCCAGGTCCATTAAATAATGCTTATGGATTTTCTCAAAGTTCATTAAATCCTGGAATGCTTTTAGCTCTTCATTCAGATGCAATTACTCAAGCTGCATATCATCTTTGGAGATCAAGAGCAATTGATTTGGAAATGAATGAAGCATTTATAAATCAAATTAATTCTTATGCTGGCTCAAGTGATTTATTTAAATTGGCAACAACACTAATGCAAGCAGGTCCAATCATTTCAATTATTGCACCGGGTCGTTCTACTTTAGTTGGTGTTCAATCCAATTCTCCATTTAATAGACTTCCACCAATTGCAGACACAGACCCAATCACTTTTTTACTGGAACCAATTCAAGCTCCAGTTATAAAATTTATTCCACCAACAACAACTGCTGTCCCAAGATTAAGAGCTAACTTTACTGATTTACAATTAACAATTATTGGAAAAAGAGTTTCACAAACAGGTTTTATTTGTAACCCAGCAAATCCAATTTCGGGGAGAGACACTGCAAATAATTGTTTTTATACTTTAAGTTCTGTTAGAGTAAATGTGAACACTATGGGAAGTTTTGGATTTAAAGTATTTTCAAATCCAACTGCAAATGTTACTATGAATAATTTGAATGCATTGTTTGTGGAATTAGATCCAAATAATGATTTCTTTTTTACTGTTGATGTAAGAGAAATTAGTGCACAAAACCCTTATGGAATTGACCCAGAAGCAGTTCGTTCTGTAATTACTCCATTAGTTAAAACCTTTGTGGTTCCACTAGTGAATAATATTTTAAAAGAAGTTCCACTTCCAGCAAAATTAGATTTTCCTGGTCTTGTTGATAAAAATGCTGGATCAAGTGGTGGGACAACATGTAAAATGAATGTTCAAACTACTGCTATTGAATTAGGAATATTACCTGTTCCTCAAGTAGAACAATATATTTTGGCAAAAGTAAGACCAATTGGAACTTTTGCTACTAACCCAGGAACTTTACTTGAGTGTCCATAAAATAAAAATATTTTTTTAATTTAAATATCTTCTTCCTAATTTAATTTGTTAAATTAATTTAGGAATTAAGTCTATTATTTTTTTATACAACGCACTGCAGCCCAAAATTCAATAATTTCATCTGAAACATTCCCTTCAACAGTCGAAAAAACAAAACTATGTTTTTCATCTTTTACATCATTAGTCCAATAAAAAAACTTATCATTTTCCCATTCAAAAATAAGTTTTGAATAAAAAGCGTTTTTTAATTCTTTGATATAAGGCAATCTCATTCCTATTTTGTTACAGTTAGATTTTGCTTGTTCCCAAGTTAATTGACCCCGGTAGTCGCTCCAATTTGATTTGTTTTTTTTTTGAGGATAAATATTTGTTAAAAATAAAAAAACAACTACCAAGAATAAAAAAAATATTTTTTTTTGTTTTAAAAAATAATTATATAAATTTTTCATAAATACTTATTTTGATTTAATATATTTAATACAAGAAATATACTTGTCATATGAAATAGCTTTTAAAGAAAATATTAGAGAAATTTTTAAATTTCAAATAAAGTTTCTTTAAATTTTAATAAGTTTTGATTTGACGACACTGTATTCTGTAAAATTCTGGTTTTATATATAAATCGCAATACTTATTTAAGGTAATAAAAAATGAAAAGAACATACCAACCAAGTAGAATTAAAAAATTAAGAACCCATGGGTTCAAAAACCGCATGTCAACTGCTGCTGGTAGAGCAGTACTTGCAAGAAGAAGAGCAAAAGGTCGTTATAAACTAACTGTTTCAGATGAAAAAGTTGGTAAGAAGTTTTAAGAAATAGAAACTTTAAAAAACAAGAAAGAAATTTCTGAGCTTTTTAAGACTGGACAAAGAAAAAAAGAAGAGCCATTTCAGATTTTATTTAAAAAAAATAATTTTGAAACCAGCTATTTTCTTTTTGCTTGTGAAAAAAAAATAAAAAAAGCTGTGGATCGAAATCGAGTGAAAAGAGTGCTTAGAGCTTCAATTAATGATGTAAAATACCCAAATGGTTTTAATATAGCTGTAATATCTAACCTCAAACTAAATAAAATTTCCCCCTTAAATAGAATTTCTATTTTGCAAAATTTATTTTCAAAAATTAAAACATGAATTTTTTAGCTATTCAATTAATTAAACTTTATAAAAAATTTATTTCACCAATATTGCCTTCAGCTTGTAGATTTCACCCTACTTGTTCAGAATATGCTGCTGAAGCTTTTAAAGAATACAATTTTTTTTATGCCAGTTTTTTAAGTACAAAAAGAATTTTAAAATGTAATCCATTTTGGAATGGATTTTTAGATCCAGTTCCAAAGAAAAAAAATTAAGAGGTGTTATGGAAGATAGACAACAAAGATTATTATTATCAGTTATTTTAAGTTTAGGAATTTGGTTTGTAGTTCAGTATTTTGTTTTTCCCCCAGCTGTAACAAAAAAAAATCCAGTAAAAGATGTAGCAAAAGATTCTCTCGAAGTTAAAGAAAATAAAACTGCTAAAGAAGTTAAAACTTCCGAAGTTGCAAAAGATACAGTAAAAACTGTTGAGTTCAAATCAATTGATCAAAAAGATATCCAAAAATTTTATATCGAAACCTCATCTTATCTTGTTCAATTTAGTTCTGTTGGCGGAAGAATAGAAAAATTTTACATAAAAAATTACCCAGATCTTGAAGGAAATGAAGTTAGAATCATAAAAAATGAAAATGAATTTATTTCTTTTTCAAATGGTGAATTTGGAAATGGAAAATTTAAAGCAATTGAAATTTCTCGTGAAAAAGGTTTTGATTTTGCTATAACAGACAATAAAAATGAATTAAGTTCTTCTTTATATAATTTTATAAATTTTACACCAATTTTTGATGAAAAAAATAAAGTTTTAAATTTTACAACTGATTCAGTAGATAAAAAATTTATAATTACTAAAACATATTCCTTTTTTCAAAATGAAAATTATTTTAAATTTAATTTAAATTTAAAAAATAAAACTACTGAAAAATTAATTGTAGCAAGTCGTGAAAAACCAATTTATTTTAGACCATTTGGTTCACTTGGTCCTGTAAAACTTCAAGATGTTAATGACAGGGATCAAGCTCATTATTATCGTTTTTATTTTGTAGATGGAAGTTTTCAAGATAATATTGAAGGTGCAAGTCTTGAAGGATTTTTTTCAAAAGCTAAAACTTGGTTCGGTGGTAAAGCTGATCGATTAGATCCTGTTTTTGATATTTTGGAATCTCCTGCAGTTGAATTTTTTGGAAATGGAAGTAGATATTTTATTGCAGCTTTAAATCCGCTTGATAAAAATAAACCAACAGGAATCATTTTAGATAACCGAAAAGGAAATACTTTAGGAACAGCAACTATTTATCATTCAATTGAAATTCCTGCTAACGAATCAATTAGTTTTGATTTTGCATCTTATGTTGGAATTAGAGAAATTGATGGAATGAGTTTTAGAGATAAAAATTTAGATCCAAAAATTACAGCAACTTCGGTATTTGCCGGTTTAAATGAAAAAATTGATAAATCTTTTAACCAAGGTTTAACAACTCCTTTTAGAAATGGAATTGTTTGGGTGTTAAAAAAAATATATTTAATTGTACCAAATTATGGCTGGTGTATAATATTGTTTGGGATTATCTTAAAACTTGTTTTTTATCCTTTAAACCAAAAACAAGCTGAAAGTATGAAAAAGCTCCAAGAGTTAAATCCACAAATCAAATCTATCAATGAAAAATTTGCAAATGATCCTGCGAAAAAACAAGAAAAAATTATGGAGCTTTATAAAAAGAACGGCACAAACCCAATGAGTGGGTGTCTTCCAATGGTAATTCAAATTCCAATTTTTATTGCACTATATACTGCTTTTAGTGATACAATTGATTTATGGCATTCTCCATTTTTATGGATAAGAGATTTATCAGAACCTGATACAATTTATACTACTCCCGCATTTTTAGGAATGACTGGTTTTGCAATTAATGTTCTTCCATTATTTATGGTTGGGACCCAGTATTTTCAAACTAAATTAACCTCAGTTGCAACAGATCCAAATCAACAAACCATGATGTATGTTTTACCATTTATCATGTTGTATTTTTTTTGGACTATGCCATCAGGAGTTGTTCTTTATTGGACTGTTCAAAATTTACTTTCCATCTTACAACAACTGTACACCAATTCAAAAACAAAAAAGAAATCATAAGGAGAAGAATATGTTAAATTATATTTTTGAACAAGAAGCAAAATCAAAATCTGAAGCTGAAGAATTAACTATTAGTACATTAAGACTAGCAGAAGGTGATTTAAAATTTGAAACGGTAGAATCTGGTAAATCTGGATTTCTTGGATTAACAGCAAAAAAACCTGCTGTTGTTCGTGGATTTGTTTCTTCTAAAGATCTACCTGCAGAAAAAATTATCCATGGTGTCATTATTACTATTATGAGAAAAATGGGAATTGAAGCTGAAGTAGTTGGAATGGGTGATGTGGATGGAAAAATTTATATTGAACTATCAAGCCCTGATTCTGGAATTTTAATTGGTAAAAAAGGTTCCACTTTAGACTCACTTCAATTTTTACTAAACTTAATGGTAGATCAAAAAATTCGCCACAACAGAAAAATTGTTTTAGATATAGAGTCCTATCGTGACAAAAGAGAAATGTCATTAATTAGACTTGCAAAATCTGTTGCATCTGGTGTTGCTAAATCAGGAAAGTCTAGACAATTGGAGTCGATGAATCCATATGAAAGAAGAATTGTTCATATGGCACTTCAAGAAGACAATCGAGTTTTTACTCGTTCAGATGGAAATGGAACTTTTAAAAAAGTAAGAGTTATTCCGGCAAAAGACAAACATAAGTACAAAGACTTAGAAGAAAAAAAACAAGAACATTTTATGGAAGATGATGAATGAAACAATAGTTGCTGTTTCCACTTCTTTTGTTCCAAGTGCAATTGGGCTTATTCGTCTATCTGGTCCAGATGCACTTGAAATTTCTTCAAAACTACTCACCAAAAACAATTCCCCACTAACCAAAGAATTCATTTTAGAGAATATTAGAAAATCCTTATATTGTGATTTTGAATTTGAAAACGAAAAACTAGACCAAATAGTTTTTGTTTTTTTTAAATCTCCAGCTTCTTATACTGGCGAAGATTTGGGAGAATTTTCTTTTCATGGAAATCCAATTTTATTAAAAAAAGCTTTGGATATATTTTTTAAATCTGGAGCTAGACCAGCCCTAGAAGGTGAATTTACAAAAAGAGCATTTTTAAATCAAAAATTGGACTTATCTAAAGCAGAAGCAATTGGAAGACTAATTTCAGCTCGTTCCAATTTAGAATTAGAATTAGCAAAAAAAAATGTTTATGGAGAAATTTCAAGACTTAGCTCAAGACTTAGATCTGATTTAATTAGTTTAAAAGCAGAATGTGAAGCTGAAATTGATTTTTCAACAGAAGACTTAACTTATGAAAGTTTGGAAGAAAGAAAAAATCGAATGTTAAAAGTAATTTCTCTTTGTGAAACTACATTAGAATCTTCTAATAGAGCAGATGCAAGTTTAGAAGAAATTAGCATTGTGATTTTTGGTGAGCCAAATTCTGGAAAATCTTCACTCTTAAATTTATTACTCGGAAAAGAAAGAGCAATTGTTTCAGAAATTGCTGGAACTACAAGAGATTATCTAAAAGAAAATTTAAACTTAAATGGAGTTCCAGTGAGCCTTGTTGACACTGCTGGAATTCGAGAAACTGAAGATAAAATTGAAAAGCTTGGAATTGAAAGAAGTTTTGAAGAATTTAAAAAAGCAAAGTTCAAATTATTTGTAATAGATACATCTATTCAAATTGATTTTGAGAATTTTTTTGAAAAACATAAAGAAAATTTGAATAAGTCAATTTTAGTAGCAAACAAAATTGATAAAAAAGAAAATTCTTGGGACAATGCAAAAAAGAAATTTGTAGAGCAAAATATTTTAGTCCATGAAATTTCATGTATAAAAAAAACTGGAATTAATGATTTAGTAAAAATTTTAAATGATAAATTCAATACTGAAACTTCCAAAGAAGATTTTATTTTGCTTGAAGAAAGAAATAAATTTAATCTCAGAAAAATTTTAGAATCTGTAAAAACTTCTTTAGAATTATTTTTACAAAACGCACCTGCTGAAATTTATATCAAAGAAATTGATTCTGCTCTATATTTTATTGGAATGATAAACGGTAGAGTTGACCAAGAAGAAATTTTAGGAAGAATATTTAGTAAATTTTGTGTCGGAAAGTAGATTTTAGTGGTTAGTGGTTAGTTTTTTGTTGAATAAATTGATGAAGTTGAGGAAAAATTTTTATAGATTTTATTGAAAATAAATAATACAAATTGTTAAAAGTCTTTCAAAAATCTCAAGGACTAAAAGTCAAATTTGATAATTTAGAAATAGTAAATAAATTTTTATCTTTAGTCCAGATTTTAATATTTTCTGCTTTAGCTGAAGCGTAAATATGAATATCAATTGTTGTTATAGTTTCAAATCTGTTTATTACAACTTTTTCCAAAAAATTATTTTGTCTTCTCCCTCTTTCCAAAAGTCTTTAATGATACCAACTTGTGTATAACCAATTTTTGGATAAAAACTTCTTGCCCCAATTTGAGCATCATCACTTGACGTTTCAACAATTAGTATTCTACCATCTTTTTGTTTAATGAATTGTTCTATATAGTTCATCATTTCACTTGCTATACCTTTTCTTTGAGAGTCTTGTGATACGCCTATTGCTAACAAATTAAATGTCCCTTCAGTAAATTTTTCTGGTACACAATATCCAATTGCAACAGGTTTATTTACGTCAAAGTATGCAAACCAAATGTCTAGGGTGTCTCTATTGTTGAAGTAGTCGGATATCATTCCGTCTAAATATTCAGATGGAAACAGTCCACTTGAATTGACTACCTTTTTTAGTTCTTCAATATCTGCAAATGATACAGCTCTTATTTTATTGTTCATATTTTTTTACTAAATTTGTAAATTATAAAAACAAATCAATCTTTTTTGTATGCTGAAAATAATCATTATCCTCTGAAAACTAATTATCTTATTTTTATCTTAATTTTAAATAACTATATCAAATATAAGAATCATGTTATCCAAAAATTTATTTAATAAATTTAAAATTTTCTTTTTAGGTAATTTTATAAAACACCTTATTGAATTCTATGAAAAAAAATTTACTGTTAAAAAAAAGATTAAAGAATTTCAAATTGATGAAAAATTTATTAATGAGAATTCTATTTTTGAAATCATTGAACCATTGAGTTTTTCAGTCAGCTTCTGGCATGGAATATTTGTTTACAAAAAAGATTTATTTTTTTTCAATAAAGAACAAAAATATGTTTTTGCAATTTATACTTATATTAATGAAGTAAGTAATGGTAGTCATTGGCAATTTCATTTTAACTCAACTGGAATTGTCTGGGAAGATGCATTAACTGGATTAAATGAACTAGGATTAACAAAAACTTCTGAAATTTTATTAGAATCAGTCATTAGAATTTATGGTTTTCCAAGTAAAAATATCACTAAAAGAAAAAAACAATTTTTAAAGTTTAAACCAAGATTTACAGACTTAGATCAGAGATTTTATCAAGTAGTCGAAGTCACATTAATTAAGTTAAATGAATATATTAGGTTAAATAAAGAAAAATTTTATTTTAAAGAAGAAATTAATGGTTATGGTTTTTAGTTTTTTCAAAATAGCTTTTCTTACTCTCTATTTAATCTTTTTTAAACAAGCTTCACTATTTCTCTAAACAAAAAAGTTTTACTATACTAGCGAAAACGATTGAAGCGTTTCTGAATTGCGGTGGACTTTAGTCCGCCGATTCAGAAGTAGCTGAAAGCGTGTTTTTTTTTACCTAACCCAATTCTATTTGTATTGCATAAAGTTTCTCTTTAGCCCCTTCCCTGCAGGGAAGGGGAAAGGGGTTAGGTAAAAAAAATTCGCCCTATTCTTCATCCTAAATTTTTCATAGTTATCATTTAATAGCAATTAGCCCCTTAATCCTCTAACTTCTAAAGTCTATTCTCTATCTCCCTCAGCCACAAAAATTGTTTTTTAAAAATTTGAAAACCAATTTCAAGCTCAGATAAAATATAAATTTCTTTTTTAAATTCTTTATCTTCAGGATAAATAAATTGAAGTTGGAATAAATCTTTTCCACGATTTAATTTTAAATATGGTTTGTCTTGAGAAAAAATTTCACCTTTAAACTCTTCTCTACCCACAGGTAGTGAATCTGAAAGTAATTCAATGATTTCAGTTGGATTAAAAAGCACTGGACAAAAATCTTTTATTCCAAGAGTTAAATCTTTAAACAAATTCATTTTATTAAAATCTTTGATGCCCAAAACTTTTGGAAAGTATTTTCTAGCTTGTTTGATATTTCTAAATTCACGAATCACTTGAATTGGCTCAAGTCCACAAGTGTCCCAATCTAAAACTAACAAATCAATTTTTTGTTCTTTAAGTGCAATTAAAGCTACATTTGGATTTTCAGTAACAACTGTATCAATAGAAAATCTTTCAGAAAGAGATTTCATTCTATGATTAAATTTTTGATCCTCAGTCCAAACTAAAGCATCAATTGGAAATGGAGAAAGAATGTTTTGAAAAAATCCTCTCGACAAAGATTGAATCGAATTTTTATCCAAATCCCAAAAACTAACAAGACCTGAATTGGATCCTGCTATTTTTTGGTTTTGGTTTAATCTTCCAATCACTTGAACTTGAACAGACCATTTGAGAGCATCAATCAAAATTTCATTATCAAATTCTGGAATGTATAAAATTTGATTTTGTTTTAAGGTTTCAAATTTAAAATTTTTATCATATAAAATTAATTCACCTTTAAGCAATTTGATTAATGAAAAAATAAACTCTACCTCTTCAAAAGTACATAGAGGAGTAAAAAATAAATTTGCTGTTCTTGAAAATGAGGAATAAAATAAATTCATAAATCACAAGTTAAAATAGATTTATCAAACACTTGTCCAATGTACAATTTATTTTTATGAATTATTCCAACTGATGAAGCAGAAATTTCTTTACCTAAATTTCCATAAATTTTCTTTTCTTCACCTGTGTTTGGGTTTAATAAAATTATTTCAGATGGAGAAAGTCTCCCAGTTTTACTTGAGTGCCATAAAAAACGATAAATAGATTTATGTGCTGCAAATAAAATATTTCCTTCATATTCTTCCAAATTATCTGGACCAGTTTGAAACTGAAAAATATTTGCTTTTTTTAAACTCAACTTTCCAGTATCATAAATCATTTCATATTCATAAATTTTTTCTTCAGTTGTAGAAGCTCTATACAAATATTTTTTTTTATCTTTTTCTAAAACAATCACACCATTTCCAAAATTCATTTCCGAGTCTAAAAAACTCCAATTTTTACCATCAAAATAGGATAATTTTGCAGTTTTAACTTTAAATGCATCTGCAAAAAATTGAACAAATTTTGAATTGGAATTATGATCGTTAGAAACAAAAATTTCACCAGTATTTGAAACAAATAAATCATTTGGGCTTATTAAAAATTCAGATTTAATAGTTTGAAAATGAATAATTTTTTTCTCAATCAAAAATACTTCAATGGAATGTTTGTATGCATCTAAATCAGGATGAGAAACAACATATAAATATTTTTTTCCATTTACTTTTTGAAAATGAATTCCATGAGGTTTAAAATTTTTTACAGTCGAGGATTCAATTTTTTGAAACTCAAAATTATTTTTTTTTAAATCTAAAAAATACAATTCACCTAAACTTTCCACTTCTCTTCGATTATGTGATGAAATATAAAGAATTTCAGAATCTTTATCCAAACTAAGATCCTCAGCTCCATTAAACTCGCCTATCATATTACAATTTTTTAGTTTTTTTTCTTGGACATTTGCTAGACAATTTAAGGCTAAAATAAAAAGAATAAATAAGAATTGTTTCATGAATACAATGTTTTTAAATTAGGTTATGAAATAAATTTTTTTTTATAGGAGTTATTTTTTGAAAAAGTTTTTATTTTTAGGAATTTTGTGTTTTAACAATTGTATTTTGTTAAATATGTTAGATTTGACTTTACCTGATTCAATAAATGGGAAAGAAGCAAAAAATCTCATTTTTACAGCAGCACTTACTGGTACTGCAATTGCTGCAGGAATTGATAGAGGAATTGGAAGAGATGCAGTTTTAACTTTTTTATCAGATAAATTAGCTGGTGTAAATGAGTCTGCTTATTATGATAAAAAAGATGTAGATCAATGTGCAGCAGACGCTCAGTTAATTAACGTTCTTACCATTAAAATTGGTGGATTTAATTGTAACTTAAAAGAAAAAGAACATAAATTTTTAATCAACTGGCCAGTTCCAATTTTATAAATATGACAAATATTGATTTAGCAAAAATTTTTTTTAATTCTCTTAATGAAAAAAATTTTAAAGATGCTTTTGAAATTTTACATGAAGATTTAGCTTGGTGGATTCTTGGAAATATTCCAGTCTCAGGTACAAGAAATAAAAAAGAAATTGAACTTGGTTTAAAACTCATTTATAGAGCTTTTGAAAATTTTGAATTTATTCTTCATGAGTTTGTTTCTGAAAATGAAAAACTTTCAATCATTGCTGAATCAAAAGCATTTCACAAAAGAACAAAAAAAAATTACAATAACCATTATCATTTTCTATTTAAGTTTGAATCGGGAAAAATTATTTCTGTAAAAGAATTTTTTGATACTGTGCATGCTTTGTGGATTGAGAAAAATGAATAATTATGAATTGGGAATTTTTTTTTAGGAATTTTTCTTTTTAACAAACATGAGGTTGTGAACGAGCTCTTAGCTACTATCAATTTTTAAAGACTAAAGATGATTTCAAACCTTTTTGAAGGTTTGAAATCGCTTAAAAAATTGATACCGCTTCGATCTGCTTTTTAGTTAAAAGTAGTAAATTAAAAAAGGATTTTGTAATGGAAGAAAATTTTTGGCATAATAAATGGGAAAAAAAAGAAATAGGGTTTCATGAAAAAAATCCAAACCAAAATTTAATTCATCATTTTTCAAAACTTTCCCCAAAACAAAATGATAGAATTTTTGTTCCACTTTGTGGAAAAACTTTAGACATTCATTGGTTGTTGAAAAATGGTTTTAGGGTTGTGGGAGCTGAGTTAAACCAAACTGCTGTAAAAGAATTATTTGAAGAATTAAATCTAGTTCCTGAAATTAAAAAAATTGATTCACTAGAAATTTATTCTTCAAAAAATATAGATATTTTTCTTGGAAATATATTTCATTTGAAAAAAGAGCTTCTTGGAAAAGTGGATTTTATTTATGATAGGGCAGCACTTGTTGCTTTGCCAATCGATTTAAGAAAAAATTATACAAAACATATTTTAGAAATTTCAGAAAATTCTCCACAACTTTTGATTTGTTATGAATATGACCAATCCAAAATTGACGGACCACCTTTTTCCATTTCAGATGAAGAATTAAAATCTCATTATGATAAAAATTATTCACTAGAATTAATTTCTAAAAATGAATTAGAAT
The DNA here is from genome assembly GCA_013297885.1 of Leptospirales bacterium. Classification (GTDB taxonomy): domain Bacteria; phylum Spirochaetota; class Leptospiria; order Leptospirales; family Leptospiraceae; genus UBA2033. Next base: position 37,250 of record JAAFIR010000022.1, on the reverse strand, counting down.
CTGGCATGAAAGGAAAAACCAAAGCCACAGAAAATATTTGGATTTTGAGATAAAAGAACTACATTTCCTTTTTCTGCAAATGTAATCAATTCTAGAAATAGAGAATAAAAAAAAATTTAACATCTATCTAAAAAATTTTCTAATACAAATACTTTCCGAATTCTAAATACCAATGGACTTTCAACAAGTGAAATTGCTTTTAAATTTTCGATTCCAGAAACAAAATAAGGATGAACACAAGCTGGAATTTTAGCAGTCCATTCTGGATAATTAATTCTTAATTCATTACATAAATATTCCACTGTTGAAGCAATTAAGGCATCTAGTTTTTCATCTGAAATTAGAATTTTTTCTTTTATACTTTCAAAATCTTTATAATACCTAAAATCAACTACAAAATTCATCAAGTACAATGACCAATTTTTTTTATCTTCTTCAATTAATTCTTTTGTTTTTTTAATGGAGATCATATTCAAATATCTCCTCTATAAAAAATTCTGTAATTTGTCTTGTTTTAAACACTAAATACATTACAGCACTTCCATAAATACAAATTTCTCCATAAACTTCTTTCAAAGAAAGTTCAAACTCTAATTTTTTTAAAAGCTCAATGATTTGTTCGTTTGTTAAAAGTGAATTTGACATTTTCTTTAATCTTTGTTCCATATTCTGAATTTCTTATATTTGAAAATTAAAAATTATTTTTTTAGTGATAGATTTCTTTGAATTAAAAAATATCTTAAATTTATGAAATTTTCTCTATAGCAAATTCGATCTGCTTTTTTTGGATCTGCTGTTGGTGATGCACTTGGATTTCCTGTGCAGTTTAAAAAAAGAAATTATTTTAAAAGCAGTCAATTTGGGAGAAGATACAGATACTATTGGAGCAATTTCAGGTGGATTAGCTGGAATTGAATATGGTATAGATTCATTTCCAAAATCTTGGCTTAATGATCTGAGAAAAAAAGAATTAATTGAAGAAGTGAGTAAGATTTTTTTTAATTCATTTGATTTAATGAAATAATTTATTAACCAAAATGTTTCGAATTTATAAAAAAAGTAATTTATCTTTTTTTTTTATTTACAAAATTGAACATTAATTCGTTTTTTCTATTAAGAGGTTTAATATGAAAATTCTATTTTTAATTTTTAACTTATTATTATGTAAAGAAAAACTTGATCCTGAAGAAAAAAATTCACTTATAACTAATTTATTTTTATTAAATGCACGAAAAGATAGAGTTACTTTATCTGGTACTGCTGTTAAAGGGATTATAAAAAATGCAGAAGTCAAAATTCATTCTATTAATTCTGATGGAAGTTGTAATTCAAATTCAATTTTAGGAGTAACAAACACTGATTCAAATGGGGAATATACAATTTTATATAATAAATCTAATGGATTAATCTGTCTTCAAGTAACTCCTCATCAAAATGGACTCAGCACGATGTATGATGAAAAAACAAAACAAGATATTCCAATTTTACCTTCTTCAAACTTTAAAATGAATTCCTTAATTCAAGAAAGTAAAATCAGAGGAAATTCAAAATCTGGAAATTTTATTACACCTTTTTCAAGAATGGTTTCAAGAAGATTTCAATTCCTTATAAAAAATGCTGGTTCAAATCCCGATTTACCTTCTTTAAATAGAAGAGCAAGTAGAGAACTTGTTATTCGGTTTGGTTTGGGTTCTGGATTATCTTCAAATACAAAAAACAAAAATAGTGTTGATAATACTCCCGAGCTAGATGATATTTTAGTTGAACTAAATAAACCAAATTCTCCATTAACTACAAAGTTTATATCTATTTTAGTTGGTTTCTCTCAACTTTCAAATAGGTTTAAAAAAGTGCAATTCTATCAATGGAAGATATTGATAGTTTAATTGAAGCATTTTCTGCTGATTTTGAAGATGGAGCTTTTGATGGTAGAAATGCAACTGGTGGAAGTATCCAAATTGGTTCTGGAACAAATCAAATTTTATTAGGATCAAACCCATTAACTTCAATTCTTGCCCCAGCAATTTCAAATTATATTTCTGAAAATGGAAGTTTGACAGTTGGAAATAGAGTTTCTGCAAATCAAATTCCAATATTAAACCCAAGTTCAATCCTTACTCTTTTAAACTTTAATGATAACCAAGTGATTCAGTTTAATGATATTGTAACTCCAATTTCTAATAATACACCAGTAGTCACTATTCCAACTATAACACAATTAATTTTAACTTATCCAAATACAACCTATAGTTTTATTAACAATAATATTCCAGTAAATTTAGTTTCTTCAACAAATTTGAGCTTGACTTCATGTATTGTTTCTCCCTCTTTACCAATTGGTCTCAGCATAAACAATTCAACATGTACAATTACTGGAACTCCAACTTCAAATTCAGTTGCAACTAATTATACAATTTCAGCTACTTCTGTTAATAATACAACTGCTTCTGTAGTTTTAAATTTAGCTGTTGTAACTTTAGCATATACTTTTAAAAATGCAGGTGCTACTGGAAGACAAGGTCCATCACAAGCACAATTGAATACTGCTTATACTGGAACAACTCTTAATGGATTAGTAAATGCAAATGGTAGTGGAATACAAAGTTTTACTATTCCACAAAATGGGTCTTACCGAATTGAAACAAATGGTGCCCAAGGTGCCTCAAATAATGCAACTACTGGGCTTGGAGCAAAAATGGTTGGCACTTTTACTTTAAATGCTGGTGAGATTCTTTGGATTTTAGTTGGACAACAAGGTCTAGGGACACCTGGTGGTTATGCTAAAGTTGGGGGTGGCGGGGGAACATTTGTTTCTAAAGGAGCTACATTAAGTGGAAGCACTGCTTTAATTATTTCTGGTGGTGGAGGGGGAACAAATAGTTCAACAGACAACACTACTAGTCGAGGAGTAACTGCTGGTGTTGGATCTACTGGACATAATACTGGAACAGGAACTCCTGGAGCTGGTGGTACTTCAGGAAATGCTGGGGGGATAGATTCAGATGGTTGCGGTACTGCTTCAGCTGGTCTAAATGGAAGTGGAACAACTTCACAAAGTTTTTTTGCTGGAGGCTTAGGAGCACTAGGTTATAACCCCGGTGTTAATGATGGGGGATTTGGTGGCGGTGGTTCAGTGATTAACGATATAGGTAATTGTTCAAATGCAGTTTCAGGAGGTGGAGGTGGGAATGCTGGTGGAGGAACATCAGGCAGAGCAAATGGTTTAAATTTTCCTGGAGGTGGTGGAGGCTCTTTAAACACCGGAACAAGTCCAACAAATACTCCTGGTGGAGCCTCAGCAGGACATGGCTCTGTGATTATTACTAAACTTTAATTTTTTTCTATACAAGCGATAGAGATTGAAGCGTTATCAAAAAATTGTGAAAGCAATTTTTTGATAGAAGCTAAAAGCTCGTTCCTTTTTTTGAAGATTTTAATACCTGAAAAATTCTAACTACAAATCTCTACATTCATTCTTCAAAAAAGGAATCGCCCGAATGTTAAGAACAAAATACAATACATTAAAATTAATAATAACTTGACCGTTTTATAATAATAGAATCTTTTAATCCATGTTCAAATTTCTTTTTTTAATTTTAATAGCACTATTCAATTTTCATTGCAAACCCACAAAATCAAAAATTCAAGAACTCCCAATTGAATGGAAATTTGTTAGAATTGATAAAGGTGAGGCTGTTGATTTCTCCACTGAAAAAGAATTTCAAAGTATAAAAGATTCAAAATCTCTTGCTGGATTAATTCCAAACTCAAACGGTTATATTTTATTAAAAGGTCGGTTTCAAATTGAAGAAATTCCAAATTACCCAACATCAATCTCACTCGGAAAAATTATTTATTCAGAATCGATTTATTTAAATAGTTATTTTATCACATCAAATTTATCAATTACAGAAAAAGAATGGAATTATTGGAATTTATATAGAGTTATAAATTTCCCTAGCGATTTATTAAAGTTAGGTGAAAATTATATATATTTAAAAATATATATGGATTCAGAAGGTGCAGTAAACGACTCAATTTTATTCGGAGCCTCTGAAGACGTTGAAAGACAAGTTTTTAAATATATGTTTTTTGAAAGTTATTTTAATGGAGTAATTGCATTTTTATTTATAATAATATCAGCTTATCATTTATTAATTTATTTAAAAAGAAAAAAAGATAAAGAAAATTTATATTATACAGTTTTTTCATTTAGCTTTTCTGTTTATAGTTTTAATTTTATAAGTTATTTAATTCCTAAATATTCAAATATGTCTTATGTTGTTTTTCAGAAAATTATTTTTATTTCTATGTATGTTTCTGCTTATGCTCTATATAGATTTATTTCAGTTTTTTTAAAAAAGAAAGATAAAAAATGGTTTTTTTATTTGTTTATTTCATTTGCTGTAATCCCATTGATTATAATAGTTTTTGCTCCAAGTTATAATTTTATGTACAAAACAAGAAGTTTAACATCAATTTTTGTTCTCCCTTTTTTATTTTATACAATCTTTATACCAGTATATAGTTTTTTTAAATACAAAAACCCTGAGGCAAAAGCGATGTTATTTGGTTTAGTTATAATTTTTGTAGCAGCGTTTCATGATATTTTAAATGTTGTTTTAAAACTTCACCAACCATTTTGGCTTGGAATTGGGATTCCACTTTTTATGGCAAGTATCATGTTTTTACTTGGAAATAAATTTGTAGAAGTTCATAATGAGACTGACGAACTAAATGAAAATCTAGAATCAAAAGTAAAAGCAAGAACAAAAGAAGTAGAAGAAAAAATGGACGAGGTTCAAAAATTAAAAGTACAACAAGATGGTGATTATTATTTAACTTCATTAATTGCAAAACCACTTGGAACTAATTTTAATAAATCAAAATCGATTCAAACAGAATTTTTAATTGAACAAAAAAAGAAATTCGACTTCAAAAATAAAAATGCAGAACTTGGTGGTGATATTTGTATCACATCAAACTTAAGATTTGGTGATGGAAAAAATAGACATGTTTTTTTCTTTAATGGAGATGCCATGGGAAAATCCATGCAGGGAGCAGGAGGAGCAATTGTTGCAGGAACTGTATTAAATAATATTTTAGCACGTTCAGCAAGAAATAATAAAGTTCAAAAAATTTCCCAAAGTGAATGGATCACTGAAGTTTATGTTGAATTAAATAATGTATTTTCTTCTTTTTCAGGTTCTATGTTAATGTCCTGCGCTTGTGGAGTGATTGATGAAAAAACAAAAAAAATGTGGTATTTTAATGCTGAACATCCTTATTCAATTTTATATCGGGATGGAAAAGCGAGTTTTATAGAGTCTGCTGTTGAGCTTCGCAAATTAGGTACTGTAATTGAAGGTAACGAATTTCAATTATTTGAGTTCCAGTTAAATGACGGCGATGTTTTAATAATTGGTTCAGATGGTAGAGATGATATTAATATAAATCCAGAAAATGAAAGGGACATTAATATGGATGAAACATTAATTTTAAAAAATATTGAATATAATAAAGCTGATTTGAATAAAATAAATGAAATGATTCATAAATCAGGAAAAGTTACAGATGATTTATCATTAATGAAAATTACAATTTCTGATTTAACTGAAGTTAATGTTAAAGATAGATTTGAAATAATTTTGGAAAAAATTAAAAATGGAGAAACTGAATCTTCGATTTCAAGTTTAGAAGAAATTTTACAATCTGAACCAAATAATTTAAAAGCTCTTGAAATGATTTCTTCACTTCACTATGAAAATAAAAATTATTTACAAGCAATACAATACTTTAATGATATACTTGTTATTGATCCAAATGATTTTGAAGTATTATTTAATTTGTCTTTATGTTTTAAATTTTTAAAAGATTATGATACTTCAATTTTACTTTCAGAAAAAGTTTTTCAAACAAATCCAAAAAAAATTTCTAATTTAATTAATCTAAGCGACTCATATAGAATTATTGGTAAAATTGAAAAATCTAGAGAATTTTTAAATAAGATGAATGAAATAATTCCATTTTTTGAAAATGCAATGAAACTTGATAGAATTTTAAAAACTAAAGGTGTATGAAATTCATTTTTATTCTTTTATCATTGTATTGTTCTACTTACCAAAAAAAAGAATTTGAAACTGTAATTGGAAAAATCACAGTTTCAAAAGTAGAAAAGGAATTTCCCAACAAAGCTGATTATTTAGGAAGAGAAGACTACAAAATTCTTTTTGAATATGAATATTATTTAAAAGAAAAAAAATTCACTTCAAATCAAATTAGTTTTTCTGGTAAAAAAAGATTTAACACAAAAAAAAAAGCGGAGAGGTATATTGAAAAATATAAAACAGGTGAAGAAGTTAGAATATTTTATTTGAAAAATAAACCTGAAATTGCTATTTTAGACTCCACTGAAATTGAGGATGATGAAGATTAAATTTCAATTGATTTCACCTAGATTTGTAAAATTATTGAATGATGAAATCAATTTTAGATACACTTGGCTCAAGCTTCCAAGCAGCAATTAGAGTCACAGATTCATTTAGAGTTTTATCAACCAAACTAGCTTTAGTTTTAAAAGATATTTTACTTAATTCGAAAGATAAATCTGTACCAATAAGACTTAGAGAAGCGTTTGAAGAACTAGGTGCTACTTATATCAAACTAGGACAATTTATTGCATCAGCTCCTTCGATTTTTCCAAAAGAATATGTAGATGAAATGCAAAAATGTTTAGATTCTGTTAGACCAATTCCTTTTTCAATTGTAAAAGAAATAATTGAAAAAGAACTAGGTGGAAATATTTCTGATCATTTTAAAAGCATTGAAGAAAAACCAATTGCATCAGCATCTATATCACAAGTTCATGGTGCAATTACACTAGACGGATTAGAAGTAGTAGTAAAAGTTCAACGTCCAGATATTGAAACAACTCTCACAACAGATATGAACTTAATTTATTTTGCTACGATTTTGTTTGAAAAGATTTCACCATCTGTAAAAACTTCTGGATTAACTGATATTGTAAAAACTTTCCACGATTCAATTTTGATGGAAGTCGATTTTATTCAAGAAGCAAAAAACATTGAAGAATTTGATTCTTTTTTATTAAAATCAAATGAAACCAGAGCCAAAGTTCCAAAAGTTTATCTTTTCGTTTCAACAAAAAAAATTCTTACAATGGAAAGATTATTTGGAGTTCCACTAACAGATTTAGAATCAATAAAAAAAGTTTCAAAAAATCCATCTGAAACATTATCTTCAGCATTAGAAATTTGGTTTTCATCACTTGGCTCAGGAATGTTTCATGCAGATGTTCATGCAGGAAACTTACTAGTATTAAATGATGGTAGAATAGGTTTTATAGATTTTGGGATTGTAGGAAGAATTTCACCACCAATTTGGATGGGACTTATGTTTTTTATGGAAGGACTTGGTCAAGCAAATGCTTCCTCAATGGCAAAAGGTTTAGTAATGATGGATTCAACTTCAAAAGGAATTGATGAAAAGAAATTTGCAGGTGATTTAAAATTTATTATTGATGAGATGAATGAAATAGCTTTAAATATCAACTTAGGAGATATTAATTCAATTGATGAAGGCAAACTAAATGCAGTGATGTTAAAAATAAATGATGTGAGTAAAAATAATGGTCTCAAAATTCCACACGAATTTGGTTTGTTAATTAAACAAATGTTGTATTTTGATAGGTATGTAAAATTACTTGCTCCTGAAATGGATTTAATCAAAGACATAACTCCAAGAGAAGTTAAAAAAACAAATTTTAGACAAATTAAATGAATTTGTCTGAAGTTTCAGAACAATATGAATTTGTTTTAAAAGAGATTAAATTACCAAATCCTGAATTGACACAAAATTTTTTAGATTTGGGAATTTTACCCGGAAGAAAAATGAAAATATTAAAAAAAAATAAAATTTTAGATAAAATAATTTTAGAAACTTCAAATGGAAAAATTGCAATTAGATATTCTGATTCAATATATTTGGAAATTTATGAATAGAATATTACTTGTTGGAAATGCAAATTCAGGTAAAACTTCCATATTTAATAGTCTAACTGGATTAAATCAAAAAGTTGGAAATTTTCATGGAGTAACTGTCAGTTATAAAATTGGTAAACTAAAAGATAGAAAAGAAATCGAAATCATCGATTTACCAGGTTCTTATTCGTTAAATTCTGTTGGAGAAGATAAAAAAGTTTTAACAAGATTTTTAATGAACAGAGAAAAAACAGATAAAGTCTTATTTGTTCTGGATGGAAGCCAATTAGAAAGAAGTTTACAATTTTATTTTCAAATTAGAGATTTAGGAATACAAACGACTATTGCAATTACTATGATAGATATATTAGAAAAATCTAATATATCTATAGATTTAAAAAAACTTCAAAAAGCATTAGGCACAAAAATTTATCTGGTAAATTCTAAGAAAGGAATCGGAATAGAAGAATTAAAACTTGGGATTTTAGATGAAAAAAATTTTTCTGAATACAAAAAGAATTGGTCTTGGGATAAAAAAAGAGAAAATTTTATATCAAAAATTTTAAAAAAAATTTCTAGTGAAGATGAAAATTATACCAATTTTGTTTTAACAAATTCTTTAAAAGAATTAAGTGGAGACAACATTCAGAAAGAAGTTCCAAGTTTAAATATTTTTGAAGCTGAAATCCAAAATTTTATTAAAAAAGAGTTTTTTAAATCAAAATTAAATTTTTCTTATCAAAATGAAATTTTAGAAAAAGCAAAATCAATAAAAAAAATTCTTTCAGAGGTATTAATAAGCAATTCTGAACTTAGAAATAAACTTGACCTAGACATCATATTTCTTCATCCAATTTTTGGAAAATTAATTTTTTTTAGTCTTATGTTTCTTATTTTCCAAATCTTATTTAATTTTTCAGAAATTCCAATGAACTTCATCAAATCTATTTTTGAAAATCTAGAAAGATTTTCAGAAGAAATTCTTCCAAAAGGTCCTCTTCAAAATTTAATAAGTTCAGGGATTTTAAATGGAGTTGGTGCTGTTTTTGTATTTATTCCGCAAATTACTTTTTTATTTTTAATGATTGGATTTTTAGAAGAGAGCGGCTACTTATCTAGAATTTTATTTTTAATGGATAAATTTATGGGAAGATTTGGGCTAAGTGGTAAATCTTTTGTTCCCCTACTTTCTTCTTCTGCTTGTGCTGTTCCTGCAATTTTATCAACAAGAACTATTGAAAATAAATCTGAAAAAATTATTACTATTTTAATTTCACCACTCGTAACTTGTTCAGCAAGATACCCTGTTTATATTTTAATTATAGGAACTGTTTTTTCAGATAAAACTTTCTTTGGGCTTATTTCTCTAAAGGGAATAATTTTATTTTCGTTATTTGCTCTAGGAATTTTAACTGCTCTTGGGTTTGCAATTTTATTCAAAAAATATTTTTTTAAATCTGAAAATTCTTATTTTCTAATTGAACTTCCTGAATATAGAATTCCAAATTTTAAAAATTTATTCTTATATGTTTATCAAAATATAAAAGATTTTTTATTAAATTCAGGGAAAATTATTTTTTTTGTGTCAATTTTACTTTGGTTTTTAGCGAATTTTCCAAATCCAAAAAATTTGAATAAGGTGAATGTGAATGAAACTTATATTGCTTACCTAGGTAAATCAATTGAACCAATTATCAATCCTCTTGGATTTGATTGGAAAATTGGTGTTGGCATTATTGCTTCATTTGCAGCTAGAGAAGTGATGGTTTCAAGTATTGCAATTTTATATGAAACAGATAAAGATGATACAGATAATTTGTCAGAAAAATTAAAAAAAGACAAAAAAGAAAATGGTGAATTTGTTTGGACTACTAAAACAGGAATTTCATTATTATTGTTTTATGCTTTTGCAAGTCAATGTTTTTCAACATTAGCTGTTGCAAGAAAAGAATTAAATTCAATTTTCTGGACAATCTTTTTATTTTCTTATATGACCTTATTAGCATTTACTACATCTTTTATATTTTATCAATTAACTGAATTAATTAAATAGTTTTGTAATTTGTTTAATTAAATCCTTGTATTTTGGATCTTTGATGTAATAAAAAACTTTATTTGATTCTTTTCTACTTTCCAAAATTCCTGAATCTTTCATTTTACCTAGGTGTTGAGATGTTACAGATTGGCTTACAGAAGCTAAATTTGACAAATCATTAACTGAAAGTTCTTCTTTTGTAAGGGCATTTAAAATAGTCAAGCGAACAGGGTGCGAAATTCCTTGAAGAACTTTAACAGAATTTTCCAATTGCTTTTTATTTAATTCTATTTTTAACTTACTCATTCAGACCTCAAAGAAAACTTAGCTAAAACAAATATTAGGTAAAGCTTAAATTAATCAATATTAATTTTCAGAAAAATCTTAGATAATATAATTTTTTAAACAAAATAAAATATATTAATTTTAAATTTCTATTTTTTTTCTCAATCTACTTGACAAAAAAAACTTACATTTTAGAAAAATAAATATTAGCAGTTCCTAATAAACTTCTTAACTGAAGAAATTAATTTAAAAGAGCAAAACAAAATCAAAACTTGGTGATAAAAAAGATTTATCAGTGATAATTAAAAATTTTATTCCTTTTAGAATTATTTATTTAATATTAAAATTTTAAAGTGAATTCTTTAAAAAGTGAATTAAATTTGACTTGAATAAATAATTTACACTTTAAAGACTTATTTTGAATGAAATTTTTTTTCTTATTTTTATTAATTATGAATTGTTCCACGCTTCAACGTAAACTTACAAAATTTATTTCTGAAGATAAAGTGAAATTTTCAACTGTCGGAGATATCATGTCTCACCAAACTCAAATTGATTCAGCATTTAAAAGAAATTGCTTTTGTTATAATTACGAACCTGTTTTTGAATTAATCAAACCAATTTTAAAAAAAGCAGATTTTGTAATTGGAAATTTGGAAACACCATTTCCAGGAGATCCAAAAAAATTTAGTGGTTACCCAACATTTGGTGCACCTGATGAACTTGGAACATCATTAAGAAATGCTGGATTTAATTTACTCACAACATCCAATAATCACTCTGTAGATAAAGGAAGTGTTGGAATTGATCACACATTAGATGTATTGGATGATTTAAAAATTTTACATACAGGAACTTACCGTAACGAGGAAGAGTTTCAAAAAAATAGAATTTTATATTTTACAAAAAATAAAATAAGATTTGTTTTATTATCATATACATACAGTACTAACGGGATTCAAATTCCAAAAGGAAAAGTTGTAAATCTAATTGATAGAAAAAAGATTATGGAAGATTTTTCTCTTATCCAGAAAGAAAAAGTAGATTTGATAATTGTTTATTATCATTTTGGTCCAGAGTATGTTCGGTTTCCAGATGTTTACCAAAAAGAATTTGTGGATTTAGCCTTTAACGAAGGAGCAGATATCGTACTCGGTGGTCATCCCCATGTAATTCAACCATATGAACATAAATCAATTAAAGACAAATTTGGTGTATTAAAAAAAAGATTAGTGATTTATTCACTAGGTAATTTTGTATCAGCTCAAATTAAAAGATATACAAATGGAGGAATTATATTTAATTTTACAGTTACAAAATTGGTATCATTATATGGGCAGGACGAATTTCAAATTGAAGATATAAATTTTATTCCAGTATTTGTTTATGTCTACAACCAAAATTTATCAACAGATTATTTAATTTTACCAATAGAAGATTATTTAAATAATGATAAAGAAATAAAACTAACAAATAGAGCTATGAAATTAATGCAAGAATTTTGGCTAGACACAAATTCCCACTTAAAGAATAATTCAATTAAATGAGTGGCATTCAAGATTTTTATAAATTTTTCGGAGACCCAATTCGTAAAGTAGATGATCTAATTGCAATTGGTGGAGATTTTTCACCTGAAAGATTATTTTATGCATACACTCATGGAATTTTTCCTTGGTCACAAAGTCCGATTCGATGGTATTGTTTACAACCAAGAGCCATTTTTGATATTGATGGTCTTCATATTTCTAAAACTACAAAAAAGAAAATTAGAAAACAAGTATATAAAATCACAGTGAACAAAGATTTTGAAGGTGTGATGCGAGGTTGCTCTTATCGAAAAAATGAACTCACTTGGATCACTGATGGATTCATAAAAGGTTATACTGAATTTCACAAAAAAGGTTATGCACATTCATTCGAAGCTTGGAAAGAAAATGGTGAATTAGTTGGCGGAGTTTATGGGGTTGCAATTGGTAAATTTTTTGCTGGTGAAAGTATGTTTTCATTTGAACCAGATGCAGGAAAAGTTGCACTTACATATCTTTTTGAATCTTTATACCGTGACGGATTTACATTATTCGATACACAACAATTAAATGAAATTACTTGGAATCTTGGTGCTTATGAAATTTCAAAAGAAGATTATTTAAATAGATTATCTTTAGCGGCTGAAATTCCAAATAAATGGAAACCACAACTGATTCCTGAAGGTGAAGATTTTCAAATTTACCAATTTAAAAGAGAACTGGGAGAAAATTAATTTCTTTTTTTGATTTTTTTGGGCGATTCTTTTATTTGCTATCGTTAAACGATAGTAAATAAAAGACCGAGCTACAAAAGGGTTTCGCCCAAGGGACTTGGGCTTGCTAAGCAACCTTTTGTATCTCTATCGCTAGTATTCAAAACTTTTTTTTAAATTCAAATAAATAATAAATTTACTTTTTAAGAAGACTCTAAATCCCAAACTGATAAATAAGTTCCATTATTTTTGATAAATTCTAGTAAATTTTCAAAAAATGGATTTGAAGATAAAGTAAGTGAATCCCCAAAAAGAGTTAATTTTTCTTTTGCACGAGTAAGAGCGACATTCATCCTTCTTAGTTCAGATAAAAAACCAATTTCAAAATTTTCATTAGAACGAACTAGAGATAAAATTATATTATCCGCTTCTCTTCCTTGAAAAGAATCAATAGTGTGAATAGAAATTTTTTCTGAAACATTCATTTTTGTTAATAAATCAATTTGAGCAGAGTAAGGAGAAATAATTGTAATAAATTCATTTTTTAAATTTTTTTCTATAAATTGAAAGATAAATTCAGCTTCTTTTGAATTTTGGAAACTAGAAAAATTTTCTTCTTCAGAATCAAATCCAATTAAATCAATAAATTGGATTCTTTCTGGACTTAATTCTTTTTTAAAAGAAATTAATTTTGAATCATAAAAAATAGAGTTGGAATATTCAATTTGGTTTGGATACATTCTGTATTGAATGTTTAGTTCTGAAATTGGAATTGTTTTATTTCCACTATCAATCAATTTTTCAAAAAGTGAAATTTCTTGTCCCAAACTTTTTGCTTTGTCTGATTTTAAAATAGGAGGAAGTTGTTTTTCATCTCCCACAAAAATGATTTTTTTTGAATTAGATACAACAGCGAGTGAATAAGCTTCTAAACTTTGGCTAGCTTCATCTAAAATACTTGTGCTAAAAATTTCATTTTTTAAAAAAGAATTTTTTAAAGAAACAATTGTGGACAAAATCACTTTTGCTTCAGCTTTTTTTTCTAAAGCAAATTTTTTTTCTTCTTCACGAATTAGTTTTTTTAATTCAGTCATTTCAACACGGAGATTTTTTCTTTCGGTTCTAGCAACTTTGTCAAAATTACGAATAAATTTATTAGCTTTATTTGAAATTTTTTCTAAATCTTCATTTAATTTTTTTAATACTAAATTGAATTTTGATTTTTCATCTAGCGTATGTTTTAAAATTGAATCAGAAATTTTACTTGGATTTCCAATTCTCAAAAAAGGAATTTTTTCTGACTCCAATTTTTCACAAATCAGATCAATGGCAAAATTTGTTGGAGCAGTTATAAAAATTTGTTTTTCAGTTTCTAAAATTTTTTTGGTAAGCTCAATGATTGTGCTAGTTTTTCCGGTTCCTGGAGGACCTTTGATCAAAGAAATGTATTTGGATTTTATAGAATTTTCCAATGCAAAATTTTGAGCTTCATTTAATTTTTCAGATTTTTCAAAATCCATCTTGATTAAATAATTTTCTTTCAAACCAAGAACTACATCTCTTAAAGTTTTTACTTCTTCAATATTAGAATTTTCTAATATTCTAAGTGAGTCTTTAATTTGGTTGTATGAATTGGAATTAATCCCAAGATCAATACCAATTTTTCCATCATAAATCCAGTCTGGGATTTCATCATCCAAAATTAAATTCATCATCTTTTCTTTAATTTTTAAAATACTAGCGGAAATTCTTCTTTCTTCTTGAAAGATAAAAACTGAATTTCCTTTTCTAAATTGATGTGGTTTGTCCAATGTTTCAAATAGAATTTCGATCTCAGTAAAGTTTGGTTTTTCATTAACAGATTCAATTAAAACTGGATACCAACAAGTTCCTAGGTTAACTCTTTCTCTAGGATTTTTTTCTTTAATTAATTTTAAGTATTCATTTTCTTCAAATTCTTTTTCAAAATCTAAACCAAGAATTAAATTTTTAAAATAATCTTTCAAAACTAATAATAGGCTTTTATAAAACCTAAAACAAATCCAATTGCAAAACCAAGCAAGGTTCCATTGATGCGAATATTTTCCAAAATATTTCTGGTTTTCCATTCCAAGTTTGTTCTAAAATCTTTTGGGTCTTGGCTTTTTAATCTTTCAGAAATTTTTGTTCCAATAAGTCTAGAAATTCTATCATCAATTCTAAGTTGGATAAATTCAAAAAATTCTCTAACTGGTGCATAGTTTCTTAAAGTTTTAGATGCACGTATTGTGTTTTTATGTTGGATAATAAATTTACTAAAAATTTCAAGACAGGCTTCACGTAATTGAAAAATCAAAGCATTTACAGCTTCAGTTTTTTTCTCAACAGATAATTCTTGCCAAGATAAAATGTATTTATCTGCACTTAAAGTTAATAAATTTAAAAGTTCATTTAAAAATTCTTCATTTTCATTAAATTTTTGATCTTTATTTTCTGATCTTAATTTTTCTCCAAAACCTTTAATGATGTCTGGAATATTTATCATGGAAGTTAAAATTTTAGTCATCATATTTTGACCATCTAAAAGTTTTTTTACAAAATCTTTAAATTCTTGCTCTTCTGAAACTTTTATAATAGCTCCACCAATACAAACTTTAACTGTATCAATTATCACAGTATCTTTAGTTGCTGAATTGATTAAAGACATTTCTTCCAAAGAAAATTGATAGTGTACGATGTACTCAATAACTTGTTTTTCGAGTTTACCCCAAAGAGTTCTCAAAACTTCTTTTGCTGAATCTTGTGTATCAAAATAAGTATCTAAAAGTTTATAAATTTCTTCAGAGGTTTCTTCAGAATCTAAAATCATGTTCAATTGGCTTTTTAGGGTTTCTTGGTTTAATAAATCAGACGCAACCCATTCTCCAATTTCATCAGCCACAGTAAGTGAATCTTTTTCAATAGCGTTATAAGTTTTCCAAACCGCAAACCAATCACAAAGCCCACCTACAAATCCACCTTCAAACCCTGACAACAAAATTAATTTTAAAATTTCTTTGTCTTTTAAAACAAATCCAAATTCTAATAATACAAACGAGCCACCGGCTAACCAAAGTAACATGATTGAAAAAATTTGTCTTTTGCGATAAGGAGTTTTTTGTGGAATGATTTCGTCTTTTAAGCTCAAGTATGTTCTCACTTTTTAATTTTGTAATCTTACTAAGATTTTTAAAATTCATTTTAAATCAAGTAGTTAGGTAAATGTAGAATTAAAAATTTAGAATGTTAGGTCGGGCGAATTTTTTTGTATGAATAAAATTATTATTCAAAATTTTTAAGTTAAATCATACAAAAAAAACACGCTCTCAGCTTCTATCATAAAATTTCCTTCATTCTTCTTGAAAGTAAAAAATCATACCACGAAATTTTATGATAACGCTTCGATCGTTTTCGCTAGTAATGAAAAATTCCTCTATTTCACTAACTAATGTTTTCCTTGATTATTCTCAAAGAAATAACTTGATTTAATTTTCAAAAGAAAATTTAAGAAAAATGAATAATAAAATAATTTTAATAATACTAACATTTGCATTTTCGTTTTGTACAAAGTTCCAAGAAATTGATACAATTAAAAAAACAGGTTTTATAGTTTACCCACTCCTTTCATCTACTTTTTTCTGGATTTTACAAATTACTTTCTTGAAATAGCAAATACGAAAATTACTTCCATTATAAGATGTCATGAGCATAAAACTAGAAGCTAGTGTGTTGATTATTACTACTTTTGTGCAAGTAGCTGTAAGTATGGTAGTATTTCTTCTATTTTTCAATAATCAAAATTATTTATGAAGTTGAACTAGTTAATGATTTACACCCCAATTCTCTAAACACTAGAAAAAGGGATTGACTCGGTGTCAAAATTTTTTGAATAAAAAATTTTGACAAAAGAGGAAAGCCCGTTTTTTTTATGTGGTTATTTAAAAATTTTTTTCATAAAATATAAATTTCACATAAAAAAATTTTCCATAAAAAATAACAAAATAAATTTATCAGCAATATCTTTTAAATAAAAATTAGGAAAATTCCTAAAAAAGAATTATTTTCAAGAAATAATTTAAAGTATACAATTTAAAAAATTCTTGCTATTTCGTTTAGAAATATATAATTACCTCAAATTACTTAAGGAGTATATTTTGAAAAAATTATCAATTTTAGTTGTAAGTTTATTTTTAGCAGTTAGTATGAATCTAAGTGCAAAATGTTTTAATTTCTCAGATGGAGATGGAGTTAAAGTTTGTATCAACGGAACTGGTGCTTCAGTAGAAAAAAAAGCTAAAGCAGTTTGTGAAGCAGCAAAAGGAAGCAAATGTGGAAATGTAACTGGTAATTCAGGTTCTTGTAAAGGAAAATGCCTTGATGAATCAGGTGCAAGTCATAAAGAGTTAAAAGCTGACTAATTTTTTTTTGGGCTTGAAATATAGCCCATTTTATCTAGAAAAAATAAATTCTAGGTTTGTATATTTTTCTTTATAAAGCTCATCTGCTTTTTTAAGTATTTTTTTTAAAAACAAAATATCTTTTGAATTTTCTTCATTTGAATTCAAATATTTTTTCACTTCAATAGAAATATCTTCCTGAAATTTTTGAATACTAAATTCACTTGGCAATGAAGTTAAAAAATCTTTATGAGTTCTATTTTTTCTGTAATCAGGTTCTTCTGGTGGATGTGATAGGTTTAAAGAAACTTTATCGAAAAGTTTTGAATTCAAAATCAAAGTCCCATGTTGAACCAAAAAATCTTTTTTTCTAAATTGAGCATTTCCAGAAATTTTTTTTATACTAGAATTTTCTAAAATGGTAATATCTGATTTTCCATCTTGGTTAGAAATAATATTTTGTTTGCTTAAAGAATTTTGAATTAGTCCAAGTAAAATTTTATAGGAATCTTTTACTGGATATAGTTCAGGATTTTGTTTTGTAGAAAAAAAAAGTGAATAGTTTAAATTATTTTCCAAATCATGAAAAACTGTTCCACCACCTGAAGCTCTTCTTGAAATATAAATTTCATCTTTTATATTTTTTTTTGTTTGGATTAGTTTATGAATTTTATTTTGAAACTGAATAATTTTTTCTTCTGAAAGATTTTTTTTAGCTTGGTCTGAAATTCCAAGAACGATACTATTTTCATTTTGCCAAATTCTAATTAATGCAGAATAATCAGATTCGTTTAAACAAATAGCGAGAGATTCTTCTAAACTTAAATTAAAAAAAACATTCCGGATGGAATTCTGCTGAAATACAAAAATTTTTTTATTCGTTGTAGTATTTATCAGAAGCTTCCTTTAAAAATTCTTTTTCTTTTTTTGTGAGAGAACTCATTCCTTTTTTAGAAATTTTTTCTAATAGTTCGTCAACAGTTTCTTTTACATGTTGTTTTTTATACATCTCTTCTTGGTATCGAAGCATTTTTCTTTTTTGAAAATATCGAGAAATTGAAAAATTAAAATCAAATCTAAATTTTGTTTTTAATTGAAAAAATAAAAACCCTGCAAAAATCCCACCAAAATGAGCTGCATGGGAAGTTTTTCCTGCATCTAAAACAATCCCTAAAAATAAAATTAAAGGTAATAAATATTTAGCTTTTATAGGTATTACCCCAAAAAAAAGAAATTCACGATTTGGCCAAAGGAAAGTATAACAAGTCATAACTCCAAAAACACCCCCAGAAGCACCAATTACATAAGCATTCGTAAATTGTAATAAATTACTGAAAATAAAAAAGACTCCACCGAATACAATTGACAAAAAATAAAGATAAAAAATATCTTTTTTTGCCCATAATCTCTCAATTTCTGAGCCAAACATCCATAAATTTAGCATATTAAAAAGAATATGAAAAAAATCAGCATGTAAAAAACCATATGAAACA
The DNA here is from genome assembly GCA_013297885.1 of Leptospirales bacterium. Taxonomy (GTDB): domain Bacteria; phylum Spirochaetota; class Leptospiria; order Leptospirales; family Leptospiraceae; genus UBA2033. The sequence continues at coordinate 18,783 of JAAFIR010000022.1, read as the reverse complement.
AATTGATAAAAATTGAATTCTTTAATTTTTATGAGAGAAAGTGAAAAATAATACTTTAAAAATCCAATTTTATTTATTTCTAAAATTGTTTGAATTACAAAAATTATGCTTGTAAAAATAATTATTTGTTTTATACCGATAGTGATTTGAGGACCAAAACTAATTCTGGAATAAGTATTTCCCATAAGACCATAATCTTTTTTATATATAACTTGTAAAAAGGAAATTAGTTTTTAATTTGGTGTAGAATTAAAAAAAAAGTGTGATTTCAAACTGTGAAAATTAAATTGTACGGAACAAGGGGATCAATTTCTGCCCCACTTAGAAATTCTCAATATAGAGAAAAGATTATGAATATCTTGCAATTAAGCAAAGGTAAAATTTTGTCTAGTGATTCTGAAATTAATGATTTTTTTAATTCTTTACCAGATCATTTAAAATTTACTGCAGGTGGTGATACTACTTGTATTTCAGTTACTTCTAGCACTGGAAAAGTTTTTATGGTGGATTGTGGAACTGGTGGAAGAGTTATGGGTGATGAACTCATGGCCACTGATCTTGGAAAAGGAAAAGGTGAATTAGAACTTTTTTTTACACATACACATTGGGATCATATCCAAGGACTTCCTTTTTTCAAACCAGTTTATATTCCAGGAAATAAAGTAAATTTTTATTCTCCTTATCCTGATCTAGAAGATAGACTCATTAAACAACAAGTCAAAGAATTTTTTCCAATGCCATTTCATGGAACAGCTTCTACAAAATCATTTACAACAATTAAACGTGGTGAACCAATTCAATTTGGAGACATGACTATTGATTTTTACCCACTGAAACATCCAGGTGGTTCTTATGCTTATAAATTTACTGAAAATGGTAAATCATTTATATTTGCTACAGATGCTGAATTCACTGGGGACGACATGGACTTAATAAAATCTATGAGTGGTTTTTTTAATGGTGTGGACATAATGGTTTTAGACGCTCAATATACTTTGGATGAATCATTTGCAAAATTTGATTGGGGTCACACATCTTATACAATGGCTGTGAACTGTGCTGTAAATTGGAATATCAAAAATTTAGTTTTAACTCATCATGAACCAGCTTATAACGATGAAAAAGTTTTTGATATTTATGAAGAAGCAAAAATGCATAATGAATATGTTCCAAATTCAACATTAAATATTTTACTTGCACGAGAAGGAATGGAACTAGAAATATAATTTTTTTTTGGGCGATTTTTTTCTCACCTAACACTCTTTATCCTTCAATTTTAAAAAGAATAAGTGAGAAAAAACCGGGCTTTCAGTTCGGTTAAAAAATTTTATTTAAACTTTCTTTGTTCCATTGTAAAAAATTTTTTAACCTCTGCTTCAATCCCTTTCGCATTCAGACTTTTTTCTTTTTCAAGAAGTTTTCTTTTTTTACTTAATGTATCTTCTTTAAATTTTACAATTATTTACTTCCAAAATCTTTTTTGAATTCAAAACCAAGTTATTTTTAATTGAAAAAGTTGAATAGAAATTCTATTCTTGGTATTTATTTTTAAGATTAGCTTTAAGAAAATTTTAATTATTCAAGCAAAAAACTATTGAAGTTGCACCAGAATCCTCATTCAAAAAAACATTTCCAAGCCTTTTAAATCCAAAAACTTGGTTTTATGAACAAAAAAGCTATTTCTATTTCTGTTATCATACTATTTACCCTTTCCATTTTCTCTGGTGGTTTTTTTGGTTATATTTTATCTGAAGTAGATAAAGGGGAAGAGTTAAATAAACTTGCGACTTATCTCCCAACTACACCCACAAGGCTTTATGATATAAATGGAATTCCATATGCAGAGCTGTATCGACACAAACAAGAGTTACTTCGATTTGAAGATATTCCACCTCATGTAATTCAGGCATTTTTATCTGTTGAAGATAATAATTTTTACAATCATTTTGGTATAGATTTTAAAGCTATACTTAGAGCAGTTTTTGTAAATATAATTCATTTTAAAATTAAACAAGGTGCTTCCACAATCACACAACAATTATCCAAAGCAATTTTAAAAAACTCAAAGAAAAATTTTACTAGAAAATTTATTGAAGCTTTATTAACACTTCAAATTGAACAAGAATATTCTAAAGAAGAAATTTTAGAAATATATTTTAACTTAGTTTATTTGGGGCATGGTGCAACAGGACTTTCCACTGCTGCAAGTATTTATTTTACAAAAGAAGTTGCAGATTTAGATATTGCTGAAGCTGCAATGTTAGCAAGATTACCAAAAGCTCCAGTAGAATATTCACCTTTCAAAAATTCATTAACAGCGAAAAATGCACATAAAACAGTTTTAAGATTAATGGCAGATTTTGGAGTAATCAAAAAATCGGCGATTGAATCAATTCATAATGAATTTTGGGAAAGATATTGGCCTCTTGTTATTACAAGAGCTCCTTCTGAATCTGCTTATGGAACTAAATTAGATAAAGCTCCTTTTTTTACTGAACATGTTAGAAAACAATTGTCCAAAGTTTTATCTGAAGATTTGATTTATACTGGTGGACTAAAAGTGTACACAACTTTAGATTTGAATAAACAATTAATTGCTGAAGAAGAAGTTCGCAGAAGATTAGTTGACCAAGATAAATCTTCTTTTGGAGTTACAGTGAATTATAAAGCAGGTGTGGATGGTGGACTAATTGGGTTATATGGAATGCTTGGAAATTTATTTCAAATTGCCCCAATGGAAATTAGTAAATTTGATGAAAAAGCAAACTATCGTGTAACTCTTGAAAATGATTTATCAGATGCTTTGGATATTTTAACCCTACATTCACCTGTTGAAAAAGAAGCTTCCGCAATTTCAGAATTTAGAAAAAAAACAGCAGTGTTCTCCAAAAACCTTCATGTTGAAGGAGCATTTGTTACAATTGAACATGGAACTGGTTATATTCAGACAATGATAGGTGGTTCTAAGTTCACTCCCAAAAATCAATTTAACAGAGCAATGCAAGCAAGAAGACAAACAGGTTCATCATTTAAACCTTTTGTATATGGTGCAGCAATTAACGACAGAGTTATTTCAAGTGGAACAGGAATTATGGATGCTCCACTAACAACTATTAATGATGATGGACATGGTTGGGCTCCCGAAGATTCTACTGGTGATTTTAAAGGAATGGTTCCTGCATACCGAGCATTAGCACTTTCTTTAAATATTGTTTCTGTTCAAATCTTTTTTAAAGCTGGAGCTCAGTCTATAATTGATTTTGCTTCTAAAGCATTAAAAGTTAGTAAAAGAAGATTTCCGGATAACCCAACCCTTGCACTAGGTGTTGCTGAACTCACACCATATGAAATGGCAGTTGGTTATTCAGTACTTGCAAATAAAGGTAAAGATGTTATTCCATTTTCAATTCGAAATGTAAAAGACCAAGCTGGAAGAATTTTATATAATAAAGAATTAGAAGTTCAAAAAGAATTACAAAAAAAATCTGAAGATGGTACCATTCAATTAATTTCAGAAAGTACAGCTTATATTATGCGGAGAATGTTACAAGGTGTTGCTGATTCAGGAACACCAACTGGAGCTTTACGTGAGGCAAAATATAATGGTGAGTCAGGAGGAAAAACTGGTTCAACAACTGCATTTACAAATGTTTGGTATTGTGGCTTTGATCCCAAATATACTTCTGTTTTTTGGATGGGATATGATAAAAGCACTATCTCACTTGGAGCAGGTTCAACAGCTGCTTTTTCTGCAGTTCCTGTTTGGGGTCGAACTTATGCAAGATGGTATGAAGATAAACCTTATCCAAGTTTTAAACAATCAGATGGAACTGATCCAGCCCCAGAAGGTGTTGGATTTGGTGGTGTTTGTTCTTTTAACGGACTTTCACCAAAGCCGGGAGTTTGTAAAGGTGGAGGTGCCTTATTTCTAAAACCTGGTTTAGTAAATGGAGTTATGCGTTCTGTTCCTGGAAATCGGCAATGTGATGGTGATAGAGATCATGAAAAAGCTGTTGATTTTAGGGAATTTTTGCAAGAAGAATATGAAATTTCAAATGAAGAAATTAATAAAACAAAAAATTTTAAAATCAAACATGAGTAAAGTTTGAAAAAATTTAATCTTGAAGTAATACAAATATCTGATTTTAGAAATTATGTACTAGCTCGATTTTTTGCAGTGATTGCAATTCAAATTCAAAGAGTTGTTGTAGGATGGCAAGTATTTTCCTTAACAAATGACCCATTTGCAATTGGACTTGTGAGTTTATGTGAAATTATTCCATCCATTTCAGTAGCTTTTTTTTCTGGATTAGTTGCTGATAATGTAAGTAGAAAAAAAATTATTTTACTTTCATGTACACTTTTACTAATTTGTACTTATTCACTATTTAGCATCACAGATTTTGAAATTCAAACTAATATTTCAAAAGTGTATTTAATTTATTTAATTGTGTTTTTTTCAGGAATTGCTAGAGGATTTTTACATCCCTCCCTTTCAGCTTTTATGGCTCAACTAGTTCCAAAAAATTTATATCCATTTTCTTCAGCTTGGAATTCCATTTCATGGCAAATCGGTGCAATTATCGGACCGATGCTTGGTGGAATCATTTATTCTTATGGACTTTCTCACCAATACCAAAAATTTTTATTTTTTCAAATCAAACAAGGTGCTGACCTTGGCTATTTTGTAGATTTTATTTTTTTAAGTATAGCAATTTTTTTCTATTCTTTAATTAAACCAAAACCAATCCCTGAAAAAACTATCACAGAAACATTATGGGAAAGTTTAACTTCTGGATTCAAATATGTATTTTCCAATCAAATTTTACTCGGAGCAATGAGCTTAGATTTATTTGCAGTCTTTTTTGGTGGGGCTGTTGCTCTACTTCCAGTTTTTGCAAATGATGTTTTAAATGCAGGACCTAAGGGTCTTGGACTTCTCAGATCTTCTCCTGCAATTGGTGCACTTATTATGGCAGTATATCTTGGAGTTAGCCCAATTAAAAAAAATGCAGGAAAAAAACTTTTATTAGCTGTTGGTGGATTTGGAATTTGTATGATACTATTTGCTTTATCAAAAAATTTATATTTGTCCATGTTCATTCTTGCTCTAAGTGGTTCATTTGATTCTGTGTCTGTTGTGCTGAGGTCTTTAATTATGCAAACTTATACACCTGATGAAATGCGAGGAAGGGTTGCATCTGTAAATTCAATTTTTATTGGTTCTTCAAATGAAATAGGAGATTTTGAAGCAGGCACAGCTGCAAGATATATGGGATTAATTCCATCTGTTATTTTTGGTGGATCGATGACTTTGCTTGTTGTGCTAATTACTTATTTTAAAGCACCTAAACTCAAAGAGCTAGATTTTAAAGAATGAGTTTTTTTAATTTTGGGCGATGTCAGTTTTAGAAGATAAATCTAACGAAAAAAAAATCAAAAATTAAATCTTCTAAAACTGACCCGAGCTACAAAATGGTTCCGTTGGGCAAGCCAACCCCTAAAAGGCATTTTGTATCTCTATCGCTTAGAATTTAGAAATTTGATTTGATTTGAAAAATTAAGATGTAACTTTTTTGCTTTTAAGTTTTTGTTTGAGTTTTTGGATTTTGAGGCGAATTCGAGCTAATTTTTTTTCATATTTTTCTTGGCTTTGTTTTAACATTTGAAGTTTTAAAGCAATATTTTTTCTATCTTCAGTAGTATCTTCATCTTTATTAGTTTCTTCATCTTCTACTTTATCATTTTTTTCATCTTCAATATTTTTTGGGGATTTCTTTTCCCCAATTATTTTTTTTATCTCAACATGATTTGAAGAAAATACTACTTTATGAACTTGGCTTTTTGGAATTAGTTTACTTTCTCCATTAATACTAATAGTAATAGATTCTGAATCATGTCCGAGTACTTTTCCTTGGATATTTTGCCCATTTTTTAAAATAATTGTTTCTGCAAAACTCGAGCTAAAAATTAATAATAATAAAATCAAAACTTTATTCATAATCATTTAACAGGAAAAGATTTTTCTAAATCTAAATCCCCAATGTAATTTATATGTCCCATTTTCCTTCCTTCTTTAGCTTCTTCCTTGCCATAATCATGGTAAAAATAATTTTCATTTTTTAATAATTCTTCATATAAATTATCGTATTTTGAAAAATCAAATCCAATTATATTTTTCATAATTGATTTTTTAGTTGGAATAATTTCAAAATCCCAGGTTGGTTCTCGATTTGTAAGTGTTAGTATTTGAAGTTTAAATTGTGAAATTTGACTTGAGTTCTGGCTAAAATGACCTGAATTATGAGGTCTTGGAGAAAATTCATTACAAATCAATCTTTCCCCAACCCTAAAAAATTCAAAACCTAAGACTCCAACATAATCCAATTTATCCATTAATTTAGCTGCAGATTCAATAGTTTTTTTTATAATATTATCAGTTAAATTTGCAGGATGAACTGTAGTATCTAAGATATGGTTTTTATGAATATTTTTAGAAGGTAAATAAAAAAACTTTTTTCCAGATTGAAATCTAGAAGCAATAATTGAAATCTCTTCATCAAAATTTACAATTTCTTCAATTAAAAAATCCAAATCATTTTTTGTTTTTAAAAATTCTTCTAGCTCAACTAAATTTTTAAATTTGCTCTGTCCTTTTCCATCATAACCGAATCGATTTGTTTTTAAAATACATGGAAATTGAATTTTATTTTTTTGCATTTCAAAACTTTCAAAAGAATTTATATAATAAAAATTTGTTACTTCAAGACCAAGTTCTTTAAATAAAGATTTTTCTTTAAAACGATTCCCGGCAATTCGAATAGAATTTGGATTTGGGCGTATAGGAAAATTTCTATTTTTTTGATAATTTTCTAAATAATTTAAACATTTTTCAGAAATATTTTCAAATTCAAAACTTAGACAATCAATACTATCGAGAAACGAGAGTATTTTATTTTTATCTTCATATTCTCCTACAATTGATTTTACACCTACTTTTGAACATGGCGAATTTAATTCAGGGGAATAGGAAATCACTTCATAACCCATTTGTATGGCTTCAATAGCAAACATTCTTCCAAGTTGTCCGGAACCTAAAATCCCTAATTTTGCTTTAGGATAAATATTCATTTCAAATCAATTTCTTTACTGAGTGCATTTGATCGAATTTCATCTCGAAACTCTTCTAATTTAATTTTAAGTGATTCGTCATTTAAAGATAAAATCCGAACAGCTAATATTGCTGCATTTGTTGCACCAGCTGAACCAATTGCTAAAGTTCCAACTGGAATTCCTGCTGGCATTTGAACTATTGAATAAAGTGAGTCTATACCAGATAATGTCTTTGATTGAATTGGTACTCCTAAAACTGGCAAAGAAGTTAAAGATGCAACCATCCCAGGTAAATGTGCAGCACCTCCAGCTCCAGCAATTATGATTTCTATTCCACGATCTCTGGCTTTTTTTGCATAGTCCATCATTAGTTCTGGTGACCTATGAGCAGAAACAATTTTTTTTTCATAAGGAATTAAAAATTTTTCTAAAATCGAGCAAGCTTCTTTCATCGTTTCATAATCTGAATGAGAACCCATAATTACAGAAACTTTTGATTTATCATTTAACATCTCTTAACCCTTCTACTATTTTTTCCATTTTCATTGACCTAGAACCTTTAACTAATATAAACGAATTTTTTTTAACATTCATCTCTACAAATAAAATTAAATCTTTTATTTCTTCAATGGGAAAATGTTTTTTTTGTTTAGTCTTAATTTTTTCTATTATCCACTTTGAATCATCACCATAACTAATTACTAAATAAGCATTTGTGGAATCAATAAATTCACCTATTTTTTCATGATAAAATTTTGAAAATTTTCCAAGCTCTTTCATATCTCCAAGTATCAAGACAAAATCTTTTTTATCAGACAATTGTTCTGTTGCTAGTATAGAAGAAATCATTGAGTCTGGATTTGCATTGTAAGTATCATTAATCACATGGAATTGATTTTTTTCTATAACCATTCTTTTGTCTTTGGCTTTGAATTTTTTTAAACCATTTAGAATTTTTTCTTTATCAAATTTTAAATAGTTCATTGCTTCTAAAACACCAGATAAGTTTTCTAAAATTTTAATTCCTGCTAAATTCCAATTAAATTTTTTATCAAATATTTCTAATTCAAATCCATCTGTATTTTGTTTTTTTAATTTTATCAATTTAGATTTTTTTAAAGAGAATTTTTTTAATTGAATACCAAAAGATTTAGCTTTATTGATAAAAACTTCTTTGTTTAAAACTTCATCTGGAATAAATAAAACAGATTTTTTTTTCATTCCTTCCATAATTTCTGCTTTTGCTTTGGCAATGTTTTCAATAGAGCCTAAATTTTCGATATGACAAGGACCGATATTAGTAATAAATCCAATATCTGGACAAGCAATTTTGGTGAGTCTAGAAATTTCAGTTTTATGATTCATTCCCATTTCAATAATTGCAAGTTTTGTTTCAGAATTAATTTTAAATAAAGTAAATGGAACTCCAATTTCATTATTAAAATTTTTTTCAGTATATACAATATATTTTGCACCAAATTCTAAAAAGATGATTGAAAATAATTCTTTGGTTGTTGTTTTTCCACTTGAACCTGTAATACCAATTACAAATGGATTAAATCTAGAGCGATGAAAACTTGCAAGTTTTCCTAGTGCCAAAAGAGTATCATCTACTTGGATAATTTTTTCTAAATTTGATTTTGAGATTTTTTTTAAAATTGGATGATTTTTTTTTGAAAGAGCGAGACTAGCTCCTTTTTCAAATGCTTCTTCTATAAAATCATGTCCATCTCTAGAAGCAATTAGTGGGATGAATAAAGAATTTTTTTTAATTTCTAAACTAGAATTTGTAATTGTTTCTACTTTTGAGCTAAAATCAAAACTATCAAATCCAAATAATCTAAAAATTGTATGAGTTGAATAAATAAATTTTTCTATCATAAATTATTTCCGAATTGGTTTTCGATTACCAAGCGAAAGTGATTGAAGCGTTTCTGAATAGCCTCGGACTTTAGTCCGAGGTTTCAGAAGTAGCGAAAAGCACGGTTTTTTTTGAAGAGCCGTTGCATGCAACGGCTCCAAAAAAAATTCGCCCAATGATTTTAAAAGAAAATTAAATTTTTCTATCATAAATTATCATTCTTTAAAAACAACATAAACAGCAAGCAAGACAAGTATAAATCCAAGTATATAATTCCATTTTAATTTTTCACCAAGATAAAAAACAGAAAAACCACTAAATACAAAAATGGTAATTACTTCTTGGATAATTTTTAATTGGAATGCAGAAAATACTCCATGCCCAAGACGATTTGCTGGAACCATTAAACAATATTCAAAAAAAGCAATTCCCCAACTAATTAAAATTACTTTCCACAAAGCAGCTTCTTTAAAATTTAAATGTCCATACCAAGCAAAAGTCATAAAAATATTAGAAACTAACAAAAGTAAAATTGTTGTCATTCAAATATCAATCCATCCAAGTTTGATAGCATAGTAATAAATTGCAAATCTTGGAAGTCTTGTGAGACTTGCTAGTAAAAATTTGGAATAGGACATTTTAAAACTACCAACAAGATAACTCATCCAAGAATAAGGTAGTGGAGTGGTAGCAGCAATTACAACAGCCCACATTCCATATTTATCTAAATAAGGTAATAATTTATCTTCATTTTTTTTTATAAACTTTTGACCAAATTCAATTCGAGGAATAATATACTTACCAATAAAATAAGCATTACTTCCACCAATTAAACTTCCTACAAAGGAAAAACAAATCACTTCAAAATCTCCAAGTTTCCCAGCAACGCCAAAAACCAAAAACACATCAGGGATCATAAATGCTGGAAGAGTGTCTGATAACATAACCCCAAGCCCTACTCCCCAAATTCCAAAAAAATCTATAAATAGTTTTGAAAATTCTGTGATAGGTTCTTTAACAAGCTTTCCTAAAATTAAAATGATAACTACTAAGATGATGATTCCAATTATTGATTGGAATATTAATTTTTTTAAATCTTTATCCATTACTTTCTATGAAACATTTTTTCTAAATCGTCTTTTGTCAATTTAATAAGAGTGGGTCTCCCATGTGGACATCTGCTTGGATTTGAACAATAACTTAAACGATTTAAAATTTCTGCTAAAATGCTATCTGATAACAAATCCCCTTTTTTAATTGCAGACCTACAAGCCACACATTTTGCCATCAAATCATAAATTTCTTTTTCTAATTCTTTTTCCCCTTTTGTACGGTTTAAAAAATCCATTATAGTTTCTTTTTCTTTTCCGGGTTCTAAAAAACTAGGCACTTCCCGAACAATTATACTTCCTTCACCAAATGACTCTAACTCAATTCCAATTTTTTTGTATTCGTCTATTCGATCCAAAATCAAAGCAGCATCTTCATTGGATAGATCAATTCTGATTGGAGTGAGTAAACTCTGGGTTCTAGTTTTATTTTTTAGTTCGTTTAAAATTTCTTCATACCGAATTCTTTCATGTGCTGTATGTTGGTCTATGATGTAAATTCCATCTTCAGCTTCAGCTAAAATAAAAGTTTCAAAAATAACACCGAAATGTTTTTTTGGAATAAATTCTCTTTTTTGAAATTCGTCTACTTTTAAACTTTCTAGTTTTGTTCCAGCTCCAACCCTAGAAACTTCAAAACCGATTTTTGGTAAAACTTCTGCATAAAGTGAATTTCCAAGTATTGGTTCTTCAGTTGGTCTTGGAATAAAATAATTTTGTTTTTTTTCAGGTTCTTTTGTAAAATACCTTTTAGACATTTCTAAAATTCCAACTGGTTTTTTGGAATACAATTCTTGGTTAATTAAACTTATAAAAAAACTATTAAAACCTTCATCATCCAAAAAGCGAATTTCTTTTTTTGTGGGATGAACATTTACATCTATATAATTTGGATCTATTTCAAAAAATAAAAAACACCAAGGATGAGCGTTTGTTGGAATTAATTCATCATAACATTTTTTTAATAAATAAGAAGAATATTTAATCTCGATTGGTCTTTTGTTTACATAAATAAATTGACCTGTTCTATTTGATTTGTAAAAATCAGAATCTGAAATGTAGCCATACGCTTTTAAACCATGCCTTTCTTTTTTAACTTCAATCAAATGATTTTCAAAATTTTCCCCAAATACTTCTACAATTCTTTCTTTTAAAGTTTGAGATTTTAATTGAAGAACTTTTTTTTCATCTTGTTTATAATGAAATTCAATTTCTGGAAAAGCTAAACTTGTGCTAATGATTCTATCTTTTATTTTTTTATCTTCAGATTTTTCTGATTTTAAAAATTTTCTTCTAACAGGTGTATTATAAAATAAATCTGAAACTAAAATTTTTGTTCCTTGAAATGGTGGTAGATATTTTTTTTCTAAAATATTTTCTTCATTAGTAAAAACCTGAACAGATTTTTCTTCTAAACTCACACCTGTTGTTATTTCTAATTTTGATATGGATGCAATAGAAGCAAGTGCTTCACCTCTAAATCCAAAACTCAAAACTTTTTCCAAATCTTCTAGTTCTGAAATTTTACTTGTTGCATGTCTTTTTATACTTAGGCTCAAATCATCTTCAAAAATCCCAGAGCCATTATCTGAGATTAAAATGGAACTAAGACCAGCATTAAATGTTTCAATTTCAATTTTTTTTGAATTTGCATCTAGGGAATTTTCAATTAATTCTTTTACAACAGAGTGGGAAGATTCAATAACTTCTCCGGCTGCAATTTTATTGATAAGGTCTTTATCTAATTCTTTAATTTTTCCCATTAGGGATAGAATTTTTATTGCTACATTTTTTGCAAACACCTCTAGCATTTATATTGATAGTTTCAACATAAAAATAATCCAAAACAAAAATTTCTTTTTTTGGAGAAGGAAAACTATCTATCTCATTACATAAATTACAAATTGTATGAGAATGATCAGAAAGGTCAGGGTCATAATGAATAGAATCTGCACAAAAATCTACTTTTTTAACTAGATTAATTTTACTTAAATACTCCAAAGTGTTATAAACAGTAGCAAAACTCAATTTATATGATTTAAATTTAATTGTTTCAAATATTTGTTTTGCGGTAGGATGATCATTTCTTGATCTTAACTCTTCTAAAATGAATTGTCTATGCTTGGTTAACTTCTTAATCATTTTCTAAAAATCCTAGCTTACATTAAATTTTGCAAGCATTTTTTATTTTTTCCCTTTTTTTAATTTCTCTATTTGAATTAACTATTTTTCTAGAGTTATTTTAACTGCTTTTATACTCTTTATTAATTGGTTTTGATATAAATAAATTCAATTTAGTTTATAATGTAATTTTTGAAAATTTTTTTTTATTCAAAATTTTTATAACCATAAATAAAAGTATAAGGATTTGTATCATGTTCTGAAATTATCAGTTCTGCAAATTTGTTTTTTCTGAATACTTCTTTCCAGATTAATTTTTTTGTGTCTTGAAAAAAAAGTCCCATTATTATTTTTTCTTTATCATTTTGACATAGTGAATCCTCTTCCCATTCAAATTGGATGTTTGTTAAATTTTTTTGAATCTTTAATCCCAAACAATATGGACTGGTTTTGTTGCACAATGAAATAGATTGGTAATCAAATCCTTCTTCAGTTTGTTTCAAATTTTCAAAATTGTATTTGTAAAAAATTGCAGTTAAACTCATTTTTTCTTTTTTTTTATCAAAACGAATCACCGGTTGAAAAATGGAATAAATTTTTGATAAAGTTTGAAAAGATTTTGTATTTTCAGTTTTATTTTTTTTTGAATTGTATACTCCAACAGTTCGAATTAAAGTTTTGTTATTTGATTCATAAAAAATCAAATCTCCAATTTTTCCTTTTGGTATGATTCCTAATTTAGATTCTAGTTTTGCCATTTTGTTTCTCCTATTTAATTTTTTAGCATTAGCTACTATCAAATCTCGAATTTAGAATTTTTACTCTTGAGTAGAAAAAATAATTAACAAAAATATTTTTTTTAAAATTGCGTTTTTTACAATTTATGACTAAACTAGTGGGTAAATTCTATTATCCTTTCATACAACAACCTCTTTGAGGTATCTATTTGGGGGCTTTTCTGGGATTTTTACTGAGAAAACCCTTAAAAGATGCTATCAACACGCCGAATGTACGCCGAAAGAGTGAAAGGATGATGGGAGCTAGTAGCTAGATGATACCTCACCCAATTTTACTTGAATTGAGATGATAAGTACTGCAACGCCCTCTCCATTTTTTACGCAACAGAGAAGGCAACTTTACTTCCACTTCTAAGTTATCAAACTTGGAGAGGGCAGAATACAAGAAATATAAATCAACTTTTTTCTAGTTGGTGTGAGGTAGGGACTAGAAAATAGATTTTGCGTTGCTATTTTTAAAATATAATTTATTCTCCTATTTATCCCTGCAACTTCGCGACTGAGTTTGATAAAAAAATCGTGGTTAAAAGAGAGGGATGACTATTTAGGAGAGTTATTCATGAAGAACATCTCAATACATTCTTTAAACTAGAATAAGACCCTTGACAATTTAGCCTTTACCATTTACTTTTGTATGATGAGCAAAACAAATACAGAAAACTTTTCCTCTATAGCTGCATTTATTTGGTCAGTTGCAGACACTCTTAGAGGTGATTTTAAACAATCCGAATTTGGTAGGATCATATTACCATTAACAGTGCTAAGAAGGCTTGAATGTGTTTTAGAAAAAACTAGAGAAGATGTTCTAGTGGAAGTAAAAAAGCATAAGGGAAATCAATCACTAATTCAAAAATTTTCAGAAAAAGCATCTGGATTTACATTTTATAATACATCCAATCTAACATTAAACAATCTTGGAACCAATGATACAAAACAAAATTTAGAAACTTATATAGAATCTTTTAGTGAGAATGTTTTGGATATATTTCTGAATTTTAATTTTCAAGATATAATTGATCGTCTTCACAAAGCCAATCTACTCTTTCATGTATGTGGGCAATTCTCCCAATTCGATCTGCACCCAAATAAAGTTGATAATCATCAAATGGGTTTAGTGTTTGAAGAGTTAATTAGAAAATTCGCAGAGTCAAGTAATGAAACTGCTGGAGAGCATTTTACACCAAGAGATATAGTCCGACTCACAACATCTCTCGTATTTTGTAATGATAACGATGCACTTACTCAGCCAGGTATTATACGTTCTGTTTATGATCCTACTGCTGGAACAGGAGGATTTTTATCTTCTAGTTCTGAATACATTTATGAATTAAATCCGAAAGCAAAGATTGCGAACTTCGGTCAGGAATTAAATCCAGAGTCATTTGCAATTTGTAAAGCAGATATGTTAATCAAAGGACAGGATGTAAAAAATATTAAACTAGGCAATACATTAAGCGAAGACTATCATGCTGATCGTAAGTTTGATTACCAATTATCAAATCCACCATTTGGAGTTGAATGGAAAAAAGTTGAAAAATCAATTCTTGATGAACATAAGAAAAAAGGATTTAGTGGACGTTTTGGTGCAGGCTTACCAAGAGTATCAGATGGAAGTTTATTATTTTTACTTCACTTGATTTCCAAAATGACTGAACCAAGCAAAGGTGGAAGTAGAATTGGAATTATTTTAAATGGCTCTCCTCTATTCACGGGTGGTGCGGGATCGGGTGAATCAGAAATTCGTAGATATGTTTTGGAACAAGACTTACTTGAGGCTATTATTGCATTGCCAACCGATATGTTTTATAACACTGGAATTGCTACTTATATTTGGATTCTAAGTAATCATAAGGATAAAGAGCGTCTAGGCAAAGTTCAGTTAATCAATGCCAACAGCGATGAGTTTTGTGATAAGATGCGTAAGTCTCTTGGTTCAAAAAGAAAATACATGACTGAAAAGCATATCGAAGACATTGTTAAAATTTATGGTAATTTAAAAAAAACCAAGGTCAGCAAAATTTTTAAGACAACTGATTTTGGTTATAGAAGAATTACAGTAGAGCGACCATTGAAACTATCCTTTAAGCTTCATGATGAAATTAAAATCGCAAGTCTTAAAGAAGATTCAAGCTTTAATAAGCTTCCCAAAAAAGAACAAGAAATAATTCTTCTTGCACTTAAAGAATTAAAACAAAATTATAATGATAGAGAAAAATTTTTAGCTGAGCTAAACTCTTCCACTGTTTTATTAAAAGCAAAAATTAAACTCAGTGCACAACAAGAAAAATTATTAGTAAAAATTTTTAGTGAACAAGATGATACGGCCAAAGTTTGTAAAAATGCAAAGGGTGAAATTGAATCAGATTCTGATTTAAGAGATTCTGAAAACGTACCGCTTGGCGATAGTATCGAGGCATACTTCACAAAAGAAGTTCTACCTCATGTACCGGACGCTTGGATTGATACAGCTAAGAAAGATGAAAAGGATAATGAAGTTGGAATTGTAGGATATGAAATTCCATTCAATCGTCATTTTTATGAATACACACCACCTCGCGATTTAAAAGAAATTGATAAAGACTTAGACAAAGTGACCAAGGAAATCCTCGAACTACTCCAAGAGGTGCATTCATGATAAATTTTTTTAGTGTGTTTCGTGTATTTCGTGGTTTATATTTTTTAACCACCAAACACACGAAAATCACGAAAGGAAAACCATGAAACCATATCCAAAGTATAAAGACAGCGGTGTGGAGTGGTTCGGTGATATACCAGTTGGTTGGTCAAAATTTTTTAGTGTGTTTCTTGTATTTCGTGGTTTATATTTTTTAACCACAAAACACACGAAAATCACGAAAGGAAAACCATGAAAGCATATCCAAAATATAAAAACAGCGGCGTGGAGTGGTTGGGTGAGATACCTGTTGGTTGGTCAAAATTTTTTAGTGTGTTTCGTGTATTTCGTGGTTTGTATTTTTTAACCACTAAACACACGAAAATCACGAAAGGGAAAATATGAAAGCATATCCAAAATATAAAAACAGCGGCATAGAATGGTTAGGTGAGATTCCGGTGGGTTGGGAAGTGTATAAACTAAAGCATGCTTGTAACCATGTTGGAAGTGGAACAACTCCTGATAGTACATCTAATGAGTATTATGAAGGTGATATACTTTGGGTTACGACTGGAGAGTTGAGAGAAAGTTATATTGTTGATACGACTAAAAAAGTAAATCAAAAAGCATTAGCTAACTTCTCTGCATTACGATTTCATCCAAAAGGTTCAATCTTAATTGCAATGTATGGTGCTACAATCGGAAGGTTAGGAATTCTTGGCAAAGAAGCAGTTTGTAATCAAGCTTGTCTTGCATTGTCCTGCAATAATATTTTATTTAACAAATATCTTTTTTATTTACTTTTATCAATGAGAGACGATTTAATAAAGTTAGCCTCGGGTGGTGGGCAACCGAATGTTAATCAAGAAAAATTATCTTCCTTGCGATTATCAGCCCCACCCCTCCCAGAACAAAAAGCCATTGCTACTTTTTTGGATAGAGAAACTGGGACGATTGACAACCTCATCGCAAAACAAGAACAAATGATTGTACTGCTAGAAGAAAAGCGACAGGCTTTGATTTCTCATGCAGTCAATGATAAATCAACAAAATTAGTTAGGTTAGGAAGAGTTGCATATCAAAACAATCGATTCTTTACACCTGAATCTGAAGTTCCTTACAAACCACTAGGTATGTATAATAAAGCAAGAGGTTTCTTTCAAAAAGAAGAAACAGTCGGTAAAGATTTAGGTGAATCAGACTTTCATTGGATTAAGAATAATGATTTTGTAATAAGTGGCCAGTTTGCTTGGGAAGGTGCGGTTGGCTTAGCTGGAAAAACAGAAAATAATTGTATAGCATCTCATCGCTACTATAGCCTTTCTGGAAATAAACAAATATTAGACAACGCTTATCTATATGCTTTTTTTACTAGCCCTTTCGGGGATTTTTTACTAGACCAGCATTCAATTGGATCAGCAGGTAGAAATCGACCATTAAATATAAATACACTTTTGAAAGAAGAAATATCAATTCCAAGTATTGAGTTACAATTAGAAGTTTCTAAATTGGTTCATTATGAAAAAATTATAAAGGAAAAAATAAAAGTACCCATCGACCTCCTAAAAGAAAAACGATCTTCCTTAATCTCAGCGGCAGTCACTGGAAAAATAGATGTGCGTGCTAAATAAAAAAACTTTTAGTGTGTTTCGTGTATTTCGTGGTTATATATTCTTAACCACTAAACACACGAAAATCACGAAAAGGTTTAATTGAAATGGATAATTTATTTATATTTGGATTAATCGTAAATTTTGGTCATTATCCCAAAGTAGAAATTGATAGGAAAATAATTTAATGAAAAATTTTAGTGTGTTTCGTGTATTTCGTGGTTATCTTTTTTTCACCATGCGAAGGCGTAGGTTCGCGAAGCGAAGGGTGGAACACACGAAAATCACGAAAGGTTATGAAATTTTGAAAGAAAAACGATCTGCTTTAATATCCGCAATCTTAACAGGAAAAATATATGTGCGTGCTAAATAAAAAAACTTTTAGTGTGTTTCGTGTATTTCGTGGTTATATATTCTTAACCACTAAACACACGAAAATCACGAAAGGTTATGAAATTTTGAAAGAAAAACGATCTGCTTTAATCTCAGCGGCAGTCACTGGAAAAATAGATGTGCGTGCTAAATAAAAAAAATTTTAGTGTGTTTCGTGTATTTCGTGGTTATATTTTTTTCTTGACTTTCCTTACAAAATAGAAAAAAGTAAGGCAATGAAACTTTTATCAAAGATTACATCAAAATACCAGATTACAATTCCAAAAGAAATTCGTGAATCGCTTCATCTTGTTGAATCGGATTTGGTACAATGGAAGATTGATAAGAATGGAATACATCTGGAATCAATACAAAAACCTTTTCTAAAACATAAAGGAACTTTGGATATTAAATCTAAAGATGTAAAAGCAGATATTCGTAAAGCTTGGGAAATTCAATCTAAGCGGAAGAGTAAATGAAATTAATTTTAGATACAAATTGTTATATTTCATTCTTAAATAAAAGAAATGAACAACAACATCAGAAGATGGTTGCGTTTTTTGAAGCTGTTTCAAGAGCAGAATTTGAAGTACTTGTAATTTCTCATAATCTTACAGAAATTAGTTTTGTATTCCAAAGTATCTATAACATAGATAAATCCAAAATCAAAACAATTCTCACTGATTTACTTCAAAATCCGGGAGTTCATTATGAATGTGGTTACTACCCTGAATTGATTCTGTCCATTTGGCAAAAACAAATAAAGGATTATGGCGATGCAGTGTTAGCTGCTGCGAGTATTTCATTAGATGCACCCATTGTTAGTTTCGATAAAGTTTTTTTGAAAGAATTAAAACGAATGGAAGTAAAATATTTTGCTATCTAAGAATAATTTAATGAAAAACTTTTTTAGTGTGTTTCGTGTATTTCGTGGTTTATATTTTTTAACCACAAAACACACGAAAATCACGAAAGGGAAAATATGAAACCTTATCCAAAATATAAAGACAGCGGTGTGGAGTGGCTAGGTGAAATTCCAGTTGGTTGGGAAAACATTTTTAGTGTGTTTCGTGTATTTCGTGGTTTATATTTTTTAACCACTAAACACACGAAAATCACGAAAGGAAAACCATGAAACCATATCCAAAATATAAAGACAGCGGTGTGGAGTGGTTGGGTGAGATAC
>JAAFIR010000056.1 GCA_013297885.1 Leptospirales bacterium | reverse complement strand
TCGCTAACAAGATCATTAAAATCATCATCGCGATTATTAAAAGCAACAAACCTTATCTACCTAATTTTGTTTCTATTAACCCAATTTTTAAAAAATGATTTGACTTTTTGAACCATAGAGTTCGCTTAGCTAGTTAGTATTGAAAAATCTGTCATTTAAAATTTTAAAATTTCAAAAAAAGTTTTTTTATTTTTATAGTTTATTTTATAATCCGGGACTTCTTTTAATTGATTTAAACATTTATAGTCAGTAATCAAATTTTTACTTTTATCAAATTCAACTTTTAAAATTTTTAAATCTCTTGCACAGTTTGTTTTTTGAACTGGAAATTCATACAAAACATCAAAATCTTTTATTAAATAAAATCTAGCTTCTTTTTCGTTTTCAATATAAGTTAAAACTTTTCCTTTTCCAAAATATTCTAAATCAAAATCAATTGTTAAGTTTTGGATTTGAACACCAGAAATCGCCAATACTGAAATTTCTGGTTTAATTTTATAAACTTCTGGAGTTTCTGTTTTTTTGCAAAATAAGATAAAAATAAAAATTAAAAATTTCATCGAATGGACTTATAAATTTGTTTAATATTTTTGATGGTAATTTCTTTTTTCATTTTATACAATTTCTCACTGAGTTTTTCAAATTTTTCATCAAGTATGAACTTTTTGGTTTTTGATAGATAAATTAATGGGACAGAAAATGGAACTGCAGCTTCAGGTCCAATTCCTGTGATATAATCCAAAACTAAAACAACATCTTTTTTTTTATCACCGTCAATATCAAAAAACGAAACTGCTTTTAATTCTTCAAATGACCAAGAAGTTTTTTTTTCGGGAAAGTTAAAAATTATTTTATCAGATTTTTTTAAAATAAGTTTTAATTTAAAATCAACTGAATGTGCTTCCAATTTTACTTTACCAAAATCTTCTAGTTCCACATCAAAACTTTGATTTGGAATTAAAGATTTTTCAGATAAATTTTCTTCTGCAAAAATTGAAATACAAAATAAGAATAAAAAAAATTTCATAATCTTTTTTTTAACCGTTCAATGTATTCATAAATTGGAAATAGTTCTACTTCAGAAGCACCTTTAGAAGTTTCAGATTCATATTCAAAAGGATCATCTATATCTTTAATTAAGCGATATAAATAAAAATAAATCAAACTTATAAACGCGATTACTGTGTATTCAGCTATTGGATTTTTGAATTTTGATAAAAATAAAATCCCAAGAATTGCTAAAATTAAAATTTCTAAAAGTGCATAACCTGTTTGTAAAAAGCTAGTTACAGAGATTACATTCATTCGATTAAGTAATTTTCTTAATGCTGAAATTTCGTTTAAATATCTTGATGCAAAACCTGAAGATGTAATTTCTTCCATTTTAGTTGCAGAAATTACATTTTTACTTAAAGTAGCAAACATCTCTTCTAATGTAATTTTTTTATAAATCCAAGCTAAGATTTTCTCAACTGTTTCTAAAAGAGTTTGTTTCATTTCTTTTTCGTTTAAATTCTTTCCTTTGCAAACAGTTGTGATAGTATCTTCCATCGTTTCCAAAATGGATGAAATTTCTCCGGGAATTTTTTCACTTTCTTTATAATCAGACAAAGTTCCAGCAAGCATGAAGCCCATAATAAAAATCCCACCAGTGAGTATGAGTGCCACCTCAGAAAATTCTAAAACACCATAAAATCCGAAAAAATACTCTAAAAAAAACTTAAATAACATAACTACCACTACAAACGGCAATGTGCTAATCATTAATTTCCATTTAATCATAATGGCTTAAGATTTTAGTATTTTTTAATTAGTCAAGAATTTTTAAATTTAGAAAATTATTCTAGACAAAAGAAACTAAGATGTTTTTTTATTTATCAAAGAACTTTAATTGGATTCTTGTTTAGATTTAAAGGAGAATTATTTATGAAATTGAATCATAAAATTTCAATGATTTTAGCTATGTCTATTTTTTTAGGTTTAGTGAATTGTGCTGCTGGTGATAAAAAAGAAGATTTACCTACTCTTGGTAGTTCATGTATTGGAAATTGTAAAGATGGAACTGGAACTTTTTCAGATGCAGATGGAACAAAATATGCGGGAACTTTCAGAGATGGAAAATTAGTTGGAAAATCAACAATCTATTACACTAATGGTGATGTTTATATCGGTGATGTTAAAGAATCAAAAACAGCTGATGGAAAAAGTTATTATGTTCCTGAAGGAAAAGGTGATTATAAATTTTCTAATGGTGGAAACTATATAGGTGATTTGAAAAACGGTTTATTTACAGGTTACGGAACATTAGTTTCTAATGGAAATACTTATACTGGATTTTTTGCTGATAGCAAATTTGATGGAAAAGGAAAATACATTACTCGTTCTGGTAGAATTTACGAAGGTGATTTCAAAAATGATGCTTTAAATGGAAAAGGCTCAGTTAGAGAAAAAGATGGTAAATTAATTTATGATGGTAATTTTAAAGACAACAACCCTCAAAAATAATTAAAAAAGGAAAATGTAGAATGAAAAATTAATAATTATCATTCTACTTTTCTACTTTTCTAATTCCTAATTCCTAATTCCTAATTCATAATTCATAATTCATAATTCATAATTAACAATTCTATCCAAATCTTCAAGTTCCATTGATATTGCTTTGATTGAAATTTGGATTTCCCAGATAGAAATTAGAAGTGACAATATCAGACTAAGTAAACTTGCACCAAATATAATTCCTGCTAAAAAATTTTCTTCAAGATAAATTAATAACATACAAATCACACATAGCAGTAAACTTAACACTCCAAAAATTTGCATATTCCGAATCAACTTAAGTCTGTGTTTTAAAGAATAGATTTGTTTAATCAATTTCTCTTCTTTAGTTTTTTCAAATTCAGAATATAAATTTCTAGCTAGAGTTGCAATATGAAAAAAACGGTTTGTATAGGCTAACATTATTAATGATACTGCTGGAAATAATAATGCTGGTGTGCTAATGTCTAAATTCATATTTCATAAAAAAATCAAAATAGATTTAGGTAAATCAAAAATTGAATTGATTTAAAATACAAATATTACAATTTAGCCAAATTAATAAAAAATAAAGATAACTTGAATTTTGATTTTAAGTTTTGAATTTACAAAATTTTCGAATCTCAAAAATCAGTAATCATTGTTAAAGAGGATTTATGCAGTTTATACAAGATTTAATTACTAAATATCCTGAGTTAGTAAAGTACATTTCGATTCCTGTCACATGTGCATTTGTAGGTTGGATCACAAACTATATCGCAGTTAAAATGATTTTTCATCCTGCAGAATTTTGGGGAATTGGAAAATTGGGTTGGAAAGGAATTATTCCAAATCACGCTGTAAAAATGAGTGGACTAATTGCAAAAATCTTAACTGAGAGATTAGTTAAGCCACATGAACTTTACTCTCGTGTAGACCCCAATGAAATCAATGCTCAAATTGCTGATTTGATTAATCTAAAAGCAAAAGAAATTATTCATGACATCATTGCAGTTGAAAATCCAATTCTATGGAATTTACTTACAGAAGATATTAAACGTTCACTTGAAGATGAAGTAAAAAAAGAAATTCCAAAACAAATAGTAGAAGTTTATAAATCATTTGGGAAAGATCTGGATTCAGTTTTAGAATTTGATGAAATCATCAAGTCATCTTTAAGTGGAAAAAAAACTTCTATTCTCATCGAAATGTTTCAAAGATGTGGTGGACCAGAATTTCAATTTATAATTGTATCTGGAATTTATTTTGGTTTTTTAATTGGTCTCATTCAATTATTATTTATAAATATTTTGGGTCAATGGTGGACAATGCCAATTATGGGTGTGGTTGTGGGTTATTACACAAACTGGATTGCACTTCAAATGATTTTTAAACCATTAGAACCAAAGAGATATATATTTTTTAAATACCAAGGTTTATTTTTGAAAAGACAAGATGCAGTTTCATTAGAGTTTGCTAATGTTGTTGCGAACAATGTATTGAACACTGAAAATTTAATTCGATTAATTTTTATGGGCAAAGGTGGAGATCTTTTAATCAAATTAGTTATTGAAAGAGCAAATGCACTCACTCAGCAAAAACTCCAAGACAAAGCACCACTTGTTCCAATGCTTCTTGGACAAGAAAGAGTAACTAAGATCAAAGAAACTATTGCTGAAAAATTAATTTGGATTTTACCTGAAGTTGCAAATAGAATTCAAAATTATCTCAAAGATACTTTGCAGATTGAAAAAACAATTGCTGAAAGACTTTCTGTTTTACCAAAAGATGAGTTTGAAGAATTGTTACACTCTGTTTTTAAAGAAGATGAATTGACATTAATTATTCTTGGAGCTTTACTTGGTGGAATAGTTGGTCTATACCAAGCTTATTTAGTGTTTTAGGATAAGTTTTTTTCAAGAAGTTGGGCTTTATAGCCCAGCTTAAAAAGTCCCGACCTAATAATTATAAAAAACTCAATCTCTTTTTTGACTTTTTAATTTTTCCAAAATTTCATAAACATTAATTTGGTATTTATCAAATAAAAAATTCTTAGTTAGATCATAACGAATCAAATTGATATTAAAATTAATTTTTGCTTGGGTGTAACCTAATTCAGATTGTGCTAGCGAATCTAGTGCGTTTTTTAAATTGATTGATTGGATTTTACCTTGTGAAAAACGATTATAAATTCCATCATAAAACTTTTTTGTTTCTTCTTTACTTTTTTTAGATTGTTCTAAAACTTCATATGAACTTTTGATAGAATCAAATCTAGTTTGCATTTCATCTATAATTTCTCTTTCTAATGTTTTTTCATTATCAGAAATTTGATTAATCATTTTTTTTGAATCTTTAATATTCGTCTTGATTCCCTGATCCCAAAGAGGATAAGTTAAAGTTATATCTGCAATAATTTCTGGAAATTTTGTGGTGAAGACAGAATTTCTATTTGAAGTTGCTAAATAGTAATTTTCAAATGAAGATATGAAAGATTGAGCTCTTGAACTATAAGCAAGGCCTGCTTTTAATGAAGGTGTGTCTTCATCTAGAGCAAGTTCATATTGAAGTTTGGCAATTTCTTTTTGTATTTTTAAATTTTTATAATCAATTCTATTTTTCAGAGCATACTCAATGTCTTTTTTTAAATCATATTTAGGAAGCTCTTCAGTTAAATCAGTTACACCTGAAACTTCTGTTCTTGGATCTACTCCTAGAATCCTTTTTAATCTTCTAACAGTCTCTTCCCTATCAAGTTCGGCTTTTTTGACTTGAGAATCAAAATTTTCAACTAAAGCCGACCATTGGCTATCCTCAAATCTTTCAGATATTCCAAGTGATTGTTTTCTATAAGTAATATTTTTTATGTTCTCAGCATTTGTTTTTAATTTTTGAAAAGTTTCTACTGCTTCGTTTGAAATAGTGAGTGACCAATATTCAATCAATGTGCTAGTAATAATTTGGATTAATTGATTGATAATTGTTTCTCTTTGAATTTCAGCTTGTTTTTTTAAAACATTTAATTTTCGTTCTTCATGAAGCTCCATTGCTTTCCAAGGATTATAGGAATTTCTCCCAAATGAATATTTCATCAATTCTTGGCTAATTTTAAAACTAATCGCACCTGTGTTTAATGGTTTTACTCCCAGAAAAGAAAATTGGCTAGGGGTTGTATAAGGATTTTCAAAAGCATTATTATCGAATCTTAATGTACTAATTTCAGTCATAAAATAAGTTCCTGACTTTAATTGCTTTTCTATACCAACAGCATATCTATCAATTTGGATTTTTGTTCCAGAAAAAATTTGATTTTGGTTAAAAGGTAATTTAGTTTCTTGCTTCGTACCTTGAGTATAAACATTATAAACATATTTTGAATCATTTTTTATAATTGCAGAATCAGATTTTACTATTTCTAATTTAGCATTTTGAACAGTTGCATTTGATTCGATGACTCTTCTCACAACTTCACTTAAGTTTAATTTCTCTGGTTTTTTATCACCGGAGAATAGATTTGATATAACAAGAATAAAGATTAAATAATAACCCATAATTTACATTTAAAACTATAATGTTAAAAAGTTAGTTTTTGTAAATACATTTCATTTAAACTTATCCAAACTAGTTGGACAAGGAATTGTTCCAAAATTACAAGTTGCTTGTAAAAGTTTTGTCCCGAGCCTTATATTTTGAATCAATTCAACTTCAGTTCTTGAAAATGGTTTATTTAAGCAAGTAGTAGCATCATTTTTTATTGTGTTAAAATTTGCACCTAATGATTGTTGTAATACAATATCTGGTGTTGAAGATATTCTATTTGCAGATATGCCAATTCTACCTTTTGCTGAAGTTAAAAATTCAAATTCAGATAGTGTTGAAATTGGGGCTGAAAGTTGAAATCCCAAACTTTCACAAGAAGAAACAATCTCAAAATAATTATTTTGTTTTATACTATCTTCTTCTTGAAAATTTGCTGGAACTGTATCTGTTGCAAGTCCAGATCCGCCAAAGGAGCTTGTACATTCCGGATTTAAGTTTGTAAAATTTCTAGCTTCATTCAAATTATTAAATTTTTCGCCATTAGTTAAAATTGCAATATTTGAATTACAAATTGAAGATGGTCTTCTATCACAGGTTATAATTTTACCAGTTGAAGTTGTTTCAACCCTCAAACAATTTCCTTCATTTCTATTTCTTATGGAATATAAAAAAATTAAATCAGAAGTTCTTTTTCTATTTTCTTTATCTTTAGTATCATCAATATCATTACAAGAAAATAGAATGAAGAATAAAATTATCAATTTCAAAATCTTACCTCCAATCCAAAATTAATTAAAGGCATATAAACTAATCTTCCACCTGGCAATGGTGATTGAATAAATGGTGAATTTAAATTATCAAAAGTTGGTTGAGGATTACTCCCTTGAAGAAAAGGTCTTGTTGCACTAAAAGTTTGTCCAGAAATATTTCTTCTTCCATAAAAGTTAATTATTTCCATATACACATTTACTAAACCCCAATCATAGTTGATAAATCTATCTAATCGAATATCTAATTGATGAAATGGAGCAAGTCTTTCAGAATTAAAATTTTCAGAATATTTAGGAGTGTTTAAATTTACACCAAAACTTGCAGCGGCATCAATTCGATTAGAGCCAACAATTGGTGTGATTGGAGTATTTGTAAAATATCTATATCTTCCACCAACTTGCCATTCTTTTGACCATTTCCAACCAAATACCATATTCAGCACATGAGTTCTGTCAAGATCGTATAATTCTAGTCGATCGTTGTTGTACAAAAATTCAAATTTATTGTCATCATAATAGTTTAAATAAGAATTTCCAACTTCAGTTTGGTATAACAATTTTCTGGAATTATTTAGTGCAGTTCGATTAGCTCTTTCAGAATCACTTAATCTAGTTTGGTTATTATTTCTTTTAGTAACTGAATTTGCATAAGATATCCAACCAAAAAATCCATTTGATTCAGGACGTGCAGATTTTTTTAAATAAAATTCCACACCTTCCGAAAATCCATCCCCACGATTAGTGTAATTTATTGACTTGGTTGTTAAAATATTTCTTCTTACAGATTCAGTTCTTTGTAAAATATCTCTTGGTTGATCGTTTAGTGCATAAGGATTTTGTGCATAAGAATCTGGAACAACTAAATCAGAAAAAATATTTCTAAAACCTTCTACTTTAATCAACCAATCTTTTGCAAACTCCTGATTAATTCCAATAGCTAAATGTTCAGCTTTCTCCATTAACAATTTTGAATTTCCAACTCTTTCTGAAATTTGTTCAATTCCTGTTGGTGCGTTTCTATGAATCCCTGCACCTGCGATAAAAGTAGTTCCAGTTTTTTCAATTGTGTAAGAAGATGTTATTCTCGGACTTATTGCTTTTTGATCAGCAAGATTATAATAGTCCCATCTAACCCCTGGACTTAATTTAAAACCTTTGTATTCTAAATTTCCTTCAATATATGATGCATATTCTTTGGATTTAACACCATCACCATCAATTAATGCCCGAAATGTTGGACTAGAATCAAGTAAGTTATTAAATATATTTGAGAATTGAGAATTTTGCTGAGTAATATTTTCACCTTTTAAAGCAATACCTCTTTCTCTATAATTTTGTCCGGTTTCAATTCTAAAAATATTTTTGATTATTTCAAAGTTTTGAATATTTTCTACATAATATAAATTTTGAGTTGTTACATTTTGGATTCCAAAAATATTTTCTGCTGTTGCAGGGTTAGTAATTTTTAGTTCAAAAAATTCTCTAAATGAATTTCTAGAAAGGTTTAATGTATTACTAAATTTACTACCTGCTTGGTAAATATACCTAAATCCTTCTGTATGAAATCCTTTGTCTAATCCAACTGGCGGTCTATTATCTGGATTACCTGAACCATTATTTTCAATTTCTGCTTGTGCTCTAGTATAGGCTTGTCTGTCTCGAGAACCAAACAATACAATATTGACTTTATGTTTATCACCACCATATCCATATTTAAATTGATAATCTTGGTAGTCAGCATATTTTGCGTTTTGTGGAATTGCATCTGGATATAGTCTTAATAAAACTATGTTTGGATAATTTTTTCTTGCAGCTACAATTGCAAAAGATTTTTCACTGAGCTTTGTTTCAAATTGAGCATCAGTTAAAAATAAATTCATGTTCACAATTGTTTGAGTTTTTTTAACTTCATTTTTTCCTTCAATGTTAATTATACCACCAGTTGCAAAACCATATCTTGTGGAATATGCACCAGTATACACATCAAACGATTTTATTATATTATTATTTAAAACAGATGATTGATTACCAAGATGAAAAGGATAAGAAATTGGAAATCCATCAAAATAAAATTGATTTGCTCTTGTGCCTGCTCCACGAAGAACTATATCCCCTCTTTCAGAATTTGTATAAGGACCACCACCCACTCCATTAAATAATGAAGCTGTTGTTGCTATGCCAACTGGAATTCCGGGACTAACACCAGGTAAAGTTAAAATGGCTTTGAGAGAATCACCTTGTGCACCCGGAAGTCTTTTAATTTCTTCTTGTTGAAGTGTATATCGAGAAAGTTTTGTTTTATCTTGTTCACCACGAATTACAATACCACCTTTAGCTGGTGTTGGTTCGTTTGAATTAATATCACCAACAAACAAATTAATTACTTGGTTGTCATAACTCACTTCTTTTTTTTTCACTTCAACCTCAGTTCCAACAGTAATGCGAATTGTATAAAAACCTGGTTTGGGAACAGTTGCGTTTATTTCACCGTTTGCATCTGATGTGAAGTATCCACCACTTTCTTTAATCACTAAATTTGTGTTTGGACGACCAGAACTAGTTCCTTTATCAATAACTTTTAATTTTATTTTTAAAGCTTCTTCAGAAAAAATGGAAAATGTAAATAGTAAAAGAATAATTAATTTCAAAAAATCCTCACACAAGACCATGGATAAGACCTAAAAGGACATCGAATATTTATTATATCTAATTCACATCTTTCAACTTCACCAGGTGGTCTATCCTGTGTGAAAAATAGTGGAACTCTTGGTCTATTTCCACATTGAGTTGCTTTGGCTTCAATCAATGTACCAACTCTTTTTTGAATTTCCCAAGAGTCGATTCGATTGTTATCATAACAATTAAATAAAATGAGTATTAGAAAAAATAATTTCATGTCGTATTTTTTTGACTATAATTTAGACTTATAATAAAAACGTATTATAAAATTAATTTCTAATTTCAGATTATAAATTTATATTTAGCTAAAAAATATTCTTTAAAACCAATTTATACACTTGTATAAATTTTAAAAGAAATTAAAAAAATAAATTCTTTTTTTTTATTATTCAATAGTTTTGAGTTAAATAAGTTAAATTAAATTTAATTATTTCCTTATTTGGAAAGCCGCTTATTAAGGATTTTTTAAAATTAAATTCTGATTTTTTATTTTCGTTTAACAAATAAGCAATTGTACCTAAAATAAAATAATATTCTGCTATTCTTAACTCTGTTTTTAATAAATTTCTTCTTTCTAAAAATAATATATATTCTGAGATGAATTTTTCTGCATTTAAATAATTAGTTTTTAAATTTTGTATTTTTTTATTTCGTAAAAAAATTTCATCATTTTCAGATGGAATTTCTAAATCATCACGATTAAAATAACTTAACCCCAACCACAAACGATATTTAGATTCTTCAGAATAAATAATTATTTTTTCTATTTTAGGAATTACAATACTGTATTTTTTATCTTTAAAGTTTTCTTCAATTTCTTTTTTTAATGTTCTTAACTCTGACTTTGAAATAGAATCTGAGAAAAGAGAAATGCTAAATAAAAAGATAAATATTTTCATGAGGATCATATTTTTTTGTATTAAAAATAAGTTCAAAAGACTCAAATTGGTTATAAAATTCTTTATCAAACTTTATCTCAGAAATAATTGTAATTTTATTAAAACTAGAATCCATAATAGTAGAGTTTGTAGATAAAATTTTATCTAAAATACTCAAAACCTTTTTTTTAATTCCAGAAACATCATTACCTTTTTCTAAAATCAAAATTGAATAAAGATAAGTCTCTTTATTGATTGAAATTTTTTTACGAATTAAATTTAACTCTTCAGTGATTATATCAAGATCTTTGTTCGTTTTTTTAAATTCATTTTCAATTACTAATTTATTAAAAAAAGGAATTAGATAAGAAATTTCTTCAGAATGAGAATTTATTTTTTCTTCAAATTTTTTAAAATCTAAAATTAGTTTAAGTTTATAAAAGAGTAAAATTATAAAAGAATTTCCATTATATTCAATTTTTAAAAAATAAAATCCTGAATATTCTTTTAAATCAATATCAGAAAATTTTTTCTTAAAAAAAACATCCTCTAAATTTTCAGAACTAAACTCTATTCTTTTTAAATTAGAATTTCCAAACTGAATAAATGAATCATTTTTGTAAAAATTTGTATTTATAAAAGTTTCTTCACTAACACCAGAATATAACATTGAAGAATAAATTTGATTTGGCTCATCTAATCTCAAAACTATATATGAATTTACATTTGCATCAAATAAAATTGTGCTTAGATACTTATAAACATTTTGAATTTGATTTTCTTCAGTATAAATAGTTTCTAATAAATCAGAAAATTTTTTATTTAATTCTTTTTTTTTTGTTTCAACTAAAATTTCTTTTGGCTCTAATTTTGGTTTTTGTTTAACTTGATTTATCAGACCAGAAAGATCTTTATTAAAAATAGTTTCTTTTTTCTTTAAAATTAATTCTTCTTTTTTTTTTGCTTCTTGATTTTCTCTAATATATTTTGGTGTTATCCTCGCGTTTGATTTTATATCAAGAGGTATTAAGAAAAATTTTTTTTCCACGGTTTCAATCTATTTATATATTATATTTAGTAAAGTAATTTATTGACTATAATAGGAAAGTTTGAATAAGGTTTTCCTTTTTTTCAAAAAAAGGTTTGGCAAAGACTCCCTGCTTCTTTGAAGCACTTAGCCTTTTTGAATCCTTTGACTAAAGTTAGAGTCTATTCAGAAAAGCTTCAATCTCTAATATTGCTCCTCTGGTTCAAAAAATTATTAATTAGTTTTTTAAAAAGTTTTAAGAATAAAAAACTAAAAACTGTACACCACTTGTAAAAAAATTTCTCTTCCTGCTTGAGGATGGTATGGACTCACAAAACCATCTGGATTACGAATAGTTGGTTGAAGTGAATCAACTGGTCTAACAGCACTACCAGATTGACGACCCATTCCAAGAAATGGTTTGTTCAAAATATTTCTTCCAATGATTTGTAAATCTAATCCCTCAATTGAAAATAAATCTTTATAAGTGATAGTTGCGTTTAACAACATGTAACCAGACATATAACCATCTGGTTTACCTTCTGTTTGGTATGTATATTTTGTTCTAATAAAATCAAAATCATATGGTTGAAAGTATTTATTTGTGACAGGTGCTTTTCGTCTTCCAACCCAGTTCATTCTCAAATTGAAATTTAATTTTTTGAAAAATAAAATATTGGTTCCAATGTTTGCTTTTCTTTCAGCAATATTATCAATTTCTTTTCCATCATGAACTTGTGTGATAGAGTCAATAGAACCATTCGCACGAGGATTTACTTGAAACTCAGTTTTAACATCTCGATCTCTGGTGATAGTATAATTTCCAAAAAAATTAATTTCTTTTGTAATATTCAATTCTGATTCAACACTAAATCCATAAATATGAGTTGGTTTAAAATTTTGAAATATATTTCTTCTACCTTCTGGAGCATTTAAATCTGGATTTCTACTTTCAGCAATCAACCCATCTAATTGGCTAATAAAATATCCTAACTTTAAATTTCCTTTACTAGAATTAAAAAATGAATTTTCAATTTCATAAGTTTTAATCCTTTGAGATCTTAATTCTCTGTTTCCTCTAAATTCGTCATACAACTGAAACACAGTTGGAGCTTTGTAGGCTTCTCCATACAATAATTTTAGATGATAAAATTGAATTGGTTTAAAAATGAGGCCACCACGTCTTGTTAAAATTCTTTTGTAGTCTGAATCGTTATCAACTCTTAATCCAATTGTTAAACTTAATTTATCAGAAAAGAATTTTTGTTCGTCTTGAATATAACCCGAAACTGTATTAGAATAAAATACAGTTGCAACAGAAGGTCTTTGGGTTTCCCAAGTAGAACCCACAATATTGGAACTTGTATTTTGTTTGATTCCAAGCGATACCCCACCAACATTATCACTAATAGATTGTCTAACAAATTTATCAATTTGTAAACCAAATATCAAATCATTTGTTGGAATTATTTTATAATTAAACTGTTGTTGAATTCCAGTTAAATAACTAGGTCCATGGTATTGTTTTAGTTTGTCAAAAGTTGGAGTCCTATTACCTTCAGGAAAATCAATGGATTGGTAACGATAAGTATATTCAAATCCTGTGTCTGGCATAATTGTATTATTTCTATAATACACTTTTGAAACTGAATTTAATTTAGTTGTGATTTCGGTTTCATAACTAGTGTACACAAAATATCCACGATGGTGTTTTTGGTATGGAATATTTGCAGTGTTAGTAAAGTACTCATAAGATGGAACATAAGTACTTAGTCCCTGTTTTGTATCCCAGATATTAAATCCAATTGTAAAACCATCTTTAGATAAAGATCCTCTGACAAAAAAGTCTTTGTTAAAATTATTATAACCATCGGTTAAATATTTTCTTGTTCCAAATGGTGTTCTATCATTATTGATTACTCCATATTCAGAAGTTTGAACTTTATCAGGCTCATAATTATTTTTAAAATAATTTCCTGGATCAGGTCTTCCCACTCCTCTATCACCTGTTGTATTATAATATCTACCAGCAATTTGAAAAATCATTTCATTGGGAAGCCTAATTGTTGCTG
Organism: Leptospirales bacterium; assembly: GCA_013297885.1. Lineage (GTDB taxonomy): Bacteria > Spirochaetota > Leptospiria > Leptospirales > Leptospiraceae > UBA2033. The sequence goes on along the minus strand of JAAFIR010000056.1, from coordinate 3,424 downwards.
ATGCTTCAGGCATATAAGTATTGTATTTTCCAACTTGAATTCTTGCCTCAGCTGAATAATTGCTGTTCTGATTTTTAAAAAAAGATTTTCCTTTTTTTGTAATTAAATTTATCAAACCCGCATAAGCATTTGCTCCATATAAAGAAGAACCAGGTCCAAGAATAATTTCAATTCTTTCCAAATCAATCATCAAAGATTCAAATTGAACATGACGAAGCCAACCATTTCCAACATCATTTTGTATAATTCCATTTTCCATAATTAAAATTTGGGTTTGACCCACATCTGAAATTCCACGAAGTAAAAGATCAGTTGGGTATTCACCAGAATCATTAAATGAATTAAAATCAAATCCAGGGACATCTTGAAGAAGTTCAGTGAGTGTGCGATAACCTCTGTTATAAATTTGCTCTTTGGTGAATACAATAATTTTAGAAGGTGCATCTGAAATTTTTTGACTTTTTCTAGAAGCAGTTACTACTTCTAATTCACCTAGCTCACGAAGAATTTTTTTTCCATCTTTTTCACTTGTTGTTTTTGAAATTGGAAATTCTTGTTCTTTACCCAGTTGTTTGGTTAATAGTCTTTCATTTATATTTTCTCTAATTTCAGTTCTTGAAGGATTTGATTGGATTGATATGATAATTCGATTTATAAAATTTGAAATTGTTTTTTCTTCCGAAATAATTTTTCTATCTTTAATTTCTTCTGATTCAAAACCTAACTTATCATTAATATTATTTGATTCAAAAACAGCATCAATGATATTCCCTGTTTCTGGATTGTAAATTTGAGCATATAAAGTTATTGTTTTGGTATTGGGATTTTTTTTGTAATAACCTTCAATGTAAAACTCATCTTCATTTTCTTTAGCATTTTTGAGGTTAATATTTCTTAAATTTCTTGAAAAATTTACTGAAAAACTTTTCGATTCTAATTCTAACTTTAATTTTTCTGATAAATTTTTCTCCAATTCATTGTCTTTTCCTGAGTTATATGGTAGAAAAAAACCTAAATTTATCCTATTTTTGGGATTTTGTTCCTCAGAAGCTAATTCTAGATTTGAGCTAAACAGACATAAACAAAGGAGGAAGAATATTTTTTGGAAATTTAAAATTTTGTTTTTCATTCTAGCTTGACTACAATAATCAATTTAACCAATATGTACTATAAATATTTATTTAGCAAGTCGTTTTTTTAATTTATCTATTAGTAGGATTTTTTTTTGAGAGTTTTATTTTTTTATTTATGTTTTATTTTTGGAATTTTTTCTGAAACTGAAATACCAGTTTTACTCTCGTCAAACAGCAGTAGTTATATTACAACATTAAATTCATTTCAATCAAAATTTGATTATCCAATTAAATTAAAATTTTTAAGCAGTTTAAATGATGAAGAGCAAATTGAATATTTTAATGAGATAGAAAAAAACTCACCTCCATTTATTATCACAATTGGTAACCAAGCAACTTTTAAAGCGAGAGATAATTTAATAAATACAAAAATTATTTTTACTTATGTTAATTCTCCTAGTTCTAATAACTTTTCTTCAGAAAAAAATCTTTGTGGTATTCACACTGATATTTCGATTAAAGAATACTTTCAAGTCCTAAAAGAAATCTCACCTAAAGTAAAAAAAGTTATTTCTTTTTATTCAAACAAAATTGGAGAATTTTACTCAAACGAAGGTGAATACTACGAACTTGCTTATGATCTAGATTATAGAAAAATTTCTATTCAGAATAAAAATTCTATCACAAAATTTCTTCAATCAAATCAAAACGAAATAGATGCAATTTATTTAGTAAATGATCCAATTTATACACCAGAAAATTTTCAGGTCATTTCTGATTTTGCAAAAAAAAATAAAATTATTTTATTTTCACAAATTCCATTTATTGTACAACTTGGTGCGACATTTAGCTTAACTCCTTTTTTTTCAAGAGTTGGAATTGGTTTAGCTGAACTTTCCAAAAAAGTACAGTCCAATGAATTTGATTGCAAAAATGCTAAAGGTTTATCTATAAAAGAATTTTTTTTAAGTGTAAACCAAGAATATTCAAATCAATCAGGGATTTTAATTCCAGATTCAATTTTAAAAAGATCTGAAAATTCAAGATTAATAGTTGAAGCTATTAATTCATATGAAGAAGGTAATGTTGAACTAAGTGAAACTATTTTTGATAAAGTTTTAAAAAAAGATGCCAAAGATATAGTTGCAAATTCTTACAAAACAGAAATCAATCTTCAGAGAAAAGGAATTAATATTGATAAATTATTTATAATTGCTGAAGAAGAATATAAGAAAAAAAATTTAAGCTTAGCAAGAGAAACTTATAAAAAAATTCTTTCAGTTCAACCAAATAATCAGTTTGCAAAAGAAAAATATGAATATTTAATTTTTCTAAATTCAGAGCAAGACAGAATTGAAGGTGATAGACTTGAAAGGAATGGACTAATTTTAGAAGCAATAAATAAATATTCAAGTTCTATTGTAATTTTACCTTCTAATTCAAAATCGAAAGCAAGTTTAGACAATCTCAGATCTAAAGAAAAGAAAAATTTATCTGGATATTTTGTTTTAGCTTTAAGACAATACAACCATAGGGAATATGATACTGCTGAAACAAGTTTTAAGAAAATACTCGCTATTAATCCTGGTGATAAAAACGCTAATGAATATTTAAAATTAACTTCTGAGAAAAAAGAATCAATGAAAAAATTTGAAACTTGTTATGAACAGAATGATAAAAAATGTAAGCTAATTTGGCAAAGAAAAAAATGAGTATTTTAAAATTCCTAAAACCACATTTTATTTTAACTTTTTTTATTTCTATTTCTGCTTCTATTTATTACTATTTTGATAATACAATTCGAATTATTGAGATTCAAAAAACAAAACTTTTTTTAGCAGCTAATGGAATTAAATACATTCTACCTGAAAAATATTTAGATCGAGCATTAAAAGGTTCTATAAATGATGATGAATTTGATGTTTTAAATGAAAAATTAAGTAGGTATTCAAAGGATTTAGATGTTGAATATGCATATGCTTTTATTTATAAAGATGGGAAATTCAAGTTCATTGCAAATAGTACAACAGTTACTGATTACCAAATCAATAATGAAAATAATTTATTTCAAGAATATATTCCAACAAATTCATCATTAATTAACTCATATGAAACAGGAAAAATAGTATATACAAATGTTAATGATAAGTGGGGTGTCTTTAATTCAATTGTTTTACCTTATAAATTAGAATCTGGAGAAACAATTTTATTTGGAACTGATATTAAAGTAGAAGAATTAGATAATCAAAAATCAAAATTTCTTTTAAACGCGGTTTTAATTTTTTTTATAAGTTATTTGATATTATTTTCTTCTAGTAAATTAATACTTACTATAATCGAATTTAAAAAAT
>JAAFIR010000004.1 GCA_013297885.1 Leptospirales bacterium | reverse complement strand
CTATTCGATTTTAGAATACAAAAAAGTTTCTGAATACAGAAAAATTTCTCAAAGCAAACAAGTTCATTTTACAAAAAAGTCTACCAAGACGAAAAAGTGCTTCAATGCAAAAAAGTTTTTATTCCTCTACAAATTTATAGTTTACAAAATGAATTTTTCATTAAAATAAATTCCATTTTTTTAAAAAAAGTTTAAACATTCATAAATCCCATTTTGCATAACTATTCAGATTTAGGTGGGCTTCAGAATACGGAAAAGTTTCTCAATACAAGCGAACTTCAGAATGCTATTGGTTGACGATATTAAAACTTCTTTCAAACATTTTTTTGTCCTGAATGGAACTCGGAATTATTTCCGGAAAAGATGTATTTGTTGTAGATCACACAAAATACCAAGCAAATCGGGATCCATACAAAATGATTTCGAAAAAAAGTTTAGCTAAACGATTAATTTGTGAAGGAATCGCAACTGAAAATGATTTTGTAGTTTCATAAGATGTAAGTCAAAATGCAGCACATACAGTAAGTTTTAAAAATATAATAGAATGTTTAAACTTCATTATTTCGATTATGATGAAGAAAAAAATCATTCACTTGATTAAATGGTGTAGTCTCATATTTTTTCAATCCCAAAAATTTACTCAAAATAAGCGTTAAGGATAGAAAAGGCAAACTGCGAAGCAGGTTGGTCTGAATTGCAGAGCGATGAAGACGATACCCTTTTCTAGCCTGACCATTAATTTACTATCGTAATACAATAGTATCGTATTACGATAGTAAAAAAATGGAAACGCCCAAAAAATGGAAACGCCCAAAAAATGGAAACGAGCAATGATGTGGAAACTGTTTTTGCTGATAGTAAATGGAAATCTTGTGAAGCAGACGATACATTCTTCACTCTCTTTTAAAAGTTACTCTTGAAGCAGGTCTTCATAACATTTCACACAATATTAGAAAAAAGTATCTTTACATTATGGAGAAAATCGGCCCATTCCAAACATGCATAATCATCTAAAAAAAATCCAAAAATTACCCTAATAAAGTGTGTCACTTTTTTGATTTGTTTGATGTTCTAGTGAATATTAATTCGTTTTATTACACAGTCCCAAAGAGGGTTAGGTAAAAAAATTCGCCCTAAATCAAGCTCCCAAAATTGGAAAAATAGATTTAAGCCAAATCCAAATTACATCAGCACCTTTACTTGCTACAATTGTTGTTCCAATACTACTTCCAATTTGAGGAAGAAGCAAAACTAAAAAGATTCGCATAACTCTATTTTTCCAGAACCCAGTAAAATGCTCTGAGTCAGTTGCAATTTTTTCAAAATCTTCAACAAGAGGTTTTTTAATCCAAGTTTCAAATAAAGCAGCCACCCAACCTGGTTTGATAATTGGATTAAAATTTCCAATTGGGGCAGTGATGAATGCAAGAAAAATGGAAACAGGATGAGCAAGTGCAATTAAAGCACCAAGAGCAGAAAGAGAACCTTTAACTAAAATCCACATAATCAAAAATTGATTTCCTTCTTCAATGCCTTTTACTTTATAAGTTAAAATCATAATCCCAAGAATTAAAAGAGGAAGTAGGAGTAGAGTGATTCGATCCATAATTCTTGGTTTTGGAATTTCTTCTAGCGGATGTAGATCATTTTCTTTATGAACATAATTCATGATTCCTTCCAAATGTCCTGCACCCACAACTGCTAAAATTTTTTTGGAATTTAGGGAAGCTTTGCGAATATTTTCAGCGAGATAAATATCTCTTTCATCAATGATTGCTTTTTTGATTTCATTGTAACGAGGTGGAAGCTGTGAAAATAAATCTTTTAAAGCGTCATCGGTTTTCATCTCTTCAATTTTTTTATCAGAAACATCTTCTTTTACAAGCAAGGAACTAATTAGAGCAGAGAACAAATACATTTTGGAAAACAGTCCAACATTTCCCCAAGAACGTTTAAGAGTAGTTTGAACTTCGCGGTCAATTGGAATAATTTTTGAACCAATTTTTTCACCTTCAGTGATTGCCATTCTCATTTCATCACCGGGTTTTAAATTTCCTTTACCTAATTTTTTTTGAAAAGAAGACAATATCAAACTGGATAGTAACAAATACATTTTTCTTTCTTTAAAAACTTTAAAGATGTCTAGCTTCTTCCAATGATCTTCATCAAACATTGCCTTTTTTCTAGTTTCGCATAACTCCACTAAAACGGCATCTGGTTTTTCTGTATCAATTAGTTCTTTTACAGCATCCACAGAGCTTTGGCTTATATGAGCAGTTCCTAATATAGTTATTTCTGCTTCATTTAATTTTAATCTACGAATTGGTTCTTTACTTAAATCTGTCAAAAAAGTCTCCCTCTGGATTCAAAAACGAATTTTTCAAACAAAGAAAATCTTGAGAATCATTCTTTGTCAATTCCCATAATCTAAATTTTATTGCTCTTGGAAATCAGTTTTTAGTTTGATTTTTGGGCGAATTTTTTTGTGGACTCTTCTGTAATAGTTTTACTAAAGCAAAAATCATTCTGTGACCGGCACAAAAAAAACGAGCTTTACACTACAATCTTTTGCGAACATTTCCCAAGAGTAAAAATTTAGCTCTTAGTAATGCAAAAGAATCCAACCTTCGCTTTTATCAGCGAAGATACCCAAGGTATGTTTCAATCTCTTTCGCACGCCTCGCTGTGTTGAAAAAATTTTTTTGTAAAGTTGAATTTGGTTCGAGTATCAGTGTTTTGAAGAATGTGGAGAAAATTGATTTGCTCAGATGGACTTTCCTAGTATGAGAATTCTACCGAAATTGCAAAAAAACGAACTAAACAGGAACTCCTTTCCTAGCTAAACAATTCTTCTTCCAAATCAGCTTTTATTATTAACTCACCTTACGCACTTCGTGCTCAGGTGAGGTTTTTGGGTACTCCTCGTGGAGGGCGTGCTGCCGCAGACTTCCTTAATTTATTATTAAATAATGATTTTTTAATTCTCTTTAGTAAAGAAAATTATTCTAGTAATTAATTTTGTGTAACATGAGTTATTAAGTATAGAATTCTATTTATTTTCAAAAGAATAAAAACAAAGCAACGAAAAATTTTTTTTATAAAACAGATTTTGAACCTTGTCCAATTTAAACTACATATTAAAATAGACTTGACCATTTTAATATCAACAATAATTTAGCCAGCATGAGTAGAATGATTTTTGAACCTATCTTAGAAGATTTAAAAAGTAAAATGGTTTTTCTTGGCGGACCAAGGCAATGTGGAAAAACATTTTTAGCTAAAGAAGTTTTAAAATCATTTGGAAGTGAAAAAAATTATTTTAATTGGGATTCTTATGATGACAGAAAAATAATTTTATCCCAAGCTTGGGGAAAAGAAAAATTAATTGCCCTTGATGAAATTCATAAATATCCAAGATGGAAAAATTTTGTAAAAGGAATTTACGACACAAAAAAAGATTTTCACAATTTTATCATCACAGGTTCAGCAAGACTAGATGTATATAAACGTGGTGGAGATTCCATGTTTGGTCGTTATCACTACTGGAGATTACATCCTTTTACATTATCAGAACTTCCAAAAAAAATTTCAAAAGAAGAAGCTTTTCAAAAATTAATGCGAGTAGGTGGATTTCCTGAACCATTTTTAAATTCTTCAGAAAGAACAGCAAGACGTTGGCGAAAAGAAAGATTTGATTTAATTTTGAGAGAAGATATTCGTGATTTAGAAAAAGTAAATGAAATTCAAAATATATCATTGCTTGTGGATTTACTAAGAACAAGAGTTGGTTCTTTAATTGTAGTTTCCAATCTTGCAGCAGATTTACAAGTTGCACCAAACACTGTTAAACGATGGATTGAAATTTTAGAAAGAATGTATTTTATTTTTGTAGTGCGACCATATACTGAAAAATTAAGTAGAGCCATTTCAAAACCTTTTAAAATTTATTTTTATGATAATGCAGATGTGGATGGAGACGAAGGAGTTGTTTTTGAAAATTTAGTAGCAACTCATCTATTAAAAAAAATTCAATTTACTGAAGATAGAGAAGGTTATAGACAACAACTTTATTTTATTCGAGATAAAGAAGGAAGAGAAGTTGATTTTGCAATTACTAAAGATAAAAAGCTGGAATACTTAATTGAAGCAAAACTATCAGATAATGAAATTTCAAAAAATTTACTTTATTATTCTGAAAAATTAAAACCTCTAAACAGTATTCAATTAGTTGCAAACATCAAACGAGAATATAAAAAAAACAAATTAGAAGTAAATTCCGCAAAAGAATTTTTATTTCATTTTCGTTAAATCAAATTCTACTCAAATCAAATGGGATTTCTTTTACTTGGATTGTTTTTTTATCAATAAAAATTACATTTAACGATTTATAAAATTGCTCTTTAAAAATAAAATTGATTTGAGTAGCCATGTTAATTTATAAATGTCCATCACTTAATCCATAACCAATGATTGTAAGAATAAGAACAACAAATTGCAAAGGTGAAGTAACAACATCAAGTGGAATAGTTATTGGTAATAAAAAATTATAGTAAGGTTTTTCTTTTCTTTCAGTTGTGATAATTTGATCCTTAATCTCTAAATGAGTAATTTTTTGTTTAAAAATAGTATTTTTTCTAGAATAAGAAAATTTTTGTCCACCAAAAGAATTAATTGAAAGTCTTCCATAATCCTCTGCGAAAAAAGCTAATTCTTGTTCACCATAAAAATCTATATTTTGCATTCCTTCTCTACAAAACTTATATCCTGTATGTTCAAAACATCTTTCAAATAAATTTTGATTTAATTCTTGTTTGCTTAAAATTCCTAAAGGTATATTATATTTTGAAAAAGTTTTTTCTTCAGAGCTATCTGTAAATAAACTATACCCTGTACCATTTTTAAATTTTACAATAATATGAGTTCTAAATCCAATAACTGAATCAATTGGAAAATTTGGAAAATCTTTACACTCGCAATAAACATCAGAATAAAAAGGGGATCCAATCCAATCGCCATTAATTTCAAAACTTTTTTCGATAATTCCAATTTTATCTTTGACATATAGAATCGCTTTTTCACTATCCTTTCCTTTTATCTCATGAATTTCTTTTAACTCTTGAAAGTTTTTCGGACAATCTATAGCATCATTTACTCTTACAATTGTTTTAATTTCGGAATCATTTTTAATTAGCAAACATTTTTCAACAGCATTTCTTCTTACTCTTGAATTTTCAATTTCGACATCTGTATCAAAAACAAGAAAAACTTTATTTTCAGAAGTAATAAATTTTTTTATTTTATCTACTCCTAAAATTTTTTCATATTTTCTATATTCTGCTAAATCTCTAATTATCATAGTAAAACAATTCATAAATGGAATTGCTAAAATGAATATTAATAATTTTTTCATAATTAAAACTTTATACTTAAATGAATCCTTTTAAATATTTTGTAAATAAAATAATCTTAAATCAAATGATAATCTTTTGGGTGAATTTTTTTGTGCTAGGCGCTTCTGTAATAGTTTCGCTAAAGCAAAAACCATTCTCCGAGCGGCACAAAAAAAGCGAGCTTTCCACTACAATCTTTTGCGAACATTTGACTAGAGTTAAAAATTGGCTCTTAGTAATGCAAAAGAATCCACCCTTCGCTTTTGGCAGCGAAGATACCCAAGGTATGTTTCAATCTCTTTCGCATGGTTCGCTCTGTTGAAAAAACTTTTTAGTAAAGTTAAATTTGCTTTGAATCTTAGTGTTTTGAAGATTTTACAGAAATTGATTTAACTTGGTGAGATTGATTTGAATTGTTTAGTGAAAATTTTTCTGAATTCAGAAACTGGTTTTTGTATTGGGGAAATTAGTTTGCTTTGAATAATTTAATTGTATTGAAGAACTTATTTGCTCAGTTGAACTCTTCGAGTATGAGAAATCTACCGATTTTGCAAAAAACCGAACATAAAAGGAACTCCTTTAACTTTGGATTTCAAAAAAGTTCCACAAAGCAGACCAATTTTTACAATTCAAAAAGATTAAAAAAGCTTCTAATAAATTATAGTTATCAAAAAGAATTTTTCACTTAAAAAAAATTCCTAAAAAGTTTTTTTATATAAAGAAGCTTTCACAATTCAAACAATTTCTTGTTGCAAAATTCCCGAATAACCAAAATTTTCTGAATTGTACAAATCATAAATTAGAATTACCATTTCCGAAATTCCTTTTCTAGTGGCTTGCAAATCAAACTCAAAATTTTTTCCTTCAAATATAAAATCTTTTTCACAAACATTCATATTTCTATCAGCAAAACTTAATTTTCCTGTCGTTCTGACTTTGGCATGAAAACAAGTTTGGATTTCAGTTTTTAGCAGAATCTGAAAATTAACAGTAGCTCTATGATTGATTGATTTTTTAAAACCAATAACTTCAAATGGAATATTTGTTTTTTGATTTTCAAAATTTATTTTTTCAATTTTATCTTCTCGAACTAAAACATTTCCTTCTGTGCAGTGAATCGAATTATAAATTTTTGAAGAATCTTTTTTTAACACTGCTTCAGATTTTCCTTCAGGATTCAAATCAGATTCAATAAAAAGTTGAATCATTTCATTTGTGTCTGAAGTAGAATAAAATCTTTCTCCTTGAAATTCTTGTAATAAATAAATTAAACCTTTTTGGTAAAGTTCTGGATTTTCTTCTCTAATGGCTCTACAAACAATTGCAGTAGTTTGAAGTTTTCCTGCTAAAGAATTTCCTTTCCAATAAACTCCGGACTTAGCTGAAATTTTTGTTTCTTCAATATATTTTAAAGCAGCTTGTTTTCTGATTAGTTCAAGAACCAAATAACTTGCTGATTCAGGATTATCAATTTTATCTTCTAAAAAATTTAAATCATACTCGATCAATGAATTTGATTTGATATTTTTCTTTTTTAATACTTCAATATTTTTTTCAATACGTTGATGTAATATATTAAAATCTTTAAAGTATTTATTTTTATAAATCGCTTTTAAATGATTTAAACATTGAATTTTTAAAAAAGGATAACCAAATTCGTCATTGGAACATAAAAATCCAAAAAATTCTTCATTAGGATAATTATTTTTTAAGTGAACGACTTGTTGGTTGATTTTATGAATGATGTTTGAGGAATTAAAAATTTCTGATTTTTTTAATTTTCTATTTTGGATTGCTGTATAAACAGTGGCAAGTGTTGAAATTTTTGCAAGAGTTTGTTCCAAACAACCAAATGGATAGTTTAAAATTTCCAAAGTCATATTTTCAATCAAATGCTGAATACTTTCATATACAAAAAAATTACCGTTTTGAAGAGATTCATTTTTATTTAGTAAATGAATTTTACTTCTTAAAATCTCAGTTTCAAAAATGGATTTGGATTTAAGTTCAATTGAATCAATTATATGATTTTTAGAAATTAAAGAATATTTGGAAATACCTAATTCTTTTTCAGGTAAAATAATTTTTTTTTCTGTAATATTTAATTTCTTAGATTTAGTTTCTGAATCAATTTTTAAAACTAAATTTTCTTGTTCAGAATAAATTTGAATTTCAGTTGAATTTGCATTTTCGTTTTTGGAAAAAAATTGTGGTTTGGTTACAATTAATTTATCATCAGAATCACATAAAATTGTTTTTAGTTCCTGTCCAACTCTTTGACCAGATTTAGTAAAACAAATAATTTCATATACACCATAATCTGTAAAACCAGAAATGGAAATTTCTTTCTTCTGATTTGCTTTTAATGGAATAATTTCAAAATGATGAACTGTTGACGGATTTTTTCTTGTATCATAATCTTGAATTAATTCTTGGTTAAAGTAGTTTTGTAAAAGACCATTAAGATTACTAAGCAAAGATCCGTTTTCACTCACCATCATTCTTTGTTGTTTATCTGATAATATATGTTTTCTAAATAAAAATTGATACACTTTTTTTAATGGAAAAAGTAATATTTTAGAAATTGACTTTATAAAATTTATTGCAATATCATTTAATAAATAATTTTCTTTTTCAAATTTATTTTCTATAAATTTTTCAAAAGATTCCAAAACTCCAAAAAATAATTTGTTTATAACTTGTATTGGATAATTGGTTTCAGTTAAATTGTTTTTTATAATTAACATTAATTCACAATTGTTTTTTGCTAAAAAATTTAATTTTAATTTTTCAAATGGTTTTATTTTTTCTGAAACTTGAACTTGGATTTCAAGAGGAGAATAATTTTTAAAAAATATAGATTTTAAATAATCAAAATATTTATAATGTCCTGATTCGTCTAAAATTCCAATATGGACAGAGCTGATTCCATCTTCAAGTGGGATTTCTAAATCTTTAGAAAGTAAATTTTGATATGTGTAAGATTGAACATCTTTGTAGTCCAAAATATTTACTACTTTGATTTTGATTCCTTTAATGATTCTATTTTTCATTCTAACTTTTAAAATTAAATTTTTACCTTCTTCAATTATGACTGAATCAAAATCAAAAACATTTTCATAATCTTTTTCAGATAAAGTTTCTTTATGCTCAATATCTCTGACCTCTTTTTCTCTAGAATAAATATATTGATTTAAAAATTTGCCTTGGTAAGTATTTGCACTATTATTAAAAAGCTTTTTAATGTTCATATCGAAATCATTTTTAGAATCTAGTATTAAATCTTTTTGATCATATTTCATTAATTGAAAATTTTTTCTTCCAAATGAATTTAAATTATTGTAATTGAGAAAAGAACTGTAAAGATATTCATCATAACCATCTAAAATTAAACTAGAAATATTTCCTTCTTCATCTGCCAAAGTCAACCATAGACTTGAAGAAGTATTTTTTTTTTGAAAACTCCATTTTCCGTCATAAACATTTGATTCAATTTGAAAAATTTCATTATAATTTACTAAAATTTTTCCGGTATATGGAATTTTTGGAAAATGATATACTCCAACTTCGGTAGCCGAATCAGAATCAATTCCATATTTCAAAATTTCAGTTTGTAAAAGAGAACGTTGGTATTCTTTTACATCAAACTCGTTTGATTCTGAATAAAATTCTTCTAGCCAAATTACTGTTAAAGAATAATCACCAGTTGGAAAAGGTTGTAATTCTACTAGCCCAATACCTTCTTCACTCAACTGAACTTTTTTTTCTTCTAGTTCTTCGGTTCCTGATTTTAGTTGGATAAGACAATCTCTAATTTTTCCAAATGAAATAATCTGAACTAAAATTAGCTCATTTGGTTTGTATGTTTTTGAAACAGGACTGATTGTAAAAATAGGCAATCCTATTAATTTTCTAGTTTTTAAAAATTCAAGATGATCTTCAATATCCCAGTTTAAATTTCTCATGTTTGCCTTTCTGATTTAAAACAAATTATTCACAACTAAAAATTTTTCCAACGCTTGCGAAAGTGATTGAAACGGGGTCAATTTATTTTGTTAGAAAAAAATTGACCGAAGTTGAAAGCACGGTTTTTGCTTTAGCAAAAATTCGCCCAATCTCATAATCTAAAATTGACTAGTCAAGAAATTTTATTTTGCGAAATTGGAATTTATGAAGAAAGGCTTAGTTTTGTCGGGTGGTGGTGCTAGAGGTGCTTACCAAGCAGGTGTGTATAAATATTTATTAGAAAAAAATTTTGTTCCTGATGTTATTGCTGGAACTTCTGTTGGTGCAATTAATGCTTCTGCAATTGGAGCTGGACTATCTGCTGACGATATTGTTTCACTTTGGCTTTCGATTGATATGCGAAGTATTATGAAATATTCTTTTTTTAGAAATTTGATAAGTTTGTTTTCAAATAAATTGTATTCGATGATGGACACAACTCCACTAAAAAAATTTTTAAAAGAACAATTAAATTTTGATAAACTAAAAAATTCAGATAAAGAAATTTTTATTGCTGCTGTAAATTTAATTACTTCAGAGCTAAGATATTTTACAAAAAAAGAAATTGAAATTGAACACATCATGGCTTCCTCTGCAATCCCAATTGTTTTTCCTTGGCAATACATTGATGGAGTTCCACATTGGGATGGTGGCTTAATGGCAAATACACCAATTGCACCAGTGATTGATGCTGGTGCTAAAGACATCATCGTTGTGCTACTTTCTCCAGTTGGCAAAGTAGAATTGGCATTGCCAAAAAATCGAAAAGAAGCATTGGAAAGAGTTTTGGAATTTACTTTGATTTCTTCTTTTCAAACTGTGAAGTCTTCTGTGGATTTTACAGAAGAAAACAAATCCAAAAATCCAATTTTAAATTTTTTTGAAGAGATTACAAAATCTCAAGAATTAAAAATTAGAACAGTTAGTCCAAAAGATTTTTTGGGTGTGCGGTCTGTTTTAAATTTTAGTCAAGTTCAATCTGACAAATTAATTGTCATGGGATATAATGACGCAAAAGAGCAGTTAGGCGAGATTTAATGGATAGACTGGAATCTGAAAATGGTTACTTTGTTAATAAAAATGGTAGCATTGTTTTATTAAGAGGAGTAAATCTTTCAGGTAGTTCCAAAATTCCATTTAAACCAAACGGCACAACAAGACTCAATCAAAAAGAAAGTTTTTTTGATCACAGAAATGTTTCTTTTGTTGGAAGACCATTTCTTGAATCAGAAGCAAAAGAACATCTTACTAGACTTAAAAAATGGGGAATTAATTTTTTAAGATTTATCATCACTTGGGAAGCAATTGAACATTCAGGGCCTGGAATTTATGATGAAGAATATTTGGATTATATTGCAAGGCTTGTGAAGCTTGCAGAAAAATTTGGGATATATGTTTTTTTAGATCCACACCAAGATGTTTGGTCTAGATTCACAGGCGGGGACGGTGCGCCAGGTTGGGTATTTGAAAAATTTGGAATGGATATACATAAATTTAAAGATGCAGATTTGGTTTATGTTCATCACCTAGAAGGTGAAAATTATAAAAAAATGATCTGGCCCCAAAATTACCAAAAATATCCAACTGCAACCATGTTCAGTTTATTTTTTGGCGGAAACACTTTTGCACCTAATTTAAAAATTGAAGACAAATCAGCGGAAGAATTTTTACAATCTCATTTTATCAACTCCATTTTGCAGCTTGCCAAAAGAGTTTCTAAATTGAAAAATGTAGTTGGGTTTGATTCATTAAATGAACCATCTCCAGGTTTTATTGAAAAAGAAAATTTAAAAGAGTTTAGTGGATTTGGAAATGGAAAAATTTTAACTCCAAGTCCATTTCAAGAAATGGTTTTAACTGAAGGAAATACAGTTGAAGTTGATCTAAAATTTTTACTTGGTACAATTGGTTTAACTGTCGGCAAACAGATGTTAAACGATAAAAAAGTTTCTATTTGGAACAAAAATCATTCTTGTATTTGGAGAAAAGAAAAAGTTTGGGAGTATGATCCAAATGGAGCTCCCATGCTTTTAAAACAAGATTACTTTTTTAGGGTAAATGGTAAGAAGGTAGAATTTTTTAATGACTTTATGAAACCTTTTATCAAAAGATACAAAAACTCTCTTCAAAAAGTTCAAAAAAAATTTTTTATATTTATCGAATCTGATCCAATGAAGCTCGAACTCAATTGGAAAGAATCCGAAAAAAAAGGTTATGCTGGTGTTGTAAATGCAACTCATTGGTATGATGGAGTTTTACTTTTTACAAAAAAATTTATTCCATGGTTTGGTGTACACTCTTTTAAATTAAATCCTGTTTTTGGAAAAGAAGCTTTAGTTGAGCTTTATGCAAATTGTATCAAAGAAATAAAATTAATGTCCCAAAAAGAAATGAACAATTGCCCAACTGTAATTGGCGAAACTGGACTTCCGATGGACTTGGAAAATAAATATTCCTACAAAACAAATGATTATTCCAAAATCGAAAAAATTCTAGATAATATCTACAAAGCAATTGAAAAAAATTTAGTCAATATCACTCTTTGGAATTATACACCTGATAATACACATGAATTTGGAGATAATTGGAATGATGAAGATTTGTCTATTTATTCCAAAGACACTCCAAAAAAAATTTGTGAAGATGGTGGAAGAGGCACTAAAGCATTTAGTCGTCCTTATCCAGTTGAAACTTCCGGTATGCCCGTGAGCCTCAGTTTTGATATTGAGAAAAGTTTGTTTAAATATTCATTTAAAAAATCTGCAAATAAAAATCCGTCTTGTATTATTTTTATTCCTGAAGTCCATTATAAAAATGGATTTAAAGTTTTTGTAAACGCAGGAACTTATTCCTACCAAAAAGAGAAAAATTTACTTCACTTCAAAGGTGATATTGGTGTTGATCTTTACGGAATTACAATTATCAAATCTGATAAAATAGTTTAGAGAAATGTTTTTTTAATTTATTTAAAATAATTGGAGAGAATTTATGAGAATTAAAAAAAAAATAGTTAGACTAACATTATTAATAATCAGTTTTGTTTTTCTAATCAATTGTCCTAAACCAAATAAAAAAGATCCAAATTCAATATTAACTTTTATCTCTTCATTAGCAATTACAATGCAAAAAACGAATAATGTAAAACCTTTTTCACTTACGACACCGAAGATAACTTCTTTTTCTCCTTCATCAGGAGCTGAAGGAACAAAGGTAAGGATTACAGGAACAAATTTTTCAACCTCTAGTTTTGAGGTTTCAGTTTTTTTTAATTCTACGATGGCAATTGTAAACTCTTCAACTTTAACTTCAATTCTAGTAACAGTTCCTTCAGGAACAAATACTGGTAAAATTTTAATAAGAGTTAAAGATTTAGGTGAAGTCGTTTCTAATGAAGATTTTATTATTACACCAGAAATCACTTCGTTTATGCCTTCTACAGGTTTAGTTGGAACAACCATTTCAATTGAAGGGAAAAAATTTTCGACTAACTTTGATTCCAATATAGTAAAATTTAATGGCATTCCAACTAGAGTAACAGGTGCAATTTCAACTTTATTAACTGTTAAAGTACCAATAGGTGCAACAACAGGTCCAATTACAGTTTCAATTGGTAATGAAACTGCTACTAGTCCATCTAATTTTATTCTTAGTAACCCTTCCTCTCTAATTATAAATAATAATTTTATAACTAGCAACATACCAAACAATCATATCGATTATACTTATTTTAGTGCAACTCTTCAAGGAGGAAAAGTTTATTATTTATCATGGGGAGATTCTATTTCAGGTTCATCTATTTATAATGGAATTGTATTTGTTGGAGTTATTAAAGAAGATGGAATAACTTCAATTCTATCAGATACTTTTTCAGGTTATTACATTCCTAGAAAAATTATTCCTTCCACATCAGAAAATATTATTATACAAGTTAAAAATTTTTTAGGTCCTTTAAATGGTTCATTCGGTATTAAAATTGGTGAGTCCTTAAATTGGAATTTACAAAACTCTGCAACAACAAATGATTTATTTGGAATTGATTGCCCAGGAAAAAATACTATTCATTCTGTTGTAGTTGGAAGTGCAGGTACAATAAGAAAAACAAGTGATGGTGGAAATACTTGGTTAGGAATTTCTTCCGGAACAACTAATAATTTGAATTCTATTTCTTGTCCTTCCAGTTCGATCTGTTTTGTAACAGGTGTTGGAGGAATAATTCTAAAAAGTTTAGACGGTGGAGCTAATTGGATAACCCATATTTCAAACACATCCAATTCCTTAACAAGTATCTTCTGTCCTTCAAACCTTGTTTGTTATGCAGTAGGAAATTCAGGCACAATTACCAAGACTTTGGATAGTGGAACAAATTGGTCTGTTCAAAATTCTGGAACAACAAACCAATTAAATTCAATTCATTGTTCTAATACAATAAATTGTATAGTAGTTGGAAATTCAGGGTTAATTAAAAAAACTTCAGATGGAACAAATTGGTCTTCACAAAATTCAAATTTATCAACTGATCTATTAGGAGTTTATTTAGGTGATAATAATAATTATTTAGCTATAAATTCTGTTGAAAGTCAAAATGCAAATCCTCATATAGGAACTGTTAATGGTGGTAATTTATGGAACCCTGTTTATATGGGTTTAGATTATCCTTTTTATTCTATCTCATGTATTAGCGGAAGTTTGAATAATTGTTTAGTTACTGGAAATAATAGAAGATTTAGTAGATCAACTTCTGGACTAAATTCTTGGACATTACAAAATATTCCAAGAACAGTTCCTAACTCAACAAGTTTTAATGCAAATCTATGCCCAACAACAAATGTTTGTTATGCTGTTGGAACAGGGGGAGTTATCCTAAAAGGTCAATAGCATGAACTATAAAAAAATTAGTTTTTTTTTGGCGAATTTTTTTCCACCAAACATTGATTAATCGATAAATTGAATTTTTTGATGTGGAAAAAAAACAGGCTTTCCGTGACTTCGCTTCGCTACGGTCGTTTAATACTGATTAAACGACTGCTTCTCATCACTTTAATCCTTTTCGCAGCAATTTGAATATAAATTAAAAATTCTTTAGCTTAACTACCATCAAAAAAACCAAATTAAGTTTTTAAGATCAATTTTGTAGTTTTATCAGCAATTTTTATTTTAGCTGTTGAGCCAGAATTAAATTCAATAAAATCATTTTCCATTCCATCCGAAAAAATCACTCCAGATTCAGGCATATGACTTTCAATTTTGATTTCAAATTGGTCTGTGATTTCTCCTGTAACTAAATCGGCACCACTCCATTTACTTTTAAATGGTTCACGAACAACAAACAAAAGTTTTTTTTCTTTCCAGTCTAAATTTTTGTATTCAATATTTTGGCTAAGACCTTTGGACTGGTTAATTCCTTTTGTCATATTCATCACTGAACTAAACCAACCAGTTGAGCCAGCAGGAGTTGAAATTAAGATGCCAGAAGAAGATTGTCTTTCCGATTTTTTTTGAAAATGAATTGTGTAACGAGCTGAAATATGAGTTTTTGTTCCAATAAAAAAATCATTAAATGCAAAAAGGGATTGTCCATCGTTTAACTCCATTTTGCCCATAGTGATTTCATTAAATTGAAAATTGGAGCTAATAATTTTTTTAAAAATCGAATTTACATTTTTTAATTGAAATGGAAGTAAAATTCCATCAAAACGTGCAGGATCTGGATTTACTGCAATAATAAATTGTCCGTTTAAATATTTTGCAGTGTTTACAACAAGTCCATCTTGTCCTAGAACTACAACTAAATCTTTTGGCCCGAAAACAAAATTGCTTAAATAAGTTCTATCAATCACTTGAAGTTTAATTTCTTTTGGAATAAATGAAATTAATTGCTCTTTTGAAGTTTGGTAGTTCGAATCTTCTAGTTCATAATCTTCAAAAGATTGTCCACGAGATTTAATGAAAAATTTTGCTTGAGAAACTGTATTAAATCGTTTTACATTTTCTTCAAGCCTAGTTTGGCGAGTAACCAAAACAATTTTATCAATTTCCATTTACGTCTTCTTTTGATTTTAATAATCTAAGAGAAAAATAAATGAATACAAGAAGTGTTCCCATTAAAAAAGTAACTGACCAAGTTTTGAGATGTTCAGTTGGATATAAAACTCTTGAAATTACATCTTCATATAAGCCAAATGGGTCTTTGATTATATCCCAAGAATTCCATCTCAAAAATCTTCCAAGATAAACTCCAAAACTACTTAAGTAAATAATAAATAATGAAATACAAAGGACTTGTAGTTTTGTAAAATAGTTTTCTAAAACTTCTTCAATATCAAATAAACTAATAAATCCAAAAAAAAGACCAGTCCACGCAAATACCAAAATTAAAACTAAATCAAACCACATTGGAAAATTAGTTCTCGCTTTGAGATGAAATAAATCTGTTAAAATATAAGGAGCATTTGGAAAAAACAAAAGCCAAATAGTTAAAATAAATAACACAAAAATTTTTGATTTTTGAAAACTAGGTTTTAAAATTAAAATGGATGAAAATATCCAAGGGATAATTGCTAAAAACAAATTCCAATTTAAAAATAAAAAAGTTTTTTTCTCAGTTAGATAAAATCGAAACACGGATAAAAAAAAACTAAATCCAGTCATTAAAACTAATAGGATAAAAATTTTAACTCTTTTATTAAATAAAAAATTCATGAATCACCTTTGGTAAAAATAAAATAAGACCAACTAAAATGGAAATAAGAGCTGAAATAAAAACTGCAAATGCAGAAATATCTTTTGAAATTTTTATTAAAGGATGAAATTCTAAACTCACTGAATCAGCTAAATATTCTAATGCTGTATTAAAAATTTCTGAAACCAAAACAAATCCAATTACTAATACCAATAAAATCCATTCAATTTGATTTATACGAAAATAAAATCCAAAACTAATAGAAATGAGAGCAAACACAAAATGAATTTGAAAATTAATTTCTTTAATTAAAACTTGAAAACCTTGAAATGCAAATCGAAAAGAATTAATTCTAGAAGATAAACTAAAATCTTTTTGTTTAAAATTAGCCATTATTTTTTTGTTCTAAAAGTGAATTTAATAATTCTGGAGAAATATTTAAGTTTCCAATTTTTCCAGCATTTTTTGATAGATCTCTCATTGCACGACTGATAATTTGATTGGAGCTCATTTGGTTTAAAGAAAGAATTTCAATCACTTCAGGAGAAAGTGTGCTAAATGCAGAAAGCTCAAATTTTAAAGCTTCCCCTTTAGCTTTTGAAATTTCAATTAAGTTATTAGATTCGTGTTCAATAAATTTTTTCTTTTTTTCTTCTAGAGAAATTTTTGATTCTAGTTTTAATTTTTCTATTTCAGATTGTTTTTCTGCTAAAAGTTTTACAGAATTTAATTTTGATTCTTCCAGAAGGGACTTTTTTTCTTGAACAGCAATTTCGATATTCATTTGTTCTTCACGAATTTTTTTATTTTTTTCTTCGATAGAAATTTGGGTTTGAAGCTCGTTCTCTTTAATTTTTCTTTCTTGTTCTACTGCAAAATTTCTTCTTTGGTAAATTGCTTCATCTGCTTCTTTATAAAGCCCTTCTCTAGCAGAAGCTTCCAAGGCTCTAGACATTTCAGGAGTGGGGCTAATTTTTAAAATTGAAAAATCCATTATCTCAATTCCCATCGACAAGATAGATTCTTCAGTTTTCATTTTTGATTTTACATGTTCAACAAATTCTTGTCCGGATTTTAAAGCTGCTCTCAAATCTTTTGAAGAAAGTTTTTCTCGCAGAGCGACTTGAATGAGGGAAGTGATTCTTGAAGGTAAAACTTCTTTTCCATCTCCAGTTGCAATTGAATTGGAGTCGATTGAAAAATTTAAAATGCTGGATAGTTTTTTTGGATCTAGTACACGAAATGTAAACTGTCCTTGGATATTAATTTCTTGGTAATCGCTGGAAGTTTCTTTGAAGATAAATGGAGAATCAATACTTGCAACAGGAACAAGCACTAAATTGCTTGAAGGAGCGTAATAAAAAAAACTAAGTCCCAAACCCTCTAGAACAACTTTTCCTTTGCGATATAAAATAATATAATCTGTAGCCGAAGCTTTAATAAATTTAATTCCAAACATAGAACAATTTTTTTTTTATTAAGATGATTTTGTCAAGCTATGTTTATGCTTTTTTTAAAGAGTTGTAGTTTCAAATAATTGTTGAGGATAAAATTTTAATTTTTGATAAGCAGCGAACAGGATCGAAGTGTTGTCATAAAAATTTTTTTATAAAATTTTTTGACAAAAACTGAGAGCCTATTTTTTGCATATTCAAACAATAGAAAAATTGGCTTTGCTTAGCTAAGCAAATAAAAATAGAATTGAATATGCAAAAATTCGCCCATCAAAACTAAAAATAACTTTTTAATAACTCTAATTAACTTAAAAGGTTTTTAAAGTATAAAAACTTGATTAGAAAATATTTATAATTTTTAAACTTGATCGTTTAAAAAGAAAAAGTAATTTCATTATGTCTTTTGATTTGAAATAATTTTCTTAAACTTACTTGCCAATATAAGAATTAAAATTTATCTATCTAATAAATGGAGTAATTTATGTGGCTCAAGCTTGGTGATACAGAAGTAATTAATTTAGATTATGTTTCGACTATAAAAAAAAATCAAAACAATCCTACAATTGAAATTATATATCATGATTTGAATAATATTAAATCACTTCCATTTAAAGATAACCAAGATAGAGATAAAGCATTTAAAGCCATTATTGAAAATCTTGCAAGGATGAAACTTTTTTTTGAATAATATAATTGAATACCACAATACTGTTTTAGAAGAAATTTCTGAAAAATTAGCAGAAGTAAAATCTTCACAACCATTTCAACTTTTATTTTATGGTTCTAAATTTAGAGGTGATGATACACAAAATTCTGATTATAATTTTTATTTAATTGCAAGCCCAACTGATCAACTCCAATCTTCATTTACTTCAAAAATTTCTGATTGTTTAGAAATCATAGATACTCATTCTTCAGTAGGTTTAATTGCTGGAGATTTTGACTCTTTAAAATATCGTTTAAAAATTTTTGAACCAACTGCAATTCACTTAGTTGATTATTCAGAAATCGTTTTTGGAAAAGGTTATCTTGAAAAGCTTCGAGTCATTTGGGCAGAAACAAAAAAAAATCAATTTGATAAAAAAAAATTAATTTCTTATGTTGAGAATAGAGCTAAGTTCTATAAAACACTACGATCTAAAAACACCAAAGAAGATGTTTCTAGAATTGAAAAAGTAATTTCTTTAAATATTCAACTTTGGGTATTGAATCATATTTTAGATTTAAGCCCAACTGAACTTGGATTTTTAGATATACCTTCTCGTTTAATATCGATTATGCGAAAGTTATATAAAAATGAGCTTGATGAAAACGTTACAAAATTGGTTAATATTTATGAACAAATTCATGAATTAAAACAAAACATTCGTTTAAATACTCCTTACACTTCAGATAATTTAACAAAGATTAAAGATAGTATAAATTCAATTCAAAATCTTCATAATTTGATTATGAGTAGTGAATGAAAACCAAATATTGGTTTATTACTTTATTGGTTTTTTTTGTAACAATTTATATATACTATTCAACTTCAAAACCTTCAAAAAAAAGTTCTTCAGATATTGCTTATTATAATGAAGATGATTTTGAAACTTCAAAAAAAAGAAAAGCTAGAATCGGGAAATCATTATTTGATGAAGATTCAAAATTTTTAGAATTTAAAGGTGGACTTGAATTTGAAATTAAAGGTGATTACACTGATGAAGAATTACTAGAACGAAAAAAACTAATTATTGAAAAATCAAAATATCTTGCTGATTTGTTTCCAAATAATTCTGTGATACCAAGATTATTGTCTAAAAAAGAAGAAAAAGAAAAATTAGAAATTGAAAAAAAAATGTCTGAAGTTCGGAATAAATTTTTAAATGGAATTGAAACGAATAAAGAAGAAAAAAAATTTTATTATACAAATCGTTTAAAAATAACTGAAGATCGACTAGAAATTTTTAAATATATAATTGGAAGAACTTCTCAGGGAGTTTTTGATAAAGAAAAATTAGAACCAATTTTAAAAGAAAGATTTGAAGATATGTCTGAACTTGAAAAAGCTTATAGGGAAGAGATTAAAAAAAATGAGTGATTGTTTAATAACTGGAGGATCTGGAGGTATTGGTTCTTCAATTCTAAATATATTAGAATATCCTAATATGATTAATTTTGATTTGGTTGAATCTGGAAAAGCAATTTTTTTAAAAACGGATTTAAGAGATTCAAAATCAATTTTTTCTTCCTTGGAAAAAATCGATTTAGAAAAAATTTCTAGAATTATTTTTTCAGCTGGATTTGGTGGACCATTTGTTCCAATGAATCAAGTTGAAGAGAAACTTTGGGATGAAATTTTTTCAATTAATTTAAAATCTTCTTTTTTAATACTTAAAGAAATACTACCGTATATGAAAAGAAATCTCTTTGGTAGAGTGGTTTTTATAGCATCTTCACAAAGCTTGGTAGGAGCAAAAAATTCTGTTGCTTATTCTTCTTCTAAACATGCGGTTCTTGGTTTGATGAAATCGCTTGCTGATGAATGGGGAGAATTTGGTATTACATGTAACGCAGTTAGTCCAGGTTATGTGGACACTAAAATGGGTGTTCAGGAATTAGAAGTCTCTGATCACAAAAAAAAAATTCTAGAAATTACTCCATCTAGAAAAATTGCAAAACCTTTTGAAATAGCAAGAATAGTTAAATTTTTGTTAAGTGAAGATTCTTCTTATATTAATGGTGCAAATTGGACAGTTGATGGTGGTATAACAGCAGTTTAGAATATTCTAATGTTCTAATATAATTTTCTATGGAAGAATCAAAAAAAATCTCTCTCAAAAATTTAATTTTACTCATGATCGGAAATATGATAGGTGTAGGAATTTTTTTATACTCAAGTCAAATTGCTTCTAAGTCTAGTTCTCCAAATATATTTCTTCTTTATTGGGTTTTTGGAGCCTTAACTGCAATCTTTGGCGCAATCTCTGCTTCAATTTTAGCAATTAATAAACCTGAAACAGGTGGAGATTATGCATATCTTAGAAATGCTTATGGGAGGAAGACAGCATTTATTTATGGATTTTTAGCAATGATGGTAACTTTTCCTGGATCTATCGCAATAGGAGTTTCCTTAACTGTTCAATATCAATTAGGTTCAATTTTTGGTGATATAATCCAAAACCCTTTTTTACTTGGATTAAAAAATTCCGATTTCATTTCTGCTTTTATTATTCTATTATTGGTTAGTGTAAATTTATTCGGAATTGAAAAATCTATTTTAGTTCAAAAATTTGTAACGATATTTCCAATTTTTTTTTTGGTAATTTTATTTTTATCTCTTTTTATTAATTCTTTATTAAATGATACTGATTTTTTTTTGATTGATAATTTTGAGTCATCTACCATACCTTTTCAGTTTAGTTCAATATCTACAGCTTTAGTTGCTGTTTATTGGACTTATACAGGTTGGAATGCACCTTTGATGTTAGGAGATGAAGTTAAAGAAGCAAAAAAAAATTTACCGTTAGTGATGATAGTTGGTCCTTTTTTTGTTCTATTAATATATTTATTTTTTTCAATTAGTTTTTTAAGTTTTTTACCATTTAAAGTGTTGCAAAATCCTGAAATGGATATTTTTGTTAAACTTGTAGAATTAGGTTTAGGTAATTTTTCTAATGACTCTATTTATTTAAGTAGTAAAATTTTAAGTATAGTAATTTTTTTTATAGTTATTGGAAATATGAATTCAACATTAATAACTGGAAGTAGGGTATTGTTTGCTATGTCAAAAGATAAACTCTTTTTTGAAAAATTTTCAGAATTAAATAATTCTTCAGTTCCTAAAAATGCAATTTTATTTTTAGGTATTTTTGCAATTTTGCAAATTTTAATTTTTCAAAATGATTTTAAAATATTAAATTTATCATTTTTGTTTTTATCAATTTTATCTGTTATGACAATTTTATCAGTTTATAAAATAAAAATTGGAACTGAAAAAAAAATTTTTTATAAAATTAGTTACTATTTAGCTCCGATATTGTATTCTCTTTGTACAGGTTTGATTTTGTTTTTTGTAATTTATGAAATGTTTTTTAATGAAGAATATTTTATTTTAATTTATTCTGCTTTTATAATCTTATTTATTTATTTTACTTTGTTTTTAAAAGAAAAGTATTTATGAAATATTACATAATACTAATTTTACTAAATTGTTCAATCTTCTCTGAAACAAAAAAATTCCCGAATATTCCTTTGAATGAATCTAAAGAAAATACTATTTATAAAATTTCAAAAAAAGATTTATACAAATATCAGTTAGCACTTGAAGAAAACAAATTTGAAACTAAAGAAAATTATTCTGAAGACAAAGAATCTGTGTTTTTAAAACTTAATGAGTCTGAATATTTTATATTAGAAAAATATAATATTAAGAATAAAAAAATACAATATGCTCCATTTAAATATTATGATTTAGGATATACTAAAAGGCTAGAAGAAGGTTACCAAGATTTAGATTCGATTCAAAATGGTTACAAAGACGAAATCTTAAATGAAATTTATTTAAAGAATATTGCACTAAACTTTCCAACTAAAGTTGAACTTCATTCATTAGGTAAGTCTAGACTTGGTAGAAAAATTTATGCACTTAAAATTTTACCTTCATCAAAGGAAGAAATTCAAGGCTCAGTTTTATTTTTAGGAGCAATTCATTCGAATGAATTAATTTCAACTGAACATGTTTACGATGTTATTTACCAAATTTTAAAATATCCAAATAAATTTTCTGATAGATTAAAAAATTTGAGTATCTGGTGTGTACCAATTATGAATCCGGATGGAATGAATTTTTTTTGGAACATATCCTCTGCTATGGGAAGAAAAAATGGGTATCTCCCAACTGGAATGAGTGAACAACATTTATATCGAGGAGTAGACTTAAATAGAAATTTTCCGTTTATGTGGAATTCTGGACAAAAAAAAGCTTCATCTGGAAATAAAGAGTCTGTTTTTTTTAGAGGTGAATCTTCAGCATCTGAACCTGAAACAAAAGCGATGATAGCTCTTGCAAGAAAAGAAAGATTTATTTTTTCTTTTAGCTTTCATTCACATGCTACTGCAGTTTTATTTCCTTATACTATTGAAGAAACAAAAAATCCTTCTGATGAATATCCAAAATTTCTTGGAGAAAAAATTCTTAAAAAATTAAAATCTTTTAGATCTGATAGAGATTATAAATTAAGAAAAAATTTATATCCCGTTGATGGTACTGATCAAGATTATTATTATAATTCTTTTGGAACAAATGCTTATATTTTTGAATCATCTCATCATAACCCAGAATACAGTATTGTAAAAAAAGTTTTACTTGGAGCTAGAAAATCATGGGTATTATTGTTAGATGAATTTTATGAATCTGAAAAAATAATCATTCAAACATTTAATGAAAATAAAGAAATCATTCAATCTAATATTGAATTACCAAGTATTGAATTTTTTGAAGATGAAAAATTTAATTCTAGAAAAATAGATGCATTATTTATCAAATTATTCAAAGAAAAAATAAAATTAAAAATTTTAATCTCAGCCAGAGAATACGAAACTAAAGAAATTGAACTAGAATCAAGTTCCGATTTAAGACTAAATAAAGTTATTTTAAAAAAAATCAGTGAAAAAAATTAGAATTTTATTTGTATTTATTTTATTTTATATTTATAAGGATATCTTTCAATATACTCATCCAATAGAAAATACCAAATACAATTTTTTCTTTTTATCAACTTTTGGAATTGGTTTTCTACCATATTTAATTTCTGAGAAATTTGGAAGAATACTGACTATATTAACTGCGATTTCTTTAACAAGACTACTTCCAATTTTAGGAATTTCTGATAATTTTATTTGTAATTTTCCAATTTTTTTTGGGGCAATAACTGGTGTTTTGTTTAAAAATAAAAATAAATTAGAATATTCTAATATTCTAATATTAATACTTTTTTTGAATTTTTTATTAATAGAAAGATTTTTTGTTTATTTTAATTTTCCCTATTTAAATGGATACTCTCTACAAGAAACCTTTTATAATTCAGAAATTTTATCCAAAACAGCTTATGCAATTTCTGTTGAAATTATTTATTCCATTTATTTTCCACTATTCTGGATTTATTTAGATAATGAGAAAAATAAAAAAGATTATTTGATCGGAATTTTTTTTCTAATATTAATCAATTTACCTATTCTAAGTATTCAAAAATTTATAAGTCCAAATTTTTTGATGGAGCAAACTAATTTAAGTTTAGAAGTAGGGAGACAACCTGCACTGTTAAGAGATTCAAGTAGTTCTTCTGTAATATTATCAATATCTTTTTTTTTAATTTTACTCAATATCAAAACTATTCTACCAATTATAGATTTTTCTAACCAATGGATTAAAAAAAATAAATTTATTTTTATTATATTAATTATTTATTTTATATATTATTTTTTAATTATTTTTACAACTCAAGGTAGAACAAGTTTGTTGATTCTTTTTTTTGGAATGTTAATTAGCTTACTCAAATATAAAAATTATATTTCTAAAAAATTCAAAATATATTCAACGATATTTATCATTATATCATTTTGTTTTTTAATTTATAAACTTGATAAACCTGAAATCAGAAATAAGTTTCAATACCAGAAAATTGAAAATATTGAAACTTTTTTAAAATCTGTGGATCCCCCAAGATTTTATTTGAATTTAATTTCATTGGAATTATTTCTTGAAAAACCATTTTTTGGAAATGGAATTGGTAGTTTTATTCCAGAACTTAAAGATACAACTAGAGAAAAAACGAATCCATTTAAACTAATTGATAATCCTGGTTCGTTTTATTCTGGAATTTTATTCGAAATTGGCATTTTTGGAACTATATTTTTAGTTTTAAATCTTGGTAAAAAATTGATTCGAGTTGAAATATTTTTACTTATGTTTACTTTTTTAATAGGTTACCATTTAGTACATCCTGATGTGGCTTTTTTTTGTATTATTCTTTTTTTTGGATTAGGTCATGAAGAAAAAAAAAATAATTACAAATTGTATTTATCAAACTTGATTTTCTTTTTATTTTTAATTCAGTTACTTTATAATTTTTATTGCCGAGAAAATCTTTTTGAATTTAGAAAAAAACAAACTTTAAATTATCAATTAAATAATTATTCAGAGACAAATAATCATTTTATCTTTAAAGGAAATCTTATTTGGAAAACTGAAAATAAAAATAAATTTAATTTAGAATTTTGCTTAGATAATTCTACTAAAAGAGAAAATGCAAATTTTAAAATTAATTTTTTAAATATAGAAAAAAAAATTATTCATCAAGAATCTTTATTAATTAAAAAAGAAGAAAATCAAAAAATTGAAATTAATTTAAAAGATATTGCTAATAGTATAGAAATTTTTGAAAGAGATAGATTTAGAGATTTTACTCCAATTTTAATTCCCAAAAAGTATTTTAATCAAAGGAATGAATTTATTTTAGGAGAGTAAAATCTTTTTATAAATATTTTTAAAATTATTATTTGGAGTTTTCCCTTTTCCGTCTAATGATAATTCTTTTTTAATTCCAACTACAAAAAATTGTTCCATTTCACCTTTCCCTTTTACAAAAATATTTCCTCTTTCTTCAAAATCAAAAAATTCTTCAGCAAGATTTTTAGTTTCTAAAGAGATGTTGACTTTTCCACCTACTGAAGATGACTCCATTCTTTGTGCTACATTAACTGTATCTCCCCAAAGATCATAATTAAATCTATTTTTTCCAAGTATTCCTGCTACTACAGATCCAGAGTGAATTCCAATTCTTACTTTCCAACTTGGGAGTCCTTTTTTTATTTTAGATTTTTCATATTTACGTAGAAATTCTTGAATACGAATAGCGGCTAAAATGGAATCCACAGCATGAACTTTTAAATCTTTATTTAAACCAGCCACACACATATATGAATCACCAATTGTTTTTAATTTTTCTAGTCGCATCATTTTAATAATTCTATCAAAATGTGTATATGACTCATCCAATTCAAAAAGTAAATTTTCTGGGCTTAGAGTAGAGGATAATTTTGTAAATCCTTCCAAATCACAAAACATAACTGAGACTGATTTTAAAAGTTCAGGTTCTACTTTTCCATTTTCTTTTAATTCATTAACAATTTTTTCAGGTAAGATAGATTTTAAAATTTGATCTGTTTTTTGAAGTGAAATTCTAAGTTCTTCATCAATTACATTATAAGCTGTTCTTTGCATAAAAATATTTTGTTCATAAATAATTCTTTTTGCTCGAATATAAGGAATTTTTTCAATTTTAATTATTAATTCAAAAATGGGAAGTTGTCTTGCTTCAGCTGAAAAAATTAAATCAAATGAAACATTCCTGCCTCTCTCTCTAAATTTTTTTATTGTATAAGTCATACTTGCAGCGAGTTGTTTTCTTTTAGTATCGTCTGGAGATAGTATATCTAAAATTTTAAATAATTGTATTTGGTTTTGAGTTTTGAAGGTTGTTTCCATATATGGCTTAAAACGATCTTGTCTAAAAAAAAATTCATTAGTCCACCAATGTTTAAAATAATTAAACTTGGGTTTTTTTTCTCTGACATCTGGAAATTTCTTTTCTAACAAGTTGATCATTTTTTTTGTAACATCTAAAAAATTTTCACCTTCCAAAGTAACATACTCAGTTACCTCTTTTGGTTTTAATAATTCCTGCTCTAGATGTAAAATGAAATATCTAGCCATTGTTTTTGCTAATTCATATCTTAATGACATAACTCATAGTTTAAATTTACTTTTTTATGAAAAGTAAAAATATATTTAATCAATCAATAATGATTATGATTTGATAAAAATAATTTTCAATACGAAAGAAAGGGATTGAAGCGTTTCCCAAGACAGCGGGTTGAAACCAAGCACTTGCAACTCTGAAGAAGTTAATCCTGTCTTGGGAAGTAGCGAAAAGCCCGGTTTTTTTGTGCAGATCAACTGAGTGATTTCCGCTTAAGCGAAAATATTGCTAAAGGGCTAGGCACAAAAAAATTCTCCCCAAAAAAAAGATACTATTGATAAACGATAGTATTGTTTAACAGAAGTAATTTCTAGTTAGATTTTGAACTCACAATTACATACAATGCTGTGCTATCATAAACCATGGTTTGGATTGGACTGGTTTCAATAATTTGTGATGAGCCTCTGCCATATTCTTTCACAATGGTAACACCAAATGAAGTTTTAGAAGTTGCCCAGGCAAATCCAAAAGAGCCACCAATTAAATTTACATATTCGTTTCTAACTGGTGTTCTTAATGATCCCAATTTATAATCAATTTGTCCATCTGCATTTTTTGAAATAGTTTCTAATGGTCGGTTTTCCCTTAAATATGCAAGAGTCGCTGATTCATGCCAAGGAACATTTCTAGTATTTGCATTATTCGTAAACCCACCAAGTCTTAATGCAAAATTATCTGTTAAATAGTATTCTGTTCCAAAAGCAAAATTTGTTGTGCTGTACAATTTTAATTCCTGCACTTCTGAATCTTGTAACAGAAGATAATTTCTTGCTCCACCACCAAATCTCATTTCGTATTGATTCTGTTTTCTGTTAAAACCTGAAGTATAAATTGTATCAAAGGATGCCATTAATCTTTTGGAAGGAAATACTGCAAAACCCGCTCTAACATCAGTTGTTTCAGGAATGCGATTGTTAAGTGGGGAATAAATAATTGGTGTGCTACCTAGTCTTCCTCCATTTGCTTCATCTGTTCCTTCTTGAAGGAGAATTCTATTTGAATTTGAAAATGAGCTTGTTGTAAATAAATTAAAAAGCCTATTCCCAGAAGTTACAAATTGTCTTCTAATTGATAAACCAAGAGAAATTTTTGTAGTTGGCATATACATAATTCCAAGAATTGGTAAAAATCCTCTTGTGTCCCTTCTATCTGTAACCACACCTGATTGAAATTGTAAATTTGTAAATTGAATTAGATTTGCATTTGTGATATTTGTAGTATCATAAGTATAATATAATGTCGCTCCAACTGAAAATTTATCTGTAATTGATTTTGCAATACTAACACCTGTTTGAACTTGGTTATAACTTTCAGTATTATTAATTCTTGCACTTGCAAAACGTGGGAAATAAACTGGATTTACAATTTGATCATTTCTTGTGAATGTTTCGTTTAATGTGTTTAAAATGGAAAAAGCAACTCGGTAAGTTTTGTATTCTTTTACTACACCAAAAAAGTTTGGAATATAATTTTGTGAGTCTCTTTGATAACCTTGTCCTGGTCCCAAGGCATTCAAATATCCTTTATGTATTTTTGTAATATTACTTGCAGATAGTGAAATAGAATTATCATAAGTGAAAGCTAGTCCAGCCGGATTGTAATAAGCTCCTGCTGGATCATCTGATACTGCAGTGTATGCTCCACTTAGTCCTGGAGCTTTTTCCCCAAAAAATCCATTAACATTATGGAATGTGTCTGAAAAAATTTTTATGGAAATAAAAAATAAAAGAATACAGATTTTGTTCATAGTTGCCTTGAAGTTGATTAATAATTTTGTTTTTAGTTTTGAATTTTCTATTAAAAAAAACTTACCTGTAAAAAATCAGATAAGTTTAATTATGCTACTCTTCTTTAAAATTTTTTAAATCTTCTTTTTTAACTGTAACTTTATCTAACCACTCTAAACCTTCAAAATCATATTCTTCATTGTTGCCACGAGTTCTTAGTCTTTTGGATTCATTTAAACCTCTAGCAGAAGCAGTTTCTGTAAAAGTGGAAGCTCTTGCACGAGATTGAATTGCAGATGATTTTTCATTTTGGATAGCTGCAGAATTTGCTTTATTTGAAGGGGCAATCTTACTTGTATAAATTTTTAAAACCCAACCAATTTCAGAACCATTTTTGATTTTCAAAAACATGTCTTGCTCTCCAATTTGTGTAACTTCTGAACCTTTCTTTAATGGTTTCCCTGAACTTGCCATATTGGGCTCGGCTAAAATTTTTGCAATTGGGCTCTGCACATAAATAGTTGTCGAGAATAAATTGATACTTAACCCAAAGATTATTAGATACATAAAACTTTTCATAGTTTACCTCTTTTAGTAACTTTATACATTTGACTAATTTTTATTTAAAAAAGTTACACGTTCGTATAAAAAAATTATACAACTGTCTAAAAGTCAAGCTTTTTTGTATCTTTATCATAAAGTTTATTCTTAAGTTTGGGCGATGTCTTTTTAGAAGTTAGAATAAAAATCATTTGAAAGTTTTTATTAAAAAACTAACTTCTAAAAAGACCCGAGCTACAAAAAGCTAGGTCGCTTCGCGACTCGCATAGCGACTTTCTGTATCTCTATCGCTTTGTGTTGGAAAATTTTTTGTTTATTAAAAGAATTATAGAGTAGGGGTGGCTTTTTTGTGATTGAAGAATTCCCATTTTATTGAGAAAATTATTTTTATAAACATAAATCATTTTTGTATTGTGAAATCAAATAGTCACGAGGAATTCTTTTAAATTGCAAAAAAACGAACTTAAAAGGAACTCCATCTTTTATAATTAGCAACTTTCAATTTAAAAATTGTTCTAGGCTAGATAACTATTGTTCTATGAAAATTAGTTCACAGCTATATGATTATAGTTGTGAAAAAGCTGTTTTCTTTTAAAAAAACTTCGCATTTCAAAAAAAATTGTTTCAATAGAAGGGAAAGGGATTGAAGCGTTACATTTAACAGGTTTACTTCGAGAGCCTTAGTGAACAGAGTAGTGGTTAAATGAAGTAGCGAAAAGCCCGTTTTTTTTGTGGGATATTTTTTTTAGATTCTAGGTTTTAGAAAATCAACCCACAAAAAAATTCCCCCAAAATTACTAAATTAATTTTATTTTTATAATTTTTTCATTTTTATTCCCTCTTTATTTTTTAAAACAAAGAGGAAAAATTTATTCAAATTTTCTACAAAATCAATTATACTATCGAATAACGATACTATTGTTAAACGAAAGTATTATTTTAATTTGATTTAGAACTTACAATAACATAGATCGCAGTACTGTCATATACCAAAGTTTGGATTGGTCTACTTGCATCAATTTGGGAAGCACCACGTCCAAATTCTTTAATAACTGTTATACCAAATGAAGCTTTAGAAGTTGACCAAGAAAAACCAATTGAAGCACCACGTAAATTTACATATTCATTTCTTAGTGGGTCTCTTAAAGTTCCAAGTTTATAATCAACTTGTCCATTTTGAGTTCTAGCAATTGTTTCTTGTGGTCTTATATCTCTATTTGCAGCTTCAAGTGCAGAAGTAATCCATGAAACATTTCTTGTATTGGCATTATTTGTAAAACCACCAAGTCTAAATGCAAAATTATCTGTTAAAAAATATTCAATACCAAGAGCAAAATTCATCGTACTATATCTTTTTAATTCTTGAACATCCGAAGAATTTAAAGTAAATAAATTGTTTGCCCCACCTCCAAGAATTAATTCATATTGATTTTGGTTTCTACTATAACCTGATGTGAATATTGTATCAAAAGAGGTCATTAATTTTTTTGTTGGAAAAATTGCAATTCCTCCTCTGGCTTCAGAAGTTTCCGGAATACGGGAGTTAAGCGGTGAAGATATAATTGGAGTATTACCAATTCTACCACCATTTGCTTTACTTGTTCCTTCAAGAAGAACTATGCTGTCTGAATCTGAAAATGAACTTGTTGCAAAAGCATTTGAAAGTCTATTTCCTGAAGTTACAAATTGTCTTCTCAAAGATAAACCAAGCGAAACTTTTGGAGTAGGCATATACATAATTCCTAAAATTGGTAAAACTCCTCTCGTATCTCTATTATCACTTTGAACAGCAGATTGAAAAGTTTTATCAGCTTGTTGAACTAAAAAAGCATTATTGATTGAAGCAGTGTCATAAGTATAATACAAAGTAGCTCCAATTGAAAATTTATCAGTAATCGATTTTGCTATACTCATACCAGTCTGAACTTGGTTATAATTTTCCAAATTATTAGTTCTTAAGTTCCTCGTTCTAGGATAATAAATAGGATTTGAAACTTGGTCATTTCTAGAAAAAGTCTCATTCAAAGTGTTCACAATGGAAAAACCTATTTTGTACGATTTATATTCTTTAACTATACCAAAAAAATTTGGAATATAATTCTGTGAATCTCTAAGATAACTTTGTCCAGGACCCAAAACATTATTATAACTTTTATTAATCTTAGTGATATTACTTGCTGATAAGGAAATTGAATTATCATAAGCAAATGCCAGTCCTGCAGGATTATAATATGCTCCAGATGGATCATCTGAAACTGCAGTAAATGCCCCACCAAGACCAGGGGCTTTTTCTCCAAAAAAACCATTTATATTATGGGATGTGTCTGAGAATATGGCTGAAGCCACAAAAAATAAAATGAATATTGATTTAATCACGTTTCGTTACCTTAATTTTTTTTTGAAATATTTTCTTTAAAAGTTTTGGGATTTGTTTTTCCAGTTTTTGAAAGTTTTTGAGCAGTGAAGAATTTATCTATTGCTGAGACTCTTTCTTCTACAGGAGGATGAGTTTTGGAATGGACTTTATTTTCTTCTCCTGATTTAATTCTTTTTAGATAATTTACATAAGAATTAGTATCATAACCGAGTTGGGATAAAAGTAATGTTCCAGAAATATCAGCTTCAATTTCAAAAGTTTTTTGACGACCATTTTCTAACATCATTTCTTCAAGTTCAGCCGAGGCAACTTCCATTACAGATGAAATAGCATCTCCACCGGGTGATAACATGGATGCAACTAAGTCAATAAGAAGTTCTTCTTTACCTTCAAATTTTCCTGAATGAAAAAGAGTAACATGTGAAACTTCATGTGCTAAAACGCCAGCAAGTTCAGCTTCATTTTCAATTTGATTTAAAGCACCTTTAGTAATAAAAATATATCCACCTGGACAAGCATATGCATTAACTTCTTTTGTGTTGAGAATTCCAAATTTAAAGCTAAGTTCCTGACGTGGAGAAAGTTCTGCAATTTTTCCACCAATATAGTTAAGATACTTAGTTTGTTTATTGTCTTGAACTAAACCAAATTTTTTGATAAACTTGGCAGCAATTGCTCTACCAATTTTAATTTCTTTATAAACTTCTGCAGGTGGATCTTTTTTAACAATTTCGGAAGATGATGTTTTACAAAATAAAAATAATAAAATTAAAAATTTATACATTTACTCTTCTTTATAATTTTTAATATCTTCTGGTTTTACAGTAACTTTATCAAGCCATTCTAAACCTTCAAAATCATATTCATCATTATTTCCACGAGTTCTAAGTTTTTTTGATTCACTTAAACCTCTTGCAGATGCCGTTTCTGTAAAAGTGGAAGCTCTTGCTCTAGATTGAATCCCAGGTGATTTTTCATTTTGGCTGGCAGCAGTATTTGCCTTGTTTGAAGGGGGAATTTTACTAGTATAAATTTTTAAAATCCAGCCTGTTTCAGACCCATTTTTGATTTTTAAAAACATATCTTGTTCACCAATTTGAGTTACTTCAGTTCCTTGTTTCAGAGGTTTACCAGAGCTTGCCATATTTGGATCATTTAAAATCTTCGCAATTGGACTTTGAACATAAATGGTTGTTGAAAAAATAGAAATACTAAAAATAGAAAGAAATAAAAAAATTTTCATTATTTGCCTCATACATTGTATATAATTTATTTACAATAGAAAATATTGCAAGAAGTAATTTCTTTTTCTAAAAAAATATTGCAAGGAGTAATCATTATATGAAAATGAATTTATGGAAGCTGGAAAAAAAATAGAAGAAGAATTTCTTTCATTATCAGAAGAAGCTAAGAATATTAAAAAAAGAGCGAGGGAAAATTACTTGGAACAGGTATCAGATATTTCAGAAAAATTAAAACTAATTGGTGATAACGCTGGAGAAAAAGCAAAACAAGTCATCGACAACATGGGGGATTATATTTCAAAAAATCCTCAGAAAGCAACTTTGATTGGTTTAGGTGTGGGTGTTGGAGTTGGATTAATTCTTGGATTACTCATGAGAGGAAAAAAAGACTAGTTTGGCAAAGAAAAAAATTATTGAAAAAGAAGAGAGTCCACCTAAGAAAAAAAAAGATTCTCTTCTAAATCAAAGTTTAACTTTAGTTGAACATTTTATTTCTTATTTTGAATTACTTTTTATTTATTATCAAAAAATAGTAGAGAAAAAAATTCAAAATGGTTTTATTATCACAGTTGCAATTCTCTATGCAGTATTTTTAAAAGTTCTTGGAACAGTTTTTTTATCTATTGCAGCTTATTTATATTTGGTAAAACTTTTTAACGATCCAATAATTGCATCTGTGATTTTAGGAATTTTTATTTTGGTTTTATCATTTGTGATTTTAATTATCAGTCTAAAAAAAATTACTTAGATGAGCAAAATTCAATTTAATCCTTTACAAACTTCAGAAGAGTTTTCAAAAAAAAAACCAAAAGATATGAGCCTTGAAGAAATAGAAATTTTGCTTCATGCAAAATCTTTAAATATTAAACTTGATTTGGAAAGGCTAGAAAAAAAAATTAATTATTCAAAATTCATTTTTAGTATTTTGAAAACTACTAAAATTGGTGAGATGATTGATAAATTAATTTTTCATTCAGAAGAATTAAAAAAATGAAAACATATCTTCCTTTAATGATAGAAGTATCAAAAAAAAATATTTTATTAATTGGTGGTGGAAAAGCTGCTGCAGAAAAATTAAGAACTCTTTCTCAATTAAATAAAAAAATTAAAGCCATCTCACCAGATTTTGTAGAAGAGTTTCATGGTTTAGAATGGATTGATTTTGAATATAGAAAATATAGAGTAGGGGACTTAAAAAATTTTGACATTGTATATGTTGGAATAAACGATCCAATAATAGAAAAAGAGATATTGGAAGAAGCAAAAAAAGAAAAATTATTAATCAATTTTATTGATAAAGTAGAAGATTCTGATTTTATTTCTGTAGCAGGATTTATAAAAGAAAATTATTCTATATTTATTTCAACTTATGGAAAAGGTCCTGGGGCAGCAAAAAAAATACGACAAGAGATTGAATCCAAATTAGACTTAGAAAAAATCAATAACGAAGTTGGTGAATATATAGCCATTCGTGAAAAAGAAAAAAATGCCAAATAATGATGAAATTCAAAATTGTTTAGAAGTATTAGAAAAATTTGTAAGTAATGGAAAGTATTTTGCAAATCTATCAGATGAAGATAAAATTAAATTATTCACTTTAACTGGAAAAATTTCCAGACCAGATAAAAAAGAATTAGACCAACGTAATAAAGAAATTCGTAAAGAAAAAAAAAGACAAATTACAGAAAAAGAAAGATTGGCAAGATCAAACACAGGAATTCGTGAAGCCAGAAAAAATTCAATTTTTCAAGCACCACTTCAATTAATAGACAAACCAGAATTTACAGAAGAATTAAAATCACCAAGAAATTGTTATTCATGTAATAAAGAATATAGTAAGTTGCATTTTTTTTATGATTCAATGTGTATTGAATGTGGAGATTATAATTATGCTAAAAGATTTCAAAAAGCAGATTTGCAAAATCAAGTTGCAATTATAACAGGAGCAAGATTAAAAATTGGCTATCATACTGCATTAATTTTGCTTCGTTCTAATGCACATGTTATTGTAACTACAAGATTTCCAGTTGATGCTGCAATCCGTTTTTCCAAAGAAGATGATTTTCAAAATTTTAAAGAAAGACTACATATCTATGGACTTGATCTCAGGCACACTCCATCTGTGGAATTATTTTGTAATCATATTGAGGAAAGTTATGATAGACTTGATATACTAATTAACAATGCGGCTCAAACAGTGAGAAGACCTCCTAATTTTTATAAACATTTACTAGAGCTAGAATTAACAAATCCAAACAATTTAGATGAAGATGTAAATTATTTATTAAGGCGTTATAGAAACTTGAGTCATGGACTTTCGATTGGGGTTATTAAAAATTCTGAAACTGGACTTGCAGTACCAATTGATTGGAATAATAAATCTATTGGAATTGGAATCCGTTCTTCTGCTGAACTTTCAATGATTCCATACACTCATGATACAACACCAACAGCTATTGAATTTTTTCCTGAAGGAAAACTAGACCAAGATCTACAACAAGTTGATCTCAGAAAAACAAATTCATGGAGATTAAAACTTGGTGAAATCCAAACTGCAGAAATGATTGAACTTCAATTAATAAATGCTATTGCTCCTTTTGTTTTATGTAATCGTTTAATCGCTGTTATGCGAAAAGATTGTACAGGAATGAAACATATTGTAAATGTTACTGCAATGGAAGGAAAGTTTCATCGTTTTAGAAAAGCCGATCGTCATCCACACACGAATATGGCAAAGGCTGCACTCAATATGCTCACACATACTTCGGCATCAACACTTGCTAAGGAAGGAATTTTTATGAATGCTGTGGATACTGGTTGGGTGACAGATGAAGATCCGGCTGAGCTTTCTCAACACAAACAAGATAAATTTGATTTTCAACCACCACTTGATATTGTTGATGGTGCTGCAAGAGTTCTTGATCCACTTATCCATGGCATCAACACTGGTGAGCATATTTTTGGGAAATTTTTAAAAGATTATTTTCCAATTGATTGGTGAAATTATATTAAACAAATGATTTAAATCATTTTAAAAAGATAATATAAATTTTCATAGTTGCTTTTTTTTCAAATATGTAATTTTAAATAGTTTTAAAAATTATTTGTTTATTGATTTTGGAATGAAAAAAATCTTCCATATCTTCATAGGTAGAAAAATCTAAAGAACTTAATTTAGAAAAAAAATGAATTCCAAAATTTCCATATTCTCTTTGAATCATTTTTTTTATTTGTTCAGTAGTTTCTTCATTTTTATTCTTCGAGTTTTGAATTGACAAAATAAAATCCATTAAGCTTTCAAGACCAATTTTTTTATGAACAGAGGTTTGAAAAATTTTTGGAATTTCTACTCCATTTAAAGTGTCTTTTAAAAATTCAAGAGAGCTAATTAAAGTGTGAAAACTGGAGAGTGCTAACTCTTTTTCATCACATTTATTTATGATAAAACAATCTGGCACTTCCATAATTCCACTTTTCATAAATTGTATATTATCTCCAGCAAGTGGTTGTAAAATCAAAAATGAAAAATCTGTAAGAGAAGTAATTTCAGTTTCGTTTTGTCCTATTCCAACTGTTTCAATAAAAATATAATCAAAAAAATATCTAAGTAATCGAATCACATGATAGGTATATGGATTTAAACCTCCAAGATCTAGCTCTGATGCTTGTGAGCGAAAAAAAATTCGATTCTCACGAGGTGGTAAAATTACTCTAGTGCGATCTCCAAGAATAGAACCACCAGTTTTTTTACTAGAAGGGTCTATTGCAATTATTGCCAATTTTTTTTTATTGGAAGAATTTTTTAAAAACAAATGACAAAGCTCACCAATTAATGATGATTTGCCTGCACCTGGAGTTCCTGTAAAACCTATTGTAGTTGTTTTTTTTTTGGGAAGTTTTTCAAGTTCAGTAAAAAGTTTTTTTCTAAACTCAAATGAATCTTTTTTTTCAATTTGGGAAATTAATTTTGCTAAAGGGTATTTTTCTCCATTTTCTGCCTCAAGTATAAACTGACGAATTAATTCTAAATCCATTTAGGATATACTATTTCTGAGTTTAAATTTTTCAAGTTTATCTTTATTCAATAAATCGAAATATTTTAATAATACTCAATTCATTAAAATTTTGAACTTGGTGAATTTTTCACAATTAAAATTCTAATCTTGAATATTATTTTTTGGAGATAAAATGAATAGAAAAATTTTTTTAATAAATTCACTTAGTATTTTAACTTTACCGATTTTTTTGGAAAAATGTAGTTCCGCACACCCAAGATTCAAAGGTAATAGAACTAATAATCCACTCGAATCTGAAAAAGATTTAATAGAACCAATTTTAAAAGTAATACAAGTTGGAATCTCAGCCCCAAATCCACACAACACTCAAGCTTGGAAATTTCAAA
Source organism: Leptospirales bacterium (assembly GCA_013297885.1). Classification (GTDB taxonomy): domain Bacteria; phylum Spirochaetota; class Leptospiria; order Leptospirales; family Leptospiraceae; genus UBA2033. Next base: position 137,234 of record JAAFIR010000004.1, on the reverse strand, counting down.
TTCTTAGTCCAACTGAAATGAATCTTTATATTGATGAAAAAAGAATTCTCCCAATCACTGATCCATTAAATAGACAAATTCATATTGGACAAGGTTGCTTTTTAGAATTCCTCTCAATTGGTGCAAATAAAATTGGTTATGAGTCTGAGGTAAAGCTCTTTCCAGAGGGAGAATCAAAAAAAATTGGAGAAAAAATTCTTGCTAATGTAAAATTAAAACTTTCAAAAAAAGATTCTCCATTATTTGAATCAATTTCTAAAAGGGCAACTAATCGTGATTATTATACTGGTGAAAATATTTCAGAACAAGAATTTGAAAAATTAAAAATTTTAGGACAAGCAAAAAATTCTGAATTAGTATTTATTTCAAATCAAAATGAAATTAATACTCTAAATGAAATTTTTTATGAAGCAACAAAAATTGAAACTTTAACACGTTATATCAATGAAGAAAACAGAACATGGTTTCGATTTGGTAATAATGAAATTCAAAAACATAGAGATGGAATTTCATTAAAAGGTCAAAACATGCAAGAGTTTCAAAGATTTATGGCTGAAACTTTTTTTATAAGTAAAGAACCTGAAAAATTTCACAGTGCAGAAGGAAATAAAATTTATTTGAACACGTTCAAAGAAAAAATGAATACCAATAAAGGTCTTATATATTGGAAAACAAAAACAAATTCTAAAAAAGATTGGATTCAAACAGGAATGGATTTTGCTCGATTTCAACTATCTTGCACAAAAGAAAATTTGGTGATTCAACCTCTCAGTCAAGTTTTACAAGAATATAAAGAAATGAATGAAGTTAGAGATAAATTTGAAAAGCTAACTTCTTCTAGTTCTGAGAAAAATAAAATTCAAATGATTGTTAGGATTGGCAGAGCAAATTCAAATTTTATATCTCCAAGAATTCCAATTTCTGAAAAAATAATTTAGAATATTTTTTTGGGCGAATCGGCAACTCAATACTCTTGTCTTGCAATACTATCATGTAACGAGAGTATGCCGCCAGGCTTTCAGCTCTTGTCAAAAAATTGTATTTACAATTTTTTGACACCGCTTCAATCCTTTTCGCTTGTTGAGAGAAACTTTTTTCATTTGTGAAACCTATCTCAATTCAACTCACAAACATTTCTTTAAATACAAAAAACAACAATATTCCATAATCTCACTGACAATTTACACATTCATTGATATGTTTTCTTAATACCGAATGCAAACGTTCTTTTGAACTAAAATGTTCTTTGTAATAATCACTTCCCTGTTGCTAAGTTTCCATTATTGTTCTCCTTTTTGGGTTTTTACATTCAAAAAATTATAAAAAAATATTTATCCTGTGTAATTTCAAAAAACCATGTATTAAATTTACAGCTTTTCATAATTTCTTTTTCATATTCGCAGTTTAGTTTTTCTAGAATTGGTTTTCCTTTTGTTCTTTCAATTAAAGGGATTAAGTTCATATATCCATAATTCATATAATTCCCTCGAGGTTCAATTCCAGAGTTTTCAAAATAATTTCTACTTTGTTTTCCGTAAATTTACCTTGACCATATTGATAAAAAAAGGAAAAGTCTTCTGCTGGGAAAAGTTTTTGATTTATATTTGGTGGTATATCTTTCAGAAAGTCTTTGCGAATTTTATTGATGATTTCTGTATTAAATTCTTTAGTTAAAATAAATTTATCTTTATCAAACTGTAAAAGTTTAAAACTTTGAAATTCATAATAGATTAAATTTTTATAGCTTGTAAATTTTGATTTTTCGATTTTATGAACTGCTAAATTTAATTTGGGTAGACTGTGGGGATCTTTTTTTTCAAAATCACTTTCTTTTATCCATCTTGATTTGTTGTCAATTACATCTAGCATGACTTCATTGAGCTTATAATAATTTTCTCCGTGAAGTTTAACTTTTTTCTTCATTAAAACAAGTGGATAATTTTTATAAATTGTTCCAATACTTTCCAAACCTGCTTCTTTGCTAATGTCACCAACATATAAAGTAGCATTTTCTTTTGGTATTGCTGAAAACATATTTTCTTTTTCACAATACATTTGCATAAAACATAATATAAACAATAATAAACTACTTAATCTAAGCATTGTTAGCTGTTCCTTCCCTTTCTTCTTTAATTCTTTGTTTTAATTCTATCTTTTCGATTTCGATTAAATTATCATTTATTTCTTGCTTATTGTTTGGGAATAATGTTTGATTCATCGTATAATCAATGTTAAGTGGAAAAAAATTCTCCCATTTTATCCGATTTAATCTCAGATTCTTATTTAGATTTTCTTTCTTTCTAACTTATTTCTTATTCAAAAATTTATGAACCAAAATAGGTGTTACCAAAATGGGAACTCCAATATAAAAAGCGATTCTCAGTTCAGGTTGTAACAACATCAAGACTAAACAAACTACTTGAGACCAAATTCCAAATAGAGTAAAGTAGGGAAAGTAGGGGGTTTTAAATTTTAATTTTGATTCATCCACAGTTTTTCTAAAATTGTATTGGGACCAGCCAATTGAAATCCAGGCAACAGCACCACTGAGACCAGATAAAGCCAAAAGATTTTTATAAATTTCTTCACCTAACAAGAAGTATGCGAAGATACCAAACCAACAAGCAATAATTGAAATTAAAGTTGCATTCCCTGGAACGTTATTTTTGTTTAGCTTTGATAAAAATTTTGGAGCCATTTTTTCTTCAGCAAGTGCATAAATAGCTCTAGAACAACCATAAAGTCCAGAGCTAGAACAAGAAATAGAAGCAGTTAAAACAACAAAAGAAAAAATTTTTCCTGCCCAACTAAATCCATTATTTTCAAGTGCAACTGCAAAAACAGATGCATCTAAACCAAGACTAGTCCATGGAACAATCAATACCAAAATAAAAACTGGAATTACATAAAGTGAGATTATTCTGAATGCAACATTTCTAATTGCAATTGGAATATTTTTTTCTGGGTTTTCACTTTCTCCAGCAGCTAAACCAATAATTTCCGAGCCTTGAAAATTCACCAATATGATAACCATACTTGCAAATATAACTAATGTTCCTTTTGGAAAAATTCCTCCACTAGAAGTTAAAATTCTTGTTCCTAGGAATTCCCCAGTTGGGTTAAACCCACAAAAAATAAAAACTCCCAGAACACAAAATAAAATAATTGCTAAAATTTTTACTATTGCTAACCAAAATTCCATTTCACCAAAAGATTTAACTTGAACTAAATTGACAATTGTAACAACTCCGCCAAAAAATGTCGCCCAATAAATTGTGGCTATACTTGGAAAAAAATAATTCATTATAATTCCTGCAGCTATCATTTCTGAAGGAACAAATGTTATCCATGTAACCCAGTAACTCCAACCAACACCACATGCAAATGAAGGTGAAATAAATTTTTGAGCATAAGTTACAAATGAACTAGAAATTGGAATTTCTACAGCTAACTCGCCAAGAGCATACATTACAGAATAAACAATTAATCCACCGAGTAAGTAGGATAAAAAAGCAGCTGGACCAACTTCAGAAATCACATAACCTGTACCTAAAAAATAACCACTCCCAATAATTCCACCAAGTGCAATTAATTGTAGATGTCTATTTTTTAAACCACGATTTAATTCTTTTTTTTCTTCCATTATCTTTTTAAATAAGCACCAAATCTTTTTATTACTTTATCTGGGATTTCATGTCCACCTTGAAACTCAACAAACTCACCTGTTAATTTTGCTTCTCTGAGTAAACCTTCTAATTTTTTTGCCTGACTAAATGGTAATACCGAATCCATTGTTCCATGAGTCTGAAAAAATTGTAATTTGGATTTTTTTTCTGCAAGAGCAGACCATTCAGTTTGGTTAATTAATGTTCCCGATAAAATAGCTAAACCATTTGGTAAGTCTTCTCTTTTTAAAACAACATCTGTCGAGAGCATTGCACCTTGGCTAAAACCCCCAATTGTAATTTTGGAATAGGGGAAATTTAGTTGGTCAATTAATTCATTTATTTTTTGATTAGCAATATCTAATCCATCAGGTTTGATATAACTAAAATCATTTCCAAATTTTTGCATATGTTCTAAATGTGAAGACAGGATTGGAAACCAAGCTCTCCCGATAAAACCACCTAAGTCCATTTCTAAATGTGCATCTGGAAAAATCCATCTTGTATTTTTCCTTGAAGGGATAAATTCATGTAGAGGAAATAAATCTTCTTTGTTTGCACCAAATCCATGAAGCAAAATTATGATTTCATCAAAATTTTCAAAATTCACATCAATTACATTTAAACTTGCAAGTTTATGTTCTTTGGTTTTCATTCTTTTGTATCATCAATTTTTGTAGAATTCAAAATGTAAATTGGAAAAAGATTTTGTGGTATTAAATAAATTTATTGTAGAGGGTTGTATATTTTCAGAATCTACAATAAATTATATACATAGGTATAAAAATATTATTTCTGTTTAAACCAATCAACAGCCTCAGCAACTGACTTTGAAGTTATAGGTTCTTGGTCATAAAAATCGAATTGAGTGACTTTATCAAACCATGTAAATTTCTTTTCACCTTTAAGTTTGGAGTAAAATTCTTCAGCACCCATTGGAATCGCAGCTTCTGTGCTATGAACAATCAGAATTGGAGTAGTAATTTTATCAGCAAAAGAAATTGGATTAAATTCTAACCAACCTTTCCATGCCATTACAGCAAACTGATTTCCCCATTCTTTTATTCCACCTCTTTTTGGATTTAAATAATAGTCGAAAGGTCCAAACATAGCAGCAGTTTTATCTGTATCGCTTACTCCTAAAATATATTCTACAGAATTTGTTTTTTCGAATTTGACTTTTGCTAGATCACTTTTTTCTTTTAAGTTTTTAACACCTTCTTTACCACCATATACTAATTCTGTAATTTTTTCATTATGCAGCCAAGGTGCGATAAAAACCACTCTGTTAAATTTTACGCCATTTGTAATCGCTTCACTCATATAACCTGAACTTGCACAAATTGCGAATGCATTTATTCTTTTATTCACAAATGGAAGTGATTCTAGATAGCTTAACGCATTAGTAATATCTATAACTTTTTTATTTGGATCTTCAAAGTTTCTTGGTGTTCCATCACTTTCTCCATAATTACGAAAATCAAAAGTTAAAGCAACAAAACCTTTTTCAGCCAATTTTTTTGCATATAAGTTTGGCATTTGCTCTTTTACAGTTGTCTAACTTCCAGTTACTATTGTAGCGTCATAAATTTCTGTCTCTGAAAACCCTTTAGGTAGATGAAGTAAACCAATTATTTTTTCCCCATTACTAGAAAATTCAATTTTTTTTGTATCAACTTGTCTTCATAAAATTAAAGTTCACTTTTTTAAAAATGTAACTATCCAATTTAAAAGATACATTTTGGTATTTTCTAAAAGCATACAATTTTAGACTTACCTAAGTTCTTACCTTAAGAATTATTATGTATTGAATTAAAGCTGTCGATAATAGAATTGAAAGTGCAAAACAAAAATCTCCTTCCAAAAATCATGGTTTAGGAGTTTTTTTAAGATAGTTTTTACTAGTTATGTCAATTTTCTAATTAAAAATTCACTAAATCAGTACAATTATCAATTGCACGTACAAAGGGCTAAGGAAGTATTGCAGATATGTTAAAAAAATTGACTAAAAATGATATTACTGTCGAGCTAAAAGAGACAGAATTTAAGTTAGAGCCAAAAGAAAAAGATTTTCATACTGACTATTTTATATTTCAAATTGAGCCATTAAAGCAAATAAGGCATACATTAGATAATCCACAATTTTTTAAACATTTTATTTTAACTGGTGAAGAAGGTTTCGGAAAAAGAAGTAGTATCGTAAACCTAATAAAAAAAGAATATTCCGAAAAAATTAAATCTCCGAAAAAGTTTTTCTTTAGAAAAAGTAATACAATTGTAACTGACCCAGAAATAAAAGAAGGTTTAACTCCACTTTTTGACCCTGACGCAGAAACTACTCCTGTTATTTTTGACCCAACACCTAGTATTATGAGTTTGGTTGGTATTCCAACAGATAAAAAATACTATCCAGGGAATTTAATCAAAGCATCAGGAGGATATTTAGTTTTACCAATTGATAAACTTATAAAAGATACATTAACTTATGAAATTTTAAAAGCCTCAATTCTTTCTGAAAGTATTGATTTTATTAACCTTCCTGAATTACAATTCTATCAGGCATTAGATAGAATGCTTCCACAGTTCCCTGTTGATGCAAGAATAATTTTAATTGGAGAAGAACACCAATACGAACAACTTCTTAAAAGAGATCCAAATCTTCATGAAGTTTTTAAAGTTAAGATTGATTTAGAAACAGAAGGTGAAGTTTCTAAAAAAAATTTAGCTCGTTTTTCAAATTTAATAGATGTTTTAAGTTTACCAGAATTACCTCCACCACATCTCTCTGCAAAAAAAAGAATTTTCGAAGAAGCACTAAAAATTAATGAAAATAAAACTAAATTCTCTTTAAATATCACAAAAATCAAAGCAATTTATGAAGAAGCGATGACTTTTGCAAAATCTAAAAAAGAACAAAAAGGTGCATTCATCACTGAAGCAGATATTGAACTCGGGCTAGCAAATATTGAAAAAAGAGAATCTACTTATAAAAAAAGATATTATGAAGATTTAAAAAATGGAATTTATAATTTAAGTTTCACAGGTAAAAGAGTTGGTAGAATTAATGGTTTATCAATTTTTATGCCTTTTAATCAAAAACAAGAGTTTGGTCAAGTAAATGTAATTTCATCTAGAGCAATAATGGGTGGTGGAAATTTTATAAATATTGAAAGAGAAGTAAATCTTTCCGGTGATTTTCATGACAAAGGTGTTTTTGTTTTACAATCATTTTTAAAAGGTTTATTTCCTGGATTTGCTTCACTTGGAGTTGATATATCTATTTTATTTGAACAAAGCCATCATTTAATTGATGGAGATTCTGCTAGTGTTGCAGAGTTGATTGCTACTATATCAGCTCTTTCTGGAATTGAAGTTCCATGTAATGTTGCAGTAACAGGCTCTATGTCTCAATATGGAGAAGCTATGGCTGTTGGAGCAATTAATCAGAAAATTGAATCTTGGTTTTCAATTACTAAACTTCTTGGAAGTCCAAGAGAAGTTTATTCAGTTTATATTCCAATTTCAAATTCAAAAGATTTAATTTTAAGTGCCGAATTAAGAAAAGCTGTTGGGGAAAATAAATTTCAAATAGTTTCTTATTCTCATATAAATGAAATTTTACCTGAAATTCTCAAAACTCCATTAGGGAAAATTGAAAAGGATGGTAAGCACTCTTCAGAATCTATTCTAAGAAAAATAGAAGATAGACTAGAAAGAAAAAAAGAAGAGAAATAAATGTGAAATGGAAAACAAAATACTCGACACTAAGATATCTTTAATTATATCTTTAGTGTCAGGTGTATCATTTCTAGGAATGTTGGCCTTTATTCCAGTTCAAAATGGTATAAAAAAAAACTCCACCGAAAATCCGCCTATTCAACTTGATGAAAATACAAAACCTCAGCAATATGAAAATTTTTTAGTTAAAAATACAAAAAAAACTGAAGGTAAATTTTATTTTAAAACAAACCTTATTAAAGAAATTGTATACAATGAAGAAAAAATTTTTATTGAAACTGGTTTAAACAATTTATATCGTTCTGTTGATTCAGAAATTAACAGACAATTTCAAAATTACAATTTTGAACATACTACTTTTTATAAAGATGAAAAATTATCAGTAAGCTCTATTCATGATTCAAGAATAATGAATAGAATTTTAGAGAATAATTATACTAACAAACAAATTGATCAAACAGTTTTTCAAACAAGAAATCAAAATTTAAAAAATGTAGAGTTAAACTACCAATTAAACTCTACTTTAAGTGCAAATCTAAAATCTTCTCACTTTGATTCATTTGATGATAGGTTCAAAAGTAGTCCAACAACAATGGCAGGTTTAAATTATAAAATTGGTGATTTTGTTTCAACTTCTGTTTTAGCAGGTGATTCAAGTTTTACAAATAGCACTATTAAATATTCGAATCAGTCTTATTTAAATGGTAATCAATTTTATAAAGATATTGAAAATGTCAGTAGAGAATTTGAAAAACAAAATAAACATCTTTTTGAAGTTGGTGCAAGTATTACACCTACAAAAAATTTACAATTACAAACAATATTTTATAATTCGAATAAATCTTTGATAAATGAAACTAATTCTTCGGAAGGTGCACGATTAAGCTTTGCGTATAATTTGAATTATTTAATGTTAAATTTAAGATATAATTTTTTAAGTGATAATTTGGTTAGAACTATTATTCGACCTGATTTACCCACTGTAAATAATCGAGATTTTGCAGGTTTGGGATTTACAGTTTTTTTAGACAATCAAAAAAGATTTTCAGTTTATATTGGAAATAATTTTCATAATATTGCAGTTGGAAAAGTAAACGATGCAAGTGCAACAAACGTCCAATCACCTAATTCAGTTTCAGCAAGTATTAGAGGTAAAGCTTACCAGAACACAATTTTCTTTTTAAACTTTAAAAATATGCAAAATAGAGATTTGCTTTTTTCAAATATCGGTGCGTTTAGAGTTCCAATTTCATCACAAGTAAACCAAGATTATGCAACCTCACTTGGATTAGAATATATTTTTTAATTATAAAATTTCATCATTCTATTTAAAGATTGTTTAGCAAAATCATAATTTGGTTCCAATTTTAATGCTTTTTGGTATTCTTCACGAGCAAGTTCGTTGTGACCAATTTTTTCATAAGCAATTCCTAAGTTAAAATATGGATAAAATTTATATTCATAATCATTAAATTCTTTTGCTTTTTTTAATATAGAAATTGCTTGAATATATTTTTTTTGGTAAAGATAATAAACTCCTAAATCATTATATGGATTTCCAAGATTTGGATCAGTTTCAATTGCTAATTTTGAAAACTTTATCGCTGACTTTGTTTTTCCTGATAAAAAAAATACCCAAGCTAAAAAAGAATATGCCTCAGCAGTTGGAAAAACTTTAATTGAATTATAATAGTTTAGTGCAGCATTAAATAGCTCACCTTTAATTTGGTAATCGTAAGCTATTTTAAAAAATCCTTCAGCTTTTTTATTTCTTTGAAATGACTTTAAATAAATAGGGTTTAGATTCATAATTTTTCTCTATTTCTTAGACTGTTTATTCAGTTATCAGGATTCCGTTTCGATAATTAAATTAAAGTTTACCATAAAACGTTTTAAAAAATGATGGTACAATAAACTAGTAAAAGGAAGGACATGATTTGGATTTTCCAGATTTAGAAGCCTATTTTCAAGCATTAACAGACACTACAGACTCAATTGCAATAATCAATACGCATTATGAGCAAGACCACGACAAAGATTTTAAACAATTAGATGATATTTTCCAAGACATAATTTCTAGACCTTGGGAGCATTCACCAGATGATTATTATCTACTTTTCACTAGTCACTTCACTTTCCATGTGAAAATAATCGAAGAGGTTATCAAAGAAGCAAGAGAAATTTTAAATCCTGAAAAAAGAGATTTTTTGAAAAAATTAGTTAAATACAAAAAAGATGCTGATGAATGGTTTCAAGGACTCAAAAAGAAAAGAAAATCAGTGATGGTTGCAGCATAGATTGATTTTTTAATCATACCATAGAGTATGCCTCTATGGTATTTAATTCCCTTGAATTCCTACTTTTCTTTCCGTTAATATACCTTGTTTATCTTAAATTAAATCAAAAAAAACAAAATGTATTTCTTCTCATTTCGAGTTATTTTTTTTATGGCTATTGGGATTATCGTTTTCTATCGCTTTTATTTGTGTCTACAATTGTAGATTATTTTGCAGCAATTCAAATTGAAAATTCTGAAAATGAAAAAACTAAAAAATATTTTTTATATTTAAGTTTATTTTCCAATTTAAGTATTCTAGGTTTTTTTAAATATTTTAACTTTTTTATTGAATCAGCCACAAATGTATTAACTAGTTTTGGTGTTCAAGCTAATCCTTATACTTTAAAAATAATTTTACCTTTAGGCATTTCTTTTTATACATTTCAAACTTTATCTTATACAGTTGATGTTTACAGAAAAGATTTAAAAGCAGAAAGAGATTTTTTGGACTTTGCTTTATTTGTTACTTTTTTTCCTCAACTAGTGGCAGGACCAATTGAAAGAGCTACTAGTTTAATTCCTCAAATTAAATCTGAAAGAAAAGTAACTTTGCAAGGGATAGAGGAAGGTGGGCTATTAATTTTAATTGGGCTTTTCAAAAAAGTTTATATTGCAGATAATTTAGCTATGATCGTCGATCCAATTTTTTCTTCTAAAATGGAAGGTTGGAATTTACTTCGCGAAGGAAGTTTTGCAAATTTTCATAGTTTAACTAGTGCAGAATGTTTAGTCGGAATGTCAGCTTTTATTTTACAAATTTATGGAGACTTTGCAGGTTATTCGGATATTGCTAGAGGTTTGTCTAAGTTTATGGGTTTTGAACTCATTCGAAATTTTAAACATCCTTTTTTTGCTGAAAGTATGAATGACTTTTGGAGAAGATGGCATATATCTTTTATGAATTGGTTAAGAGATTATGTTTTAAAAGTGATTGGAAAAAAAACTGATCCAGAACCAAAACAACATTTGAATAATATTTTTGTATTTACTTTGTCTGGACTTTGGCATGGAGCAAATTGGACTTTTGTTGTATGGGGATTTTATTGTGGAGTGGTTACTTCATTTTTTAAATTATATGAAAAAGCGTTTCCTAAACCAGAAAACTATTCACCAATTTTAGTAAGAAGAATTATTAATTCAATTTTAACTTTTATCACCATAATTATTTCAGCTTCATTATTCAGGTCACCTAATATTGAGTTTGCAATGAAATATTTTTATTCTTTATTCACAAATTTAGGTGGCATAGAAAAAAACGAACTAACAAATTTTTTGAGATTAAGTTTTATTTTGTTTTTAGTAGAATTTCATCAATTTAAACATAATTCAGAATATTCTTTTTTTCAATTTAAAACTATACCTAGAAGTTTAATTTATATTTTATTATTTTATTTAATTATCATTTTTGGAAATTGTAATAATGGCTTCATTTATTTTGTTTTTTAAAAAATCTCCTGCTTTTGTAATAGCGGTGGTATTTATAATTTTAGTGGAAATCGTTTTAAGACTTATTCCAAATCTAGAATATCTTGAAACCGGGGGATCTTTTTTTACTTATTATAAAAGAGCAATTGCAGAAGATAAAAATCAAAATTACAATATACTATTGTATGGTGATAGTAGATCCTTATCCTTAAAAGGTTTTTCAAAAGCTAAAAAAGATTTATCAGTTTATAATTTTTCTCTTCCTGCAGCAGGGCCTAGATATGTAGAATTTTTCTTAAAAAAATATATTCAAAATCACAAAGAAAAACCAAAAGCTGTAGTATGGGCAATTGATATGGAACAATTTCAAATTGCAAAAAACCAAAGATTTGATGCAAATAAAGAAATTTGGCAAACATACAAACATCGTTTATTAAACTTATTTTCTTATGAAGAATCATTTGAACAATATTCTGGATTTGAATTATTATTTATCACCAAAGAATATATTCCAAACTTGTTTTATACTTTTAAATTTAGAATTGGAATTAGAGAGTTTTTAAATGGATTAAAGCTAGAAACTATTACAAAAAAAGAAAGTTTTCATATTACCCAAAACAATATGATTGTTAAACTTACATCACAAAATAACGGACAAATTAATTTGGGAGATTTTTTTCTTGCTGATGAAAAGCAACGAAAAGAAGGTTATAAAGGATTATTTGAAGCTTTAGATAAAGAAGAAAATCCATTTACTTTTTCTCCACTTGAAAAATTTGTTAGTTATGCACATTCAGAAAAAATTCCAGTGATAATTTTGGTATTACCAAAAGCAGACAAATTATATTCAACTAAGACTCTCTCAAAAATTTATTCTGAGTTAAAAAAAGAATTTTCTGATAAAAAGAATATTTATTATTTAGAGTTTCCTGAAGTTAGTTATCCTGTAAATTTATTTGGAGAAGGAATTCATTATACAACGGAAGGTTCTGAGAAATTAAATTCTGAATATGAAAACATTTTACTTCCAAAAATCTTTGAATATGCGAGTAGGGGATATGAGAACTAAGCCATTTTTAATTTATCCAATTGTTATTTTTTTTATTCTATTTTTATTTGATAAAATTTTTCTTTTTGAAAAAATCAAATCTTATATCAAGTCTGACTTTACAAATATTTTTTATGAGACAAGGGAAGACTTATTTGAAGAATTAACAAAACGTAATTCTGATAAAAAACTGATGATAATTCTTGGCTCTTCTAGACTTTTATATTTTAATCACCAGGAATTGGTTGACGATTATCCAAATATCGATATATACAATTTTTCTTCAGCAGTGACCACTCCTGCATATTATTATTATTTTTTGGAAAAAATTTTGAATGCTGGAATTAAACCCGATTATCTAATAATCGAGTCTGATCCAAATCAATTTAACTCAAATTCACCAGTATTTAAAAATTCTAATTTGACTTATAGTTTTAGTCCAAGTTTTATCTTCAGATATGCTTCTATTTTTGGAAAAGATATTCTGAGTTTCTATTTAGCAAAACATTTATTCGCATCTAGTAAAAATAAACCTTACCTAGATGTAGCTTATAAAAGATTTACAAACCCTACTTTTCAAATTTTAATAAATGAAGGGCATAAATTAAGAGATATTTTAATTAAAGACAAAGGCCATTCTAAAAATTTAATCGGCGATTTTGTAGAAAAAGATTTTGGGATTTTGGAAGCTACTTCTGAAAGAACAATTTCTTGGCTTTTTTCAAATTATAAACCTTCAGAAATGCAGTATTTCTTTTATGAAAAAATTTTAAATGATTTAAAATCTAATCAATTAAATACAGTTTTTATTTGGCCGCAAAGTTCATTATCTATGCAAACTTTTATGCGAGAAGATATTTCAACAAAATATCATGTACAAAACTGGAAAATTAATGTTGATCTATTAAATAAAAAATATGGTTATGATTTATTTGATTTAGGAAATTCTGAAGACTATTATTGCAATTCATTTGTTGATGGGGGGCATTTCTCAAAAGATTGTTACAAACCTACAATGAGATTTATAATGGATAAATTGTATTTGAGAAAAAAAAATCAATCTTCTAATTGAATTCCTTTAAAACTTTGAGATATAGTTTGTAATTTTGGTTCTTCATCACTCAGAACTTCTTTTAAAATTACATCATGAATTCTTTTAGAAATAAATGTATGTGTTGGATCAAATTCAGGTTGTAATGATTTTAATTTTTGAATTTTAATATCTTTTTCTTCTACCGATTTTGGAAAACTCAAATCGAATTTTTGAATATTTAATATTTTTTCATTTTCAATACTCAGCTCTTCTATTCCTGTATTAAATTCAAATTTTTCATCTAGATCACCTTCAATAATATTACTTAAATCCTTGAAATTTTCTTCATTATCATCCTTTTGAAAATCATCAATTTTTAATGAAGAATTCCCAAATACAAATGAGTGTTCTTCTTCTTCTCTTTCAATTTCTTGATTAACTATCTCATTAAAATCTATTTCTTTGGAAGGTTCTAAAGGAATTGTTTCTATTTCAATTTCAGATTTTGTTTCTTCAATAGAATCAATAAAGTTTAACTCTGAAGATAAATTTATATCTAAAGCATTTGATTCGTCAGTAAAACTTCCAACATTAAATTCTTCCTCTGTAATTTCTTTTAATGATGATAAATTAAATTCAATTCTAGGATTTGTGGCGAACATGGACTCATCTGATGGTTCAGTATCAAGAGCATTGAGATTGTATTCAGTTTCAAAAAAAATCTCTGGCTTATGAATTTCATCCTGTTTAAGCAATTTTAAATTTTTTATATCTTCTTTTTTTATATGATAATGAGAATTATCTAATTTATCAGAAAATTCTTTCAATTCTGAATGAAAACTTGTATTTGGAAAATTAATTTCTAAATAATGTGTTAAAATTTTAAAATCTAAACTAGGGTCATTGGCTAATAGTATTTTTCCTAAAAATAAAATAGGAGCAGTTAAATTTTTTTCAAATAAAACAAGAATATTTTTTTCATAATTTGATATTAAAATTTTATCAAAAAAAGGAATTTCCTTTTCAACCTCATGAAAATTAATGTTCTGGAAATTTTCTTTAAGCTTTGAAGTTAAAAAACTACTTAATTCAAAAAAATAAATATTGGAAATTTTTTTCTTTGAGAGCTCATCGATTTTCTTTTCAGATTTATTTAAAAAACTTTCCAAATCGTTATCTAAATAAATTAATGAACCTGATTCTCCAAGCGGAATTGCTAATTTTGTTTGAGACATAGTTTAATATCAAAAAAGACAAATGAGCTAAAATTTGCAAATATTATTTTTGGTTTTTTAAATTAAACTCATAGTTCAAATATTCAATTTCTATATCAATTTTATTCAAACCATGCCCAAAATTGTAACTAGAAATCAGTTTTGTGCTAGAAGGCATTTGATAAGGATAAATCTTTTCAAATTTTAATTCTAAAAAGTATTTTTCAATTCCTTTTCTTTTGATAATTGGTTCTTTTATTATTTTAATAATTCTTTTTGTTTTGGAATCAAACCAAATCTGTCCTCGATAATAATTTGGTTTTAAAATTTTAGGACTAACTAAAATTTTTTTTATATAAATATCTGAATCGTTTTCCAAAAAGTTATGTGTATCCAATCCTTCTTTTGTTAGCCAATCAAAATCCCCTTTAGTAGATTTTTCAACTAATTCTTTATTCAAAATTTGTTTAACTCCATTTAATTCTAGTTCATGAGTAATATAAGTATACTCTCCATTCGAAAGATAAATCCCTGTTTGGAATCGTTTCTCTATAACTTTTCCTTGATTAGAAATAATTGTAGAAACTAAATTTTGAGTGGATTTGTAATTCTTTATAGATTCTTTTTCTTTTAAATAGTTTTTAGAAGCATCTAAAATTATTTCTGGTATTTTATCAGAAAATAAACTAACCGCAAAAAGAAAAAAAAATTTAATCATTTTTGAATTAAACTTT
This sequence comes from Leptospirales bacterium, assembly GCA_013297885.1. GTDB lineage: Bacteria > Spirochaetota > Leptospiria > Leptospirales > Leptospiraceae > UBA2033. Next base: position 122,039 of record JAAFIR010000004.1, on the reverse strand, counting down.
TTAAATTTTTTATTTTATTAAATTTTAAAAACTCATTTTGAAAAAAATCGTGTGGACAAATTTTTTCTTTAGTATCATGAATATTTATATTTACTGTATTCGAATTACCTGTTACAGTTGAAGCATTCATTACTAAATAGCTTGTAGTCCCTTGAATAGCAATAAAATCTGTTTGGTTATTTGTTATTCCAGATGTTGTACCATTTACTCTAAGAACTTGACCTGCAGATAAATTAAAACTTGTTGCGTCACTCACTGCAGAAAATGGAATAGGTGTTGCAAGACTGTTTAAATCGGTTGGTAATGGATATGTTGACCTGATTGATTCTAAACTTACTATATTACTATTCCCAAAATAACTAGTATTTAAATTATTATAACCAACAGAAAGAGCCATAAAATTTCCAAATAATCTTTTAAATACAATATCGGCTTCTGAGCTTAGTAAGTTAGAATTAAAATTATTCGAATTCTTAAAAATATTCATTAGACCTAGAATGTTTGTTGCTCTAGTATTTTGAATCCCGATAACTGAATTTTTCAGAAAAGTTCTCCGAGAAGCTTCGTTAGTTCCAGCAACAGAATATAAATATTTCATAAAAGAATATGAAAATGCATAGTTCTTTAAAGTTCCTCTCCAGTTGAGTAGTGAAGGAGAGTTTGAACTTAAAGCCCCAACACCCCCAGAACAAGATATAGAAGAAGATACATCACCTTTAAAACAATTAATTCTTGATGTTTGTGGACCATAACCCGTGATATCAGAAATTAATTCACTAGTTCCTTCATCAATCCATACATCATCAATTCCATTTGAAATTGGGAATCGAATTAGATGTTGTAATTCATGTGCTAAAGTTGATAGAAAAGTATCTGCTCTACCCTGGCTCAAATCTCTTCTTCTTAAATTCACAAGTTCAACTCCATCCATAAATAAAATTTCTCTTTCATTGGAACGGCTAGAAAAAGCAGGGTTGTCAATAAAAAAATTTATTGGATCAACATAACCTGCTATAAATCCAGAACTAGGAGTTGCACCATCTTTAATGTCTAAAATAACAATTGAAATTTTACCATCCTTGTTTATATCACTAGGTTCAGAAATTGTTTCTTTCTCAATTTCTAATATTCTACTAAAAGCTAGGACTATTTGAAAATAGTTTAAATCAGTTACTAAGTTTTTTTCTAAATACAATTCAACTACCGAAGAACTTCCAACTAAAGTAGTTTCAACACAATAGGATGCACCAGATGTAGTTAGTAAATTCCTAGCCCAAAAAGAGTTTGGTGTATTTTTACAATCAAAACTGTTTGCTTCATTAATTGCAAAAATGGATAAAAAGAAATTTGTATTTTTACCCAGTGTACTAAATCTTGAGTTTAAACTTCCATTAGGAAGACTACATTTGATAAAAAACAATAAAATTAGAATTAACTTCAAAATTAAACCTTTTAGATATAATAAAATAAAATTCTCATTTAACAATTTATTGTCATGCTAATAAACTACAATTAAGAAGTAACCAAAAATTGATTTAGACAAAAGATTATCAATCAAAATTAGATTTTGACTATGAAAAGATTGTCAAGGAATAAAGGATAGAATTTGATTCAAATATGAAAGTTTTTTATTTTTTTTTATTTTTTATAAATTTATATGCTAATGAATTTTTAAATTCTGGATCTTGGTTTAGTGAAAAAGAAGTTTTTCAGAATGGTTTTAGCTATCAAAGTTTGTATTTAAAAAAATCTATCAATGATGAGAAATTTATTTTATCCATTATCAATTTTAACCAAATAAAGTTATGGGAAGAAACCAGAATTAATGGAAAAATTCAAAAAATTTCAGATGAAGACTATATTTTAAAACCTGAAATTTGTTCCGTATATGCTTCAAAAAAATTAGGTCAAAGATGGACTCTTTTTCGTTCAGTTGACTGTGACCATATAGCATTAAAATTACAAAAAAAAGGAAACGAATTTATTTTAGAATCAATTTTTGATAAAGAAATTAAATTATTATTTAGCAGACCTATCTCAAATAAGAATGATACAATTTTTGCAAAAATAATTTTTTTAGATTCTGAATTTTATGGATGGAGTGTTGAAGCAAGGAAGTTAAGAAAAAAATCAAAAGCTGTTTTCTTGAAAAATGAATTAGAAATTCTGGAATCTGTTGATTCTACTATAAAATTAAAATATTCTGATAAAATAAAATTAGATTCAATTTTTGAAATTGAAAATGGAAAACCACCAAGTATTTTTGATTAATGAACAAGATATAATTTTGATACAAGTCAAATTTGAGATGTATTTTTTTCTAAGCAGTAGCTTCTTTTTCATAAGAAAGTTTTAACTTTATTAAAAAATCTTCTTTGAAATTTATTTTATGATTGGTAATGATATTTAAAAGTTTAAAGTTTATATCGTTTCTCTCAAATCCCAAAAAAAGCCATTCTAATAAATCAAATGCAATATCTAATTTCTGATTTTGTTTAATTAAATGTTCAAAATCAAGATAAAGTAAATCTAATTTATCTTTTTCAATATATTTTCTGAATTTAGAAGGATATAAATCTAGAAATAACATTTTGTCCCCCTTGTTGCTACAAATAAAATTTGTAACATTCAGTGGGAGATGGGAAATAATAGAATCATTTAAAACGTCAAGTGAATCAGATTCTTCCCAAACCTTACCCATTGCAATACCCAAAAGATGGTCTTTTAAAGGTAAGAATGGATAGGTTGCCAAAGAAATTATTTTTTAGTAGGAACGATTGCTTCTTTGCAAAGTTTAGAAACAGAAAATTTCACAACAGTTTTTGCTGGTATTTCGATTTCTTGTCCTGTTGCAGGATTTCTTCCTTTTCTTTTTTTTGTTCTTCTGAGAATCAATTTACCAAGACCAGGAATTACAAATGCACCATTTTTCTTAGTTTCTTTATAAGCCAGATCAATAAATTTTTCTAAAAAAGTATTTGCATCTTTTTTTGAAACTTCTAAACTCTCTGAAAGCTCAGTAATGAGTTGCGATTTTTTAATTGGAGTAGGTTTGCCGGTAACAGCCATATTTTAGTTTTTCCTTTACAATGAACTTAAAACTAGTCCGATATATAACTTAACAATCGGATTAGACATAAATTTTTTAAACTCTTTTTTTTCAAATTTTATTTTTAAAATTCACTTCTGCTGAGATCGTTTTTCTAACTTTGCTAAATAGTTCGTTAATTTCAACTTCATTTACCTTTTTTTCTGTTTTAAATGATGAAAAAGAAGTTTTAGAGAGAGTATCTATATTTGATAGTTGAAAAGAAGCTTCATTCATGATTCTTTTTATTGAGTTATCATTTTCAGATTTACTAATTATAGTCACTGAATCAATTTCATTTTTTTGGTGATCAATATGAAAATAACAAACAACTTCATCGTCATCTAATTTATCAATTTCATCTTTGATTTCATCAAATGATGTTTCTATTCTGTTGCCTTTTGGGTTTTTATAATTGATTAAAACTCTTTTGAAGTAATGAACTTTTTTTCCTGCCTCATTTAACTCAATACCATTAATGATCTGTCTTTCATCAGTGAGTTCTTTCATCATATACTCACCTCTACCTCTTGGATTGTTCCAATCAAATGCTTCAGAGGTAATATCACCTTTTTTTGCATTTTCTTCTATTTGGTAAAGAGTATATTTTTTTCCAGGCTCCATTTCATGTTTAAAAGAAATTTTAAAATATGGATTTTCAACTAGATTATTAATTTCTAATTCAATATCTGCAAATGAACCATAACCATGTTCTATAATATTTTGAATGGCTTCAGTAACAATAATACGAATTGCATCAGGATCAAGACCTAATATGGGAGCGTATTTACGAATTTGATTTTTAATTTCAAAAAGGGAACCTTGTTTTTCATTCATTCCTGATGTTAATTCTTTTGCTTTGATTTCATCACGTTTTAATTTTACATGATAGTTTAATTTTGCAATAGTATGTTGGAGATAAAGAGAATTTTGAACTGCAAATAATTCATCTTTAAGTTGTGAATTTTCAAATTCTAATTTTTCTATTTTATTTTGTAAATCTTTAAATTCAGAACTCATTTTTACTCTCGAATGTAAGTAGTTTGAAATAAGTCAATAAAAACAAGCAAATTTTAACTAAATAAAAATTTTTCAAATAAATTTGGGAGTTCCCATTTAATGAATGAAGAATGATAAATATCGAAGAGCAAATAATTTGCAACTATTCATTCATTAAATGGTCGGGCTTTCAACTCATGTCAAAAAATTTCGGTCACTTTGATAAGCTCTTTCTGAGCTTCTCAGTGACCTGAAAATTTTTTGACACCGTTTCAATCCCTAACTTTTGGCTTCGCTCTGCTGCCAGCGAAGCGAAAGCCCACTTTCACTCCCACCCCCCAAAATCCATTCTCTCTTACGAGAGAATAGGTCGTTCAAGTATCTAACTATTCATAACAAAATTTTGTTGCATATATATTAGCATATCTTATCATATAATTTATATGTTTAAAATTGGAGGTTTATATGAGGACAACATTGATAATTCCAGTAGATTTACTTGAAGAAGCAACTAGGATTACGGGTATTAAAGAAAAAACAAAATTGATTAAATTTAGTTTAGAAGAACTTATCAGACATGATAATCTAGAAAAACTTTCTAATCTTTTTGGCTCTTCAAAAGGAAATGCTAAATATGTCAAAAGAGATAGAATTGCTAAGAAATGAAAGTTTTAATAGATACAAATATTTGGATAGATTTTCTAAACGGAAAAGAATATACTTTTCCAATTCAAAAAATGATTTCAGATAAATTAGTTTTAAAACATATTTGGATTGAAGGAGAATTGCGATGTGGTTCAATTCCTAGTAGATCAGAATTCATTGAGACTTATTCTAGTTTAGAAACTTCCAAATTGATCAATTTAGAAATTATTTTTACATTTTTAGAAAAAGAAAAACTATTCGGTAAAGGTTTAAGTTTAATTGACTTAGGGATTTATGCCTCAGCTAAAATGAATGCACATAAAATTTGGACTAGAGATAAAAATTTAAAAAAATTATGTGAATCAAAAAATGTTTTATTTAAAGAGCCAAAATGAAATTATTTTACTTTACTTGACAATTGTAAAAACTCATTTTTTATATTAGAGATGAAACTTATATTGGTTTATTTCTTTTTTTGTTTGTTTTTGTTTTCTGAAAAACCAATTCCCTATTCAAAAATTGATTCTAAGTTTTTGGAAACTTGGGACGCTACTTATCCTGTTTCCATACAAAAAATCATCAAAAAAGATGTTTTGAAAAAAGGAATAGTATTTTTAAAATCTAATGAATATCTTTATACTTTTTTAGTTTACATTGCAAATCGTGAATTTGAAGATGGAAAAGAAAAAATTTTAGATGATGGAAAACAAATTGAAGTAAAACTCATTTTTAATCCAAAACAAAATTTATATCGAATTGAATTAGGCGAACTTTAAAAAATAAACTCATAGGAATTTTACATGTCTCAGAATTATATCACTCTTGTTACCGAAAAAATGCGTTCAGCAAATTTGAGCGAAGATTTAATAAAAGATTTTTTATCCAAAATTGAAAAAGTTAAACAAGGTGAAACTGGAAAAGTAAAATGGGAAACTATTGGTGACCTTGATCCAAAAACAGATGAAATTGAGTTAACAGAACTTCAAAAAAAATTTCCGCCAAACAAATCTTCTCTTTCAAAATTAGTAGTAATCAAATTAAACGGTGGACTCGGAACTTCAATGGGACTTGAAAAAGCAAAGTCACTTATTCCAATTAAAAACAATCGCTCTTTTTTAAATATTGTTTCTGAACAAATTTTATATATGAGAAAAAAATTTGGTGTTGAAATTCCTTTGATCTTAATGGACTCTTATAATACCCAAACTGATTCCTTAGAAGAAATTAAAAAATCTGGTCTAACTCAAAAAATCACAACTACATTTTTGCAAAATAAAGTTCCTCGAATCAAAAAAGAAAATTATGAGCCAATTCAATTAAAAGATGAAAAAGAAGATTGGTGTCCACCTGGTCACGGCGATATTTATTTATCACTAAAACAAACTGGTATACTAAAAAATTTAATTGATGCTGGTTATGAATATGCATTTATTTCAAATGGTGATAATTTAGGGGCAACTATTGAGCCTTCTATTTTGGAATATTTTTCATCGTCTAACCTTGATTTTGCGATGGAGATGACTCCAAAAACTCTAGCAGACACAAAAGGTGGAGCGATTTATAGAAAAATGGTAGATGGAAAATTTATGGGTTTAGAACTTTTAGAAACAGCACAAGTTCCAAAAGAAAATGAACACGAATTTTCGGGAATGGGAAAATTTAGAACTTTCTCCACAAATAATCTTTGGATCAATTTAAAATCTCTTTCAAAACTTTTAGATGAAAAAATTCCAAATCTATCTTTAATTGTAAATCCAAAAACTGTTGATGGAATTGATGTTCTTCAACTTGAAACTGCAATGGGATCTGCAATAGGAAGTTTTACAAATACAAAAGGAATTATCATTCCTCGTGATCGTTTTGCTCCTGTAAAAAAATGTGAAGATTATTTAATCCGCAGATCAGATGCATACACTTTAAATGAAGATTTTTCACTTACAATGTCTGCTGAAAGAAAGTCAAAAAATTTCTCAGAAAATTTAGTTAGCTTAGATGAGAAATTTTACAAAAAAATTAAAGACTTTGATTCCCTTTTTAAAGCGTATCCTTCACTCAAATTTTCTGAATCTCTCACTGTCAAAGGTGAAGTTGAATTTGATGTGGAAATAAATCTTGTTGGAAAAGTGGGTTTTATAAATGAAACAGGAAAGCTTCAAAAAATTTCTAGTTTAAATAAAACAAATTTTGAAAATGAAGAAGTGAAGTTTTAAAAAGAAAAGCCGATGGATAGATTTCCATCGGCTATGGAGTAGAGAAGGGTTAAATTATTTTAATTGTTTAGAATCGTGTGAAATTACTTTTTTTCTATCAACTTTTACAAAACCTTTTACTGTATGAACTGTAAATTCAGCATCATTCATTGAAGTAATTACACCAGTAATTTTTGCACCACCATCTAGAGAAAGAATTTCTAGTCTGCCATATTTTTTAAATAAACTTCCTTCAGTTTCATTACTTAATGAGCTGTTTGAATCTTCAGAATCAATTGAATCTTTTCCTTCAATAATGTCTTTATCGGGAGTAGTTAAAGAAGATTTTTTGAAGTCTCCACCTCTTGAAATTTCTTGTGCAGATTCTTTGCCATCAATGATTACAATTGGCTCAGTTGATAAAGGAACTTCATCTTTATGCTTAGTGATTCCAACACTACCATCGAGTACAGAAACTTTTGTAACTTCATCTTTATTTTTATCAGGATCTACAATAATTAAAAATCTTGTTCCTCTTACACCAGCAATTACAGTTGGAGTTACAATATTAAAATTATCAGTTTGTTTTTGCTTATTGATATTAGCAATAGCTGATCCTTTTTTTAAATTAACTTCTTCAGTAAGCTTGCCGTCTTGTTCTAAAAGATTTTTGATACTGATTTCTGAATTAGGTCTGATTCTTAGTGTAGAATTATTGCTAAATTGTAAATCAGCAGTTCCTTTTTCTCCAGTAATTAAAATTTGATTTTTAGAGAGCAGGACACCTACTTCTGGTTTAGTTCCAGCATCATTCAAATTGTTTTTTACTTTTACATCACCAATCACAAACACAACTTTAGCTTTTAGCTCATTTTGATTTGAAACTTGAACTTCTTGTTTTGAAGAAGCAAACCCAAAATAACCACCAACTAATAAAATTACTGCAGCTGCAGCACCTATCAATACTTTATTCATATAGATCACCTTTGTATTAGATTTTTTAAAAATTTTCACTTTATCGAATTCTTCAATAAATTCATCTTTTGATTTTAATTTTGAAGAAATTTTGATTTCATTCGCAAATAAGCGATTTAACTTTTTAATTTCATCAGAATACTCATTTTGGCTGTTCTCAAAAATTGCATCATGAACTTTCTTTTCGTAATCAGAATATTCTTCACCCATGTTGACTTCCTTAAATTAAAATTCCTTTTTCTTTAGCTAATTCTAATAATTTAGAAGTAGCTTTTACAACCAATCTTGAAGCTGTTGAAATGGAAATATTCATAATTTCTGAAATTTCTTCCAATTTTAACTCCTCAATATTTCTTAGCAAAAAAGCAGTTTTTTGTTCCTCAGGCAAAAGTTTTAAACAAGAATATAGCCTTTGTTCCATATCCTTTAGTTCTTCTTCTTCAACAAAAGAAGTTTTCTCTACTTTATAGCTCTCCAATGAAACAACTTTTTCTTTTTTTGTGGATAATTTATTCTGATAATTTATAGAGTTATTTCTTGAAATTCTATATAATAATTTCAAACTATCAGTATCGTTAAGATTTGAGTTTTGATACTTTTCAAAAAAACTTACAAAAGTATCTTGCATCAAATCACTAGCAATATCAAAATCATGATTGTATTTCATCAAAAAAACAAAAATTTGATGATTGTACTTTTCATAAATTCTTGATATAAATTCTTTTTCTCTAGACATCACTCTTAGTTTTATTCAAGATGTTTAATTTCAAGAGAAATTTCTTTACCCACATTATGATTAACAAAATAAAATTTTTTTTTTGCAAGTTTAAGAAAAAAAAATCAAAAAACTTAAAATTTTCTCCGAAATTTATTATATGAATCTAAATTCTATTGAATCTATTCAAAATGTTTTTTCAAGAATGAAAGAAATTGAAGAATTTAGTGGTTCAATTGAAAAAAAATTCTCAGAAGAAATTAAAAAAAAAGAAGATTCTAATTTTTCAAAAGAATTAAAAAAAGAAATCCAAGATATAAAACAACCAGAAATTCCAAAAGAAATAAAACCTGAAAAAATTTCTCAATTATCAAAACTAAAAACAATTGACGAAATGATTGAAGTGGAATCAAAAAAGAACGGCTTAGATGAAAATTTAGTTAGAGCAGTAATAAAAGCAGAATCAAATTTTAACCCAAAAGCAACTTCTCCAAAAGGTGCAAAAGGTTTAATGCAATTGATGCCAGCAACAGCTGAACTTTTAGGTGTTGAAAATTCTTATGATCCACATCAAAATATCAAAGGTGGGGCAAAATATCTAAAAGATATGTTAAAAACTTTTAAGAAAAAAGATTTAGCAATTGCTGCTTATAACGCTGGACCAGGTGCAGTAAAAAAATTCAAAGGCATTCCCCCTTACCAAGAAACAAAAGACTATGTAAAAAAAGTAAATTCTTACATAGACGAGTTGAGATAATTAAGCGAATCTTTTTTTAATTTCTCTAGCTTTTGTTACATCAGTAGTTAAAACTCTCACACGACCAACTAGAAAATGAGAAAGTTCTTTGTAAAATTTTAATTCCATTTCTGAGTTATTTAAAAGTACAAATCTTAAATCATCATAAGGAATTTCTAATAGTTCAGTTTTTTCTGTTGCTTCAGCAGTTGCAGATCTGTTTTCACCATCAACAAATGGCAACTCGCCTAAATGTTCACCAATTGAAATTGTAGTGATTTTAATATCATCTCCATCAGAAGTATTTGTAGTAACTTTTAGAGTTCCGGAAATAATTAAATAAATTGAACTGGCTTTGTTGCCTTCATTAAAAACAGCATGTCCTTGAGCAACAGATACTCTTTTTGTTTTGGAAGCTAAAGTTGTTAATTCTGAATCTGTAAATTTTGAGAATAGATAAATTTTTTTTAATAGTTCTTCGTTTTTTTCCAAAGCAAACCTCTTATTTAATTTCTTAATTTTATTCTGGGATACTGATTGTCAATTTAATTAATGTAAGATTCTATATTTTAATTTTGATTTTAGTATTTTAATTTTATTAAAATATTTGATATTTAGCTATGTAATTACTTTTCAAATTCAAATTTTTAATAAATTTCCTCTATATAAAAAATTGGCTCAATTAATTCTTATAAAACAGATTCATCATTTTTAAATTCTATATATCTTTTTATTTCTAAATATTCTTAGGAAGTAATCAATTTAAAAGTTCGAGTTATTCATAAATAAAATATGTTATCTTAAAGAATATTTGTTGTATGATGTTAAAAGATGAACTAGTTTAGGTTTGAAATATATCTAATTTTTTTTTCAATACAAGCGATAGAGATTCAAAATGTCTCAGAGAGAGTCACCGCCCAAAGGGCGAAGTGACCAAGCATTTTGAAGCTCGGGTCAATTATAGAGGATAAAATTTTTAACTTCAAATTTTTATCCTCTATAATTGACATCGTCCATATTAGAATAAACAAGCGAAAAGTGAAATGATAGAAATACTAATTAATTTTAAAAAATAAAACTATAAAATTCTTTGTTTTTTTTGGAATAGAACTTTTCTTTTTTCTTTTTTTTCTTTTCTTGAACTATGAACTAAAACTGAATCATTTATGTATTCCACAGCCTCTTCGATTAATAAATCAAAATGTAAAACCCGTAAATTTTCTTTTTCGAAGCGATTTTTAATTATATTATAAACATTTTTTGGTGTAAGATTTTTTTTCATTTTTCTTTTTTTGATATAAGTTTCAATTAAAATAATTTTGATTATATCCTTGTCGTATTTTTTTAAAACCTCTTTGGTTTTTTCAAGAAAAAGTGTGGGATTTAGTTTGTTTATTTTAGATAGTTCCATTTCTTATGTCTCCTATTTAATAATTTTTTTATATATTTTGCTATACAAAATTTTACTTAAATATAATATAGCCGTGTAATACAAATTAAAATTTGTTAAGTGAAATTTTTTTTATAAAATAGTTTTAATTTGTCGGGACAATTTTTATACTTTGAATTATTAGGAGAACGCACATGAAACCAAATTACACTTCACTCATCGTTAAAAGCATGATATTGCTAGGGACTCTTTTTTTAATAACCCATTTTATGGGACTAGTTCCAAGAACCTATATCTCTAATTCAAAAATCTGTCCGAACTTTGGTAATCTTTCAGAGTTAAAATTGCCAGCTCGATCCATTTTGAAGTCTTCTGGGTTTGAAGAAATTGCGGTTTTGAATAAAAATGGACAAAAAAGACAAGTTCCAAAAAACTTTTTTGATTCTGCTTTATTTATCAAAGACCGTTCTGAATTTAAAGAATTTTTAGTTTTATATGAGGATATTTGTGGGGGTAAACCTAAATTCCTTGGATCAATTGATTTTGTTCATATCCAAAAACTAAAAAATAAAAAAGAATTCAGTAAAGATTTAAGCTCTAATAATGTTTTTTTTAAGCATAAACAACTGAATACCGAAAAAGCAATTTTGGAATCTAAACTTTTTTCAGACAAAAAACAATTAGAAAAACTTACTCCAATTTCATATAAAATTATTGGAAAAGTTGCAGAAGAAGGAGATAAATCTTTGATTATCTTTGGATCTGCAATTCCTGACACTTCCAGTAAAATTCCATCAGATGGTTTTGTAAATAATGGAGTAATTGTTCTTAAGAACCCAAAGAAAAAAGATATTGTTTCACCAAAAAATTCTGAATTTAAACATGTAATTGCTGATGATTTAACTTTTTTAAAAAGAATTGATGGTAGAGATAGTTTTGGTCATTATATGCCAGTTTATATTTTTGAAAGAAAAAATTTCTCAGTAAATCGTGAAAAGATATTTTCTATTCAGGCTTCGATTTCTAAAACACAAAAGAAACTCAACCAAATTGAAAATGAAATTTCATCAATACTTCAATATGAAGATAAATTTTTAGCCAGCAGCTTTTAGTTTTCCATTAACTTCCAGAATCCCTTTTTTACAGTGGTGTTAAAGCCACTGTTTTTTTTGTTTTTTTATAAAGAGGATTGATTAATTTTCCCACAAACAAATTCTCATCTTATGAACCAGAAAGTATTGGTTAAATTATTTACACCAGCCCAAATTTTTACAAACTACCTTAAAGAATCTATTAAAATTTCTCATAAAAATTTAATACAAACTTTTTGTTTTACAACACTATTTATTGTCATTTTAACTTCAATTTATATAGCCTTGATGTTTCCAATTTTAAATTTAGTATTTGATCGTGAAAATCAAGATATGATTTTAGGATTTGGTTCAATTCCTTTTTTGTCATATTTTATTTCTGGTTTTATTAGATATTATCTCCGTCTAGTTAGAGATTTGCCTGTAAATATAAAATATTTATTTATTGGCCATAAACGATTTATTCAAATTTTTATTATTCTAACTTTATATTATGTTTTATACATTTTATTAATCAAAATTACTTCATCTATTCAAGACTTTGATAAAATTATGCAAATTAGAATTTTATTGGGAGTAGTTTTGTTTTTTATTTTAGTTTCAAGATTAATTTATTCTCCTTTTTTTGTTATTGATGCAGATTATAATGCTAGAGATGCAATGCGTTCTTCATTTTTACTAACAAGCGGGAGAACTGCAAAAAATTTCACTTTGTTAGGTTTTTCTATTTTATTAATTTTGGCTTTTCTTAGTTTGAGTATATTTTTATCTTATTTACTATTCCAAATTGCAAATTTATTCAATGTTTATAATATTTATCATATTGGTGTGCCATTAATTATTCTAACTTCAGCATATCCTTTATCACTAATAATAATTGCATTTGTTTTAAATTATGATATTCATTTAAAAAATAAATATTCAAAACGGAAAGAAATTATTACAAAAGCTGCGATAATAGTAAAAAAGAAACTAGAAGATTCAAATTTGATATCAGAGGGTTAAAGTTTTGAAACAAAAAAAATTAAATTAAGTTTGAAATTTTTTTTGCAACATCTTTAACATCTATTTCATCAATTTCTAAAAAAATATCAGAAGCTTGTTTGTAGTAGGGTAGTCTTCTCAAAAGAACTTCTCTATAAGAATTGATTTTGCTTAGCTCTGGTCTTTCACCATCGTTAATTACTTTTTCAATTAAATATTCTAAACTTTGATTAAGGCAAATTACTTTTGAAAAAGATTTTAGTAGTGAAACTTTTTTTTCTGAATAAAACTCATTTCCATTTATATCAACATCAAATAAAATCCCGCCACCACAATCTAAAATTATATTTCTAGAATTTTTTAATTTAGATAAAATTTGGAATTCAAGTTCTCTAAATTCAGACCATTTCCCATTTGCTTTTTTTATCTGTTCATTAATTGAAATTCCAGTTTCATATACTGCAATCATATCTGTAGAAACAACTGGCATCAAAACTAATTTAGATAATTTTCTAGAAATTTTTGACTTACCAACTCCTCTAGGACCAATTAAGGCAATGTTCATACTGAAACTAATTCTGTAATTGCTTTTTGGATTTCAGGAATATTTGTAAAATAAATTTCTAATTCTTGGTCTGTAATTCCAAGTAAATCAAGAGCTGGTTTTGAAATTTCATGAGAAAGTCCACCAATATCAATTCCAATTCCAGAAATAACTGCTAAATGATTTGCTACGTGAACACAAGCTACAAGTTTAGGAAATTTTTTTGAATCATCAAAATTATGATGACATGAAACGACTTCTTTTAATTCTTCTGGAAAATTCCAGGTCTCTAAAGCTTTTCTACCAACTTCTTGATGGTCATAACCTAAAAATTCTTTTTCAATATCAGTAAATGCTCTAAAAGAATCTTTCACAGCATTTTTAATTTCGATCATTTTCATTGGGAAAAATTGTGCTAAAATTACTTTTCCAATATCGTGTAGCAAACCCGATGTGAATGCTAAATCGCGAGGAATATTCGTTTTTTTTGCAATTGAAATTCTTGCTGATAATTCAGCTACAATTAAAGAATGAAGCCACATTGCTTCAGCATCCAATTGATAAGAAGTTAAATCTTTATTTAAAATCTTTTTTGTAGCAGTAAGTAAAACAATTTCTTTAACAGTTTTTATTCCAAGTGTCATCAAAGATTCAGAAACTGTACGAATTGGTTTACTTGCACGGTAATATGCGGAATTGGATAATTTGATTATTGATGCTGTGATAACTGGATCTTTTGAAATTTCATTAGCAACTTCCTGAATGGATACTGAAGGATTCTGAAGCAATGTCATAATTTTTAAAACCACATTTGACATCGGGGGAAGTTTGTTAATATCATTTAAGACTTGATCAATTTGTTCTTTCATGACTACCTATTTCACCTTATACAAAAATTTTTCTGTTCCAGCTTTTTTTAACAGAACTCTGCCATCATCTAAATACAAGCTGATTGTTCTACCATCATGTCCACCTAAATCCTCAATGATAATTGGAATTTTTCTTTGACCTAAAAATTCTTTTACAATTTGTATATTCCCTTCACCTATATTGTTCAAAAATGAAGAGGTAATATTTTTAAACATTGAAGCACCTCCAAATATTCTAGCAGAATAAGTGCCGAGTTTACATCCTTCATCTTCCATCATTTTAATTAATAAAGGTAGAGCTGTTTCACCATATTTACCTGGATTTTTTAGTTTATCTTTTCCCATTGGATCACGAGCTAACATGATATGAGATATTGCTCCAATTTTTGCTTCTGGACTATAAAGAACAATTCCAACACATGAACCAAGAGTGGTTCTTAAAATGTTTGGTGATTTACCTATTGATAAATCAGAAATACCAACATTGATAACTTTGGAATCTTTGGATAACATTGATAATTAACAATTAAACTTATGTTTTTTCTGTCAAGCAATAGCTGAGAGATTCTTAAATTAAAATTTGTGTATATAATTTGGGATATTATTTTAAAGAAAATTCCTGCTAATTTCGTTTTTATTCAACGCTAGGGAAAGGGATTGAAGTGGGGTCAAAAAAATTTCTACATTCTGCTGGAGGATGTTCAAAGCTTTTAAAGTCAAAAAGAAATTTTTTGACCGAAGCGAAAAGCCCGGTTTTTTTACAACAATTGTTTAAAAACAAGTTTTGTAAAAAAATTCCCCAAAAGAAAAATTACAAATTCAATTCTCTTTGCTCTCTATCATTCAATTGAAATATTTGGGCAATATCAGATTTTTTTGGAAAATTAAAAATAATCATACCCACAGAAATTGAAGCTGCATATAAATTATAATCAAACTTTGTCATAAAAAACATCGCTACATTAAACAATGCAGCATATTCTAAAATCGAAACTTGGACTATTTTGTAAGTTTGGTAAATTTTCATTTTCTCTTCAATGATTTGATCTCTTGCTTTGGAAATTCTTTCAGCAAAAATTTTACTTGGCAGTATTTGAGAAAGAGCCAAAGAGAGTAGGGTGCTTCCAATTCCTATCCAGTTGAGAATTGTTGGATCTGCTTTTGTCCCATTCAAAAACGAAACTCCAGCGAAAAGGCAAACACCCATTATTTGGGCGATAAAAATAATTCTAATTGATTGAATGACTTTCATTTGATCTCGAATATAGATTTGTTTTCATCAATCCATTTGATTAGTTTTGTAACGCCTTCTTTTGGTTTTGTTTTTGGATTAAAACCGAACTTGCGTGCAAGATTAATGTCGCACACAAAATATCGCATGTCACCAGGTCTTTCAGTTTCAAAAAGGATTTCTTGTTTTTTCCCCAAAATTTCTCCAATCATATAAATACATTCAAGTAGAGAGATTTTATTTCCTGTTGCACCACCAATATTGTATGTTCCTGGAATTTGATTTTGGAAAAAATTAAAATAACTTTCTGCACCATCTCTAGCATACAAAATATCTCTGGCTTGTTTTCCAGTTCCAAAAATTCTTAATGGCAAACCAAACACAGATCGAATTGCAAAATTTGCAACCCAGCCATGATCTTCTCCGCCAAATTGACGCTCGCCATATATTCCTGTAAATCTAAAACTTGCAGCTTTTACGTCATACATGTCACGATAAGTTTGTACATAATGTTCTGCACTCATCTTGGAAGCATGAAGTGGAGAAATTTTTCCAATCATTGTGGCCTGTGTTTCAGGGATTTCAATTGGCTCGCGAGTGTATGAAGTTTCAGATTCTTTAAGTGAATCGTTAATTGAATTTCCGTACACATGAATTGAGCTTGTGTTCACAACTGGAATTTTTCTTTTGCGAGCTGCTTCAAGCACGTTGAATGTTCCAAGCACATTTGTAGAAAAATCAAGTTCTGGGTCTTCCCAAGAAATTGTCATTGCAGGTTGTGCTGCAGTGTGTACAATGTAGTCACAATTTGTAGATCTGTCTAGTAAGTGTTCTAAATTTCTGATGTCGCCTTTTACCATTTCGACACCTTTGTTTTTGAGATAATTCCAGTTGTATTCTCTGGTTGCATCTGTTCCGTAACCAGTTCTTTTTAATTCATATTTGGTCATGGAATCGTAACTTTGAACTTCCCAACCTTTTTCCAAAAAAAAATCACAAACATGTGAGCCTAAAAAACCACATCCACCTGTTACTAAAACTTTCATTCTCTACTCCTCAGTTTTATTGTTTCGCCAATCTTCTCTTTTTTTGGAGAAAGCAATTTTAAAAATTTCGATTGCATCTGTAAATGCATCTTTCCATTTGTACTCGATTGTTTCAACTTGTTTATAATAGGAAACAGGAATTTCAATACAACGAAGATGGGCTCGAACCATTTCAATCATCATCTCTACTGTAAAAAATTTTCCTTTTACATTTAGTTCTGGTTTAATTCTGTTATACGAATCTTTCCAAATTGCAAAATATTTACAATCCACGTCTGTAAATCTTGGTTCTTGGTTCCACCAAAAAGATTCCACTAATTTTCCCATTAATAAATTTATAAAACGAGGAAGTGGTTTGAGATTTGAGCCTTGTTCAATCATTTGTCTAGTTGTTCTTGTGCCGATTACCATGTCTGAATCTTTTAGGTATTCCAATAGTTTTGGTAAATCTTTAGATCGAAAACTTCCATCAGGAGAAACTACAATTGCAATATCACCAGTGATTCTACTAAATCCCTGTCGTATTTGAATCCCTTCGTATTCTTTTTTTGTGTCATAAAAATAATGTTCTACTTTTGATTTAAATGATTTTGCAATATCAACAGTGTTATCTGTGGATTCAGCATCTACGATTAAAATTTCATGAACTTTTGGTTTAAAGTCTAAAATCACATCTGCAATTGAACGTTCATTATTGTGAGTTGGAATGATTAACGAAATTTTATAATTTTCAAATAAATCATTTCTCACTTCATAAACAGCAGAATGATAATCTTGCATGGAATTGATATTAAAGTATTCACATTTAACTTCAGTTGCATAAACTTCTTTAGTTTCGTGAGCCATTAAGTCAATGACTTCAGTAATTTCCACCACACCTGATTTTTTTGCAGGAGGAGTTTTTTTAAAGTATTCAAAAAATTTTGGAGTGAACAAATAAGACCCAAGTCCGAGTAAATCATTTGGCGGATCTTCTGGTTTTTCAATTAAAGATTTAATTTTTTTTCCATCAAGCTCAACAGAATAATTTTTTCTAATTTTAGATTTGATCGAAGTGCGAAGAAGTGCGATGGTAGCGGTTAATTTTTTGTTCTGAATAAATGTTTGTAAAAGTTTTTCATGATTGGTTTTATAATAATATTCATCACCTAAAATCAAAACAAATGGTTCATGAATTTTCGATTCTAGAGAAGCAACATCAGAAGCCAAACCTTTTGTTGTCCACTCAGCAGTTTCCAAAACTAATTTTGGAAAAAGGTATCTTAAACATTCTACTTCTTCAATAACTTGTTCTTTTAAATGTCCAACTAAAATATAAACTTTTTGAATTTTAAATTTATCCTGCAGTAATTCAATATTACGACAAAGAATAGATTTGTTTTCAATTTTAAAAAGAGGTTTGGGAATAAAATTAGTGCGAGGATAGGCTCTTGTGCCTTTTCCTGCTGCTGCAATCACACCAATTCTAATCTTGCTCATTAATTAACTTACCTTATGCAAATTTTTAATTTTAAATTTTTCAATAAAAAAATAAATTGAAAAAAAATATTTTCAAATAAATCTAATAGTCTGCGACAGCAAACCCCCCGTTAGGGGTATCCCAAGACATCACCATGTAGCACGGAGTGCGAAAGGTGAGTAATTAAACTGGTTTTTCGTCTAAAAATCTTTGAATAGAATTTTTATCTTTTTCCAAAGAGTGTTTGTGAATTTCTTCAATTGCTTTTTCGATAACAGTTCCAACAAATAAAATCCCAGACTTCACTTCCACATCATAAGCTCTTTCAGAAAATCCATCTGAGGTTGTGCGGTAAATTGATTTACCGGAAATTGTAACTACGTTTGGATTTTTTGGAGGAAAAATTTTAAATTCATGTGTGTTTGATTCAGTATCAAAAGAAGATTCTTCAAGTAATGAAGCATCTTCTAAAAGTGTAGTTAGAACTGCAGGTAAAGAAGAAGCAAGGGAAACTTTTCTTTTTTGAAAAATCATTTTGCCTTCTTTTTTTTCTTCTAATAAAGTAACATTTTTTAAATCAGGAAATTTATCTAAATGTTTGTAACGATCTTCGCGAGCTTTGAGTAAATCAGAAAGAGAGACATTAAATTTGTGAGTAACTGTGTATTTCATAAGAACCTAATTAAGAGAAAATTTTGGGAGTATTTGAGTCATATTATTGTTAAACGCTAACTCATGAATGTCATAACTAAGCCAATTGATGATTGGAAAATTTTGTAGAATTCTTTCAATCTCAGCTTCATTACGACCAGTGAGAACAGTCCAGATTTTTTTTCGATCTAAAGAAAGAGAATAGCTTAGAACTATACCTCTGGCTAGTAATCTATTGACATGTGCTCTATGTGATGGAATGAGTCCTATGAATTCGTCATTAATATGTTCAGGCAAATTCATTTCTATCATAAATTGATTCATTTAATTCTCCAAATTCATTACGTCATAATTAAACTAGCCTGTCAAGAAAAATCAAGATTCATTTTTTTGGGCAAATTTTTGCAAAAATTGCTTGCCCTAGGTTTTAAAGAAACAGGAAGAGATAATAAATTAAGCTTTTTTGTCGCTGATAAAAAAATTGGTTTAGTTAAAATCAAAAAAAGCAAAGATTAGTAATTATGGACTTCACCTTCTTTTAATACACCGAGGAATTCACCTTGTTCAACTTCAGGCTCTTCTGTAAAATGATAAAGATAACATTTCTTTTTAATATGGGAATCAATTTTGCGAATTTCTTCAATATGTGAGTGAACACCACTTTTTGGACCAGTTTCACAATCATGATAAATTATATCTGCCGATTCGTAAAAAGGTTTCATGATTGGAGGCATTATGTATAGAGTATCAGTGGGAAAATATATTTTCTTTTTTTCAGATTCAAACATCAAACCAAATGATGGCATATAAGAAGTACCGCCCACGACGTGGGTTGATTCAACAGTATAAAAAGTCCAAGTTGTTTCATGTTCTTGAATTTGGTATTCCATACTTTTTGACATGACTATTGGATTAAAAAAAGTTTCTAAGGAAACATTTTTTACACCTTGTAATGTATCTAGTCCAGGTCTTGCTGCATCCCAGAGTGAATCCAAAACTTCTCTATGACCCCAAATATCTGGTTTACAAGTGGAAGGAATTTTTTCTTTTTTATAAAGTCTATCTGTTACTAAATCAAGTTCAACTGGTTTATTTGAATCTTCATCTCTTCTGGTTTTTTGTTTTTGAAGCCACTCTGTTTTTTTATTATTCCAATATGGATTAAAAACAGTTGAGAGTGCAATTCCTTCTATCCCGCCAATGTGATCTGCGTGAGGATGTGAACAATAAAAACCATCTATATCTCCCATCTTTAGTCCAATGTTTGCTAGTGAATGACGAATATCTGAACCAAAATCCAAAACTAATTTATAGGTATTGTCTTTGATTTTTCCTTTAGTCTCAAACTCTAAAAGAAAATTACTTTGAAACTTTGGAAAATAAGAACGTTTAGAATTCTCACGAATTATTTTTTTTATTTCACCAAGTGTTAAACTACTATGATTATCTTTTGCCTTCTTAACTGCAAATTCGAGTTTTTGTTCTAAAATTTCTGTTTCAACTACTTGATCAAATTTGCCAATGGCAAAAGCGGAGTTCACTCCGAGTGCAGTTACTTTCATAAGATTCAATGTTTGAAACTGGAAATTATTTTGAAAGAATTTTTTTTAATTTATAAATAATTCGTAAGGAAATCTAGATTCTTTTTGAAGAACTTTACTTTCTAAAAGATTATACGAAACTATTCTAAAGTAAGGTTTTAATGATTCTAAATAAAATTTTTTACTTCTTTGGATAGCAAATTCATCTTGAAAATTTAATTCTTCGTTCATTATCTTATAATCTTCAATTGTTGGCACTGTAAAATATAGATAATGAATATTTTTAGAAATTTTCTTAAACATTTTGGGGACAATTGGTGTTGAAATATATTGAAAAACTGAATTACAAATTCCTAATTCAAATTTTTTAAGAATTCTAACATTTTGAATTTTATCTTGACTTAAAATCGTTTTGTATTTTTTAAAAGTTTTATTTTTTTTGCTAATTTCAAAAATATGTCTAGATGGTTCAATTCCAAATGAATATTTTGACTTAAATTTTTCTAAAATTTTTGAAAACAAAATTCCATTTCCAAATCCAAAATCCATAATTGATCGAACATCAACTTCTGCTAAATCTAAACAAGACTTAATATAATTTGCATATTCTTCTGCATTATCAACTCCATCTATGGAAGCACCAAGAATTGGTTCATACATCTTCCAATAGTTTTCATCAAAAAATTTTAATTTTTTATTTTGCATTTTCCACAATTATGTTCGTAAATATTTTTTTTAATTTCTGCTTTTTCTTTTTTTTGAAACAAAGAAAATAAAAATTCCCAAAATGGTTTTGTAAATAAAAAAAATACTATTACTACAATTGTATAAACTAAATAAATTTGAATTTGATAGCTCATGAGTTCTCCTTAATTTTTTTATAAAAAGGAAAAGTTGCTAGCACAACTAAAATTTCTAAGCTACCAAAAAAAATAGACAACATAAAAAAATAATTCTGCTCTGGAAAATTTGCTTTAAAATAAATTTCTAATAATGCTGCAACAATTGGTCCAAACATAAATCCTATAGAACCAACTCCTGTAAAACCAGAAATCACAGATGCGTTAAAACCTTTTGGGGCAAGCTCAGAACAAAATATCATTGATGGAACAAACATCACACCTGCACCAAGTCCAGTTAATATTAAAACTAAAAGTAAAATTTGTTTGGATTCAATTCCTCCAGATATAGCGAGACTAATTCCATAAATAAGTGAACCAGACATCATTAAATTAAAACTTCCTAGTTTTTTTGATAAGACTGCAAATGGATAAGACAAAAGACTCATTGGAATTAAAACTGCTGATAAATACAAACCAACTTCACCAGCGGAAAGTGAATAATGTTCTCTTAGCCTCAAATTAAAACTTGTAACAAAAAATCCAACAGTGAATCTATCAATAAAATTATAAGAATATGGAATCAAAATAAATTTATTTTTTTTGAATGCTTCTTTCCATTTTGTAAAATTTATTTTTTCATGAAAATAAAATTCATAATCTTTTAAAAAGAAAAAACTCACAAATGAAATTGTCATCATGAGTCCACTTGCCACATAAAATGGGAGTAGGGGATTTTTTTTTCCGAGAATTCCAAGTGGTGAACCTACTCCAACTCCAAGACTTAACAACATCCCTGCGATACCCAGCAGAATTCCTTTTTTGTAAAAAGTTTTATTCTCAGAATCATTTTCTCGATCTGAAGTCAATGCGAGCAATAATCCAATTACAAAAATATGTGAAGCACCTTCAACAAATCGTATCAATTGTAAACTGAACATGGATTCTGAATTTGCTAATAAAAAAAAACAAATTGCATCAATAAATGAGAAAATGGAAATAAACAAGCTTCGATTTTTAAATTTATCTGAAAAATACCCAGCTACTGGTGAAAATAAAAAAGATCCGAGCATCGCATAACTCATAAAAAACGATACCATTAAATTATCTCCACCTAATTTATCTTTAATGATGTCTTTAAAAACTGGAACAATCATTGTAACTGGTAACATAGAAAAAAAAATTAAAGCTAATGTGAGATATGGTGGTTTTGTTTTATTCATTCAATTTCAATTTTTTTTAAGTCTAAAAATTAAATAACCATATTTTTTTTAATTCTCCTATTTATTTTTTTTCGCGAATTTTTCTTTTCTGCTTAGCAGAAAAAAGTATATATTTGAGGGTTAGCGAAGAATGGCTTGAGAAAGGAAAATGAATAATATAAAATTTAATGAGTTAAACTTTATTTTTAATTTCTCATTTTTAATTCTACATTTACAAAAAAGCGTGCTTTCGGCTACTTCTGAAACCTTGTGTTAAAACACGAGGCTATTCAGAAACGCTACAATCCCGTTCGCTAGAGCATATAGAAATAAGATTTGTAATCGAAACCATTTTTCATTTTTAATAAATTCGATCATTCTTCTCGCTTCAATAAAATATATTTAACTTAAAAAAACAAAACCTGTCAAAAAAGATTTTCTATAATAAAATATTGAGATAAAACTAAAAAAATGAAAAACTAGTTTTTAAAAATACTTGAATACTTGGCTCAAAACTTATTTATAAATTTGTGAACAAAAAATTAATTTTATTAAGTCTGATTTTTATTTTATTTAACTGCCAAAAGAAAAAAGTATATGTAAATCAATTTGAAGGAATTTCTAGTTACAAGATAAATGAATACACAACAGACTTAAAATATCCAAATGAAATAAATTATCCTTATGGTTCTATTTTAGAAGTTAAACCAAATCCTGTTATAAAGTTTGATAAAAATTTTTATAAAGTTTTATCTGAAGAAGAAAATGAATTTGTTGAAGTTAGTTTTGTTGAAGATAGTCCCAAAATAATTTATCTTCAAGTGAACAATATTGATGGAGCAGAAATTTATTCTGATAAAGAATTAAAAAATTTGATAAAAAAAGTTCCATTTGCAACAGAAGTTGTTTTTAAATCAGGTTATAATTCTGATGTTTATAATATAGAATATGATCAAAGCCAAAAAGGTTATATTAAATCTTATGATGTTTTAATAAAAAATCAAGTGGAATATTATAGAATTTTAACAGCATCTGGTTTGATACTCAGAGAAAGACCAACACAAAAATCTAAACAGCTGGATTTGATTCCACTTCATTTTATTGGTGAAGTTTTGGGAAAAGACAACCAAGTTCAAAAAATTTCAGATAAAAAAGGATATTGGATTTATACTGAATACAATTCCAAAAAAGGTTGGATATTTTCTGGATTTGTTGCAATTGGAAAAAACAAAGATTCATTAAAAAGAGATTCACTTGAAGAAACTTTTTATACTTTATTTGAAAAACCAAATTTATTAAATTCTTCAAGTTTAAAACAATTAAGTTTACCAAATAATCTTTCTCATGGAAACGAACTTTTAACAAACGGATATACTTTTAGGAATGTTTATAAAACTAAACCTAAAGATGAATGTGATATAGGAGAGAATTATTTTTATTTACTTAATGAATCAAAAAAAATTGAGTTTGAAAAAAATGAAGTCATGAGTGAAGGAATTTATTTTGAAAAAGATCGAATATTAATAACTAAATTTCAAACTTGTCAATGTTGTTGTATTTTTACTGGTGCTAGATTTTATTTTTTATTAGAAGGTAAAATTCAATTTTTTGAATTAGGGAATCAAAATTATAATTTCTATTGGTCAGTTGATGAAAAATGTAGAATCAATTATGAAAATGCAAAATACTCTTCAAAAGATAAATCATTTTATTTATACACTTCTTTACCAAATTGTTCAATAACTCAAAGTCCATATGGAGGAGATAATTCAATTGTAAAATTTATTGAATATACGAATGAAGTTTTTATTCAAATTAAAATTCTAGAGAATAATATTTTAATATCTCGTTTTTTTGATAAAAGTATTCCAAAAGAATATGTAAAAAGTTATGAAGAAGCAGAATTTGTTTTTAAGAAAAAAGTAAGATATTAATCACCAAAATTTCAATTTATCAATTAAACTTTTTTCTGGTTCAAAAAATATATTGACAAAAGGCACACAGAGCCTACAAAACTATTGATTGAAGGAACATAAGATGAAATTTAAACTTACCAAAAAAGAAAAAGAACTAGAAAGTTCCATCAACAAAGATGAATGGAAACCTGTTGCAAATAAAACTCTCATTTTAAAAAAATTAAAATCAGCAGCGAAAAATTCTCTTCTAAAAAATAAAAGAATGAACATCCGAATTGCAAGTAGAGATATGCAACTTTTAAAAACAAAAGCATTTGAAATTGGAATTCCATATCAAACTTTGGTCACTAGCGTTTTACACCAATATGTAACTGGGAAATTGAAATAGAGTTAATTTAATCTGATTTTGCTGCGATAAAGTTTCAACTCTTCAATTAATAATTTAGCATTGTCTTGGAGCTCTTTCCTATTTGGTTCACGATCACATTTGAATTTTTTACAAAGTTCTTTAATGTCTTTTGTATTAAATTTAAGTTCTTTTTTCATAAAATATTGATGGAGTTCTTCATAATTTGAAATTTGAAAATCTAGTGCCGTTGCAAACTCATCAAAACAAGGAATTTTATCTTCTTTATCATTATTCAAAATATAATGAGTATCTTTAATTAATTTGGCTTCTTTTAAAGTTTTACAAATTTCATCAGCAAAGTTTTCAGTTGAATATATTATAAGTAAATATTCATCATAAACAATTTCATTCCCAGGATTTTTTCTTTCTACAAGTGGTTTTAATTTTCCAAATTCTGAAATGGAGTCTTGAAAAATCTCTTTTTCTTGTTCCATCATCCAACTCCATTTTTCTAAACGAGTTGCATGTTCAGTTGATTTACAATTGAAGAAAAAAATGAAGATTGTTAAGAGAAGGATTAATGCTAAAATTGGATTTTTACTCATTAATTGCATGATATTTAAAATAATTTTAGAATTGAGTTTGTCAAATCCTATAAAAGGATTTTACTTTAGATAATCTACAAAGAAAAATTCAAATACCAATGAATCCCAAATTTATCTATTAATGTTCCAAGTCTTGAATTGATGGAAGTCTCAGAAAATTCCATTGTTACAGTTCCATTTTCTTTTAAAACTGAAAAAGCAAATTCTTGTTTTTCTTTTGAATTAAATCTAACACTGAGTGCAATATTTTCTCCAATTGGAATTTCTTTTTCAGGAAAACCATCACTTAACATCTAATGAAATTCATTACAAATGATTTCAGCATGTGCAATTGAATTTTTATAGTTTTGTGAAACTTCATATTCTGTTTCTGAATATTTTTGTTTAATTTTAATTTCAGCTGAAAATGCTTTTACATACAATTCAATTGCTTCAGTGCAATGATTCAGAATGATTAGATAAGGTACAATTTTATTCATAACTCTTTTTTATGAATTGAGGATAATTTTCAATTCATAAAATTATTTATTACCAGAATAAAGTTGTATAAATTAGCTATTTGATTGTGAGGATTGGTTTTATTCCAAAAGTAGATTTATAATAATTTGAAAAATGAGATATATCCACAAAACCTGCTTTTAAAGCTGCTCTTGATAAATTCATTGAACTGGAATATTTCATCGCAAAAACTAAACGATAATGCAAAATTATTTTTCTGTATGTTATTCCTGTTTCTTGTTTAATTAAATGTAATAATCTGCTTTTTGAAATTTTTAATTCTAGGGAGATTTGTTCCAAATTTATTTTTTCTTCCTTTAAAATTTTCTCTTTTATCAAAAAAACTAAACTAATGATTCGGTTATCCATTTTTTTGTTTTCCATTTTGAAGTATCAAAAAAATTTTCCAAAAAAATATTAATTTCTTTTTCTAGAATTAAATTTTGATTCAAAAAATTGTATTCGTCTAATTTTAAAATTTCTTTTTTAGAAAATAATTGTGTTAGATATAAACCATATTTTGAAAACGGGTCAATATAAATAAATAATTGTTTTGAATTTGGTGGGGAGATGATTTTTTTTGTTAAATTTTTATTTATTAAAACTGGACAGGAATAAGTTTTATTTTTTGTAATGATTTTGGTTTGTTTGTCATTGGAAAATATAAATATATATGCAAAATGAGAATGAAAATTTGTATTAATTTTTTCACCTAAATAAAATCCACCATTTGTTAAAATGCCTTTTTCAAATTTATTTTTCATTTCTTATTTTTCGCACTGTTAAAATTATTACCTTTTGAAAATTGAAGGTATTAAATAAAGACTAAATTTTAGAAAGCTAATTCCTCTGAAAAAATTATTTTATTTTTTAAATTACAAAATAATTAAGTTTTCAAAATTATGAAATATTTTTTCAAAAAAAAATCCTAAATTGCTCTTAATAGTTTAGTTCGTAAAAATGAGTTTCACTTAAAAAAAAACAATTTTGACAAAAAAATCTTCATTCTTAATCAAAGGAGTTCCTGTTTTGTTCGGTATTTTGCAAAATCGGTAAAATTCTCATACTAGGAAAATTTTTGGGTGCAATGCGAAAAGGATCGAAGCAGGGTCAAAATTTTTTGAATAAAAAATTTTGACCAGAGCGAGAGCCTGTTTTTTTAAAAGTAAGGGCTTAATAAATTAAGACCTTACTTTTAAAAAATTCGCCCCATTCATAATTTTTCATTATTCATTCCTAATTATGAGCGAAGCGATGAACACTAAACTAATATCTATAATGTTCTGGTTTGTATGGACCTTCAGGTGTTACACCTAAATAATCTGCTTGGTCTTTAGTTAGTTTTGTCAACCTAACACCAATTTGCTCCAAATGGAATGCTGCAACTTTTTCATCTAATTCTTTTGGTAAACGATACACACCTACTGGATATTTTGAAGTGTTTGTGTATAGTTCGATTTGAGCTAGAACTTGGTTTGAAAAAGAATTTGACATCACAAATGAAGGATGTCCAGTTCCACAACCTAAATTTACAAGTCTTCCTTCTGCTAAAATGATAAGTGATTTTCCATCTGGGAAAGTATATTTATCAACTTGAGGTTTGATTTCTTTTTTAGTTAAACCTTGCATTGAATTTAAACGAGCCATTTGGATTTCAGTGTCAAAGTGACCAATGTTACATAGAATTGCACAATCTTTCATTGATTTCATGTGCTCTAAAGTAACAATGTCGTTGTTCCCAGTTGCTGTTACAACGATGTCTGCTTTGTCAATGATGTCTTCCATTCTTAATACTTGGTAACCTTCCATTGCTGCTTGTAACGCACAAATTGGATCGATTTCAGTAATGATAACTCGGCAACCATAATTTCTTAATGAAGCTGCAGAACCTTTTCCAACATCACCATAACCAGCAACAATTGCAAGTTTACCAGCTAACATCACATCAGTTGCTCTTTTGATTGCTTCAGCAAGAGATTCACGACATCCATATAAGTTGTCAAATTTTGATTTTGTTACAGAATCGTTTACGTTGATAGCAGGAATTTTTAATTCTCCACTTTTTAACATTTTCATAAGCTGCACAACACCTGTAGTTGTTTCTTCTGAAACACCTTTGATGTCTTTTAATAGTTCTGGATATTTTGTGTGGATATGATAAGTTAAATCGCCACCATCATCCAAAATCATATTTGGTCCTTTGCCATCTCCAAAAAAAATAGTTTGTTCAGTACACCACCAATATTCTTCTTCAGTTTCACCTTTCCAAGCAAATACTGGAATTCCAGCTTTTGCAATTGCAGCTGCTGCTTGGTCTTGAGTTGAAAAAATATTACAAGATGCCCATCTAACTTCTGCACCAAGTTCCACAAGAGTTTCTATTAATACTGCTGTTTGAATTGTCATGTGTAATGAACCAGAAATTCTTGCACCAGCTAGAGGTTTTTTAGAAGCGTATTCTTTTCTGATCGCCATTAAGCCTGGCATTTCTTTTTCAGCTAAGATGATCTCTTCTCTTCCCCAATCTGCAAGGGACATATCTTTTACTTTGTAATCTTCAGTTTTAGTTGCTACGGACATTTAGTCCTCCTTTTTTGTTTGCCTTGATAGTTAAGATTGTAAAATCTGAACTAGTTTTGATTTCGCTTGATTCTATAAATATAAATCCATTTGTGCTGAGCCAATTTTTGAGAAGTGGCAATTCAAAACCAAGCCACAAATCTGAAAAATTATCTCGCATAAATTCTTTGTCGTGTTTTTTTAAATCCACAATACAAAGTGTGCCGTTTTCTTTTAGCACACGATTTGCTTCTGATAAAACAAGTGGTGGATTGGAAATATGATGAAGCACCATCGAAGCAATCACTGCATCTGCAGAATTTTTTTGAACTGGAATTGTTTCAAGAGGAGACTCTATCAATTTGATATTTTTATTTTTGGAAAAATTTGATTTTGCTTCTCGAATCATTTCGGAAGAGGAATCTATTCCGAGAACAGATTTTGATTTTTTTAGAAGGTATGGAAATAGTTCACCGGTGCCACAACCAAGATCTAAAATCGTGTTCAGTTTTGATGGTAAATAAGATATAATTTGTTTTCTATACACTTCTGGATTTAAAACTTGTTTTTGTAAATTTTCATAGTTCTTTGCCACTTTGTCAAAATAGGAACTAGATTTTTCTTCACGATTTTTAAATAAGTAAGAAACTTTTTGTTGGTCAGATTCTCTATTTGGTAAATCTTCTTTATAGGATAAAATTAATTCTTTTAAGTCAAATGAAAATGATGCTTGTTCAGTGAGTGAATAATATACCCAAGTGCCTTCACGATTTGACTGTACGAGGCTTGCATCGGACAAAATTTTTAAATGACGAGAAATTCTAGATTGTCCCATTTCTAAAACATCCACAATTTCATTTACGTTTAATGCACCAAATGAAAGCAAATTTAAAATGCGAATTCTAGTTTCATCAGCGAGTGCCTTGATTGCATTTAGAATCAATTTTCTAGAAATTGTTTGTCTTGATGCGATTAACATATCTATATAACCATATATCAATATATCTTGATATATGCAAGAATAATTTTTCATTCTCTAAGTTTTTTAACACTTCAGCAAGCTCAGTGCAACTCTTGGAGATGGGATTAACTTTAAAATACTCCAACTTAAATTATTTTGGGTGAGGTGGGCGAATTTTTTAAAAGTAAGGTCTTAATTCATTAAGTCCTTACTTTTAAAAAAACGGGCTTTTCGCTACTTCTCCATCCGAGGAAATCGCATTAGAACAGAAGGTTTTATATAAATGCTTTGGATGGAGAAACGCTTCAATCCCATTTCGCTAGTTTTGAAAAACTTATTGGTATTGATGGAATTTTGCATAACCGTGTTGGGGAAATTTTTTTGTGGAGGAGATTTTCTTTTATTGAAAAATTATGTCGTATTGCAAAAAAGCGAACAAAACAGGAACTCCTTTTGTTTTGGAGAATTTAGCAAAAAGGCTAGCGAGTTAAGGGTTGTTATAAATTTTACAAAACGTGAAAATACAAAAAAATGATTTGACTCTCCCCTTAGGGAAGGCTCGAAAATGAAATCATGATGAAGTATTATACTGTAAAAGAATTAAGTAAACTTGCTGGGGTAAGTATCAAAACATTACATCTATATGATGAGCTTGGTCAAATGGCACATGAAGAAATTTATGAAGGATTACCAAAAGAATTTGGTTCAACTTATCGAAATGAATCAATTCAGAATTGGGGAAATGATTTTAATAAGTCCGAAAATTATTTAAAAAAACTCTCCAAAAAAAACAGAGAAGAATTATTTCATAAAATGAAAACTTCTTGGAGTTTATTATTTAATCTAAAAGAAGAAAAAATTGATTCCAAAAAAGTCCAAGAAGAAATTGGAAACTTTTTTCAAATTATAAAAGAAATTTGGGGTAAAAAAGATTCAAAAGATGATTTAAAAAATCAATTTAAAGGTCTAGGAGAACTTTATACTCTCGATGAAAGATATACTTTAATTGAAGGAAAAGCTTATCCAGAATTTGCAAGGTTTATGAAGGATTCTATTGACTATTTTGTGAGAAAAAATTAAGAAATAGAACTGATTTTTTTCACAACAAAAGCGAGAAGGATTGACTCGATGTCAAAAATTTGTATAGCTTGGCTAATTACTTCACATAACCAGGGTGAACAAATTTTTGACAAAAGAGGAAAGCCTGACCTTTCATTTGAAGCAGTGTGCAGAAAGCAGATTGCTTCAAATGGAAGGACTCGCCCAAAAATGGTCTGTAAAATTACCAAATAAACGAGAGTAAAAAACTATTCTAGTGTGTATTCAACACCATTTAGTTTCATTTTTTTCGGGTCATCTTTTTCTTTTGGAGCTTCATCAATTTTGAACTCCTTTGTTACTGCATCAGATTTTACAGTGATTTTGTCTGGTAAAATTTCAACAGCTGCAGAGTCAACTTTTGGAAGAACGTTGTCACCTTTTTTTCCAATAGGTGGATTTAATGAGATTGCACCTTCTTCTGTGATTTCAATTGTTCCAGTTTCTTCAGAAGTCCATCTACCTATGAATTTTTTTTGCTCAGTGCTAAGTGGAATTAAAGCAGATTCTTTTGGTTGATCTGGAATCATTACTTTTCTGCTTTTACCGCCATCTTTTACGGCAAATAATGCTATTTCAGGAATTGCAGTGACTAAACCAAGACAAACGATAAAAACAATCACAAGTGGACTCACAGCTTTAATAACTCTACCAAGAGGTTCTTTGAATATACTTGAAGCCACGAATAAGTTTACACCAACTGGAGGGGTGATATAACCAATCTCTAAGTTCACAATCATGATTATCCCAAAATGAATTGGGTTAATTCCATAATGAACTGCCATTGGAGCAAGTAAGGGAGCAAGAACTAAAATTGCACTCATAATATCCATTACACAACCAACAATCAAAAGAAGAATGTTTACACCAATTAAGAAAGTTACTTTTGATGAAATTAGCTCTGAAAGTTTTTCCACAAGAGTTTGAGGAATATTTTCGAAAGTCATAAATTTATTTAAACTAACTGCAAGTAATAAAATGAGGAATAAAGTTCCAAGCATTTCAGCACTTTCAGTTAAAATTTCTGGTAACTTCGAAATTTTTAAATCTCTATGAATTAAAACTTCAACTAAAATTGCATATAAAACAGCAACTGCTGCTGATTCAGTAGCAGTAAAAAATCCGGAATAAATTCCACCTAAGATAACTCCAGGCATCATTAAAGCTAAAACACCTTCTTTAATAGAGCTTAGAATTTCTTTTGATTCCCATTTTCCCCTTTGCATTCCCCAACCACGAACCACTGAATAAATGATAAGTGCAGTTAAAAGAAGTAAACCAGGTCCAACACCAGCAATGAATAAATCCATTACAGATACTCCAACCATAATTGCATAAATAATCATTGGGATACTTGGAGGGATGATAATTCCTAATGTTCCACCTGAAGATAAAATCCCCATAGCAAAGTTTGGATCATAACCAGCTTTTTTTAAAGCAGGATACATGATTCCACCAATTGCAATTAGTGTTACTGGAGATGAACCAGAAATGGCTGCAAAAATTCCACATGATATAACTGCAGCAACCGCAAGACCTGACGGAATTGGGGCAGTTAAACTTGCTCCAAGTCTTATCAATCTTCTTGCAATCGAGCCATGTGTCATTAAATTTCCAGCTAAAATAAATAATGGAATTGCTAGTAAAATTTCTTTATCAGCAGCATAGAATACATCCTCTATGATACCTTTCATGTTTCCATCGCCCATGAATAAAAAGCAATAGCCTGTTACTGCACCCATCATAACAAATAATGGCTGCCCAAGTAAAACCATTGCAAGTAAAAGTAGAACTAAACCTAAACCTTCCATTATTCTGCCTCCTGCTTGAGAAGTTCTTTCTCAGCGGCTAAAGCTTCTTCGGCTTCATTTAAGTTTTTAGGTCTTAACTCAGTAAAAAAAGTATAAATTAAATGTCTTATACCCATTGAAAAAAGTGCATAAGGAATAACTGCTTGCACCATCCATAAAGAAATATCCGTAACTGGATTGATGTCACCAAGTTTGTGACTTTCAATTACAAATTCTAATGCTACCCAACCCATTCCTAAACAGAACATTGCAACTAAAAATTGTTCAATTGTTTTTAAAACAGGATGTAAAGATTGAGGCCAGACTTTATCAGCAATTTCTGGTCTTAAATGTCCACCTTTTTGGGAGGTTAATGCAGCACCAAGTAGTCCTGCCCAAATCATAAAATAGAGTGCGAGTTTTTGTGCCCAAGCAATGCCTTCACCAACGAATTCTCTTTTGCCCACATCAACAACCATTAATAAAGTTAGTGCAGCGATACAAATCGCTGCAACTACTTTCTCTATTTTCCCTAAAACAATCAAAGAAGAACTAATAAGAGAAGTCATATTTTACCTATTTACCACAAGAACCTTTTGCTTCTTTAATTTTGTTAAAAATCATTGAAGCTTTTCCACCAATTTTACCAACCATTAGCTCACCGATTCCAGCAGATGCAGTTTTGAAAGCACCTTTTTCACCTTCAGAAAGTTTGTTGATCGTAACTGAATTTTCTTCAAGAGCTTTAATTAAACTTGCACTAAGTCTTCTAACTGCTGCACGTGCACCAGCTGCTTGACCATTGCCTTGTCCAATTAAGATTTTCTTTTGGTCATCTGGAACTTTATCATAAAATTGTTTTGAATAAACTACAACAGCTGGTTGATAAATATGCTCAGTTACAGTATAGAATTTAATAGCAGTTTGCCATTCAGCAGCTAAAGTCATTAGAGCTGTGTTATCAAAACCATCAACAACACCTGTTTGTAAAGAAGGAAGTACTTCTGGAATAGCTATTGGAACTGGACTAGCACCAATTTTTTTCCAGAATTCTAAATGGATTTTTGATTCTTGAGACCTAATTTTAACCCCTTTTAAATCTGCAGGAGTTTTGATTTCTTTAGTTTTTGTTCCAATATTTCTATAACCGTTTTCTGCCCAAGATACAAAAATCAAACCTTTTTCATCAAATAATTGTTTAAATGGTTCAAGTAAATGATTGTCTAAAACACAGTCTGCTTGTTTTGAAGAATCAAAAAGGTAAGGAACTTCAAGCATGTCCATTTCTGGAACTACTGAAGCAACTGCTCCAGCTGTTAAACCACCACCTTGAATTCTACCTTTTCTGATTCCTTGTAGAATTTCATTTTCTCCACCAAGCTGACCACCAAGATAAATTCTCATCTTAATAGCTTTGTTACTTTCAGCTTCAACTCTTTTTTTAATTGCGTTTAATTCTGCTGCCCAAGGTGTACCAGTTGGAGCAACAGTTCCTAGTTTAACTTCAACTTGTGCAGAAAGCGTACTTACTGCAAAAGCAAAAATACTAAATAATGTAATTTGTTTCATGTTTATCATGGTTTATCCTCTACTCTATATTTCTTTGATCTTTTTCTGTTATAATTTTTTTAGCTTTCATTTGCTCTATGATTTGTTCTGGAACCCATTCTGGTTTTCCTAAAACTTCTGGTTTTGCATTTATAACAAAGTTAAGTTCTTTATCGAATAATTTTCCATCTCTTTTTTTTGAAGCCCAAACATCGGCAAATAGGACATGATTTCCAAAAAAGTTATTTTCTACTTTGATTGCTTTTTCAAAATTTTCTTTTCCTTTAGTCATACTTCCACCTGGTGTTAATGTTTCTGAACCACCATAAAATCTGTATACTGCACCGAAGAAATAATTTGGATCAAGAGCTTCGATTCTTTTTACCATTTGTGCAAATTTACCTTTATTTTTTAAAAGAGTAACAGTTCCTTCAAGTCTAGACCAACGAGCAAGTGCAGCATATCTCCAATAAATAGAATCAATATAATCTTTTCCAAGATTTTCAATTGCTAGTTCAACTTTTGCACCACCAACTACTGCTTTTCTAAAATTTGAATCAAGAGCCATTGCTTTTTCTGCATAAGAAATAGATGCATCATAGAATTTTTTTTGCTCTTCTTTAATTGCTGATTCATTTTCTTCAGTCATTTTTAAATAGAGTGGACCATCACCCATAATGTAATTTGCTCTTGAAGCCATAATTAATAGTTCGTAACTTGAAGGATTATCTTTAGTAAGTTGATCTAATTTTGTGATGATACCTTTTAATTCTGCTTCAATATGTCTTTTTTCCCATTGTTTTTGGAAATCAGCTGGGACTTGATTGGTAGTTGAACGAACTAAATTGGAATCGGAAATGGCTACTTCTCTTGAAGTACCACAAAAAGTAGTGGATAATAATATCCCCAAAAATAGAATAAATGTTTTAAAATTGATAGATTTTAAACTTTGCATAATAAAAAGCTCCTCCTCTAAACGGGCTTTTTATTAGACTAATTAGCCTTTTAAAGTTCAATCATTTTTTTGGTTTGCTTGAGGATTTTTTAAAAAAAGTTGTAAACTTGATTATCAAATTTTTTGCATTTCTTTTTGTTAAAAAAATAGATTTCTTAAAAGCTTTTTTTCATAATTATGACTTTTATGGAAGAAAGAATTTCTAGAATTAATCATCTATTAGAGTCGTTACCTTACATCAAAACTTTTGCAAACAAAACAATTGTCATCAAATATGGTGGGGCAGCAATGACAAAGCCTGAACTAAAAGAATCATTTGCAAAAGATGTTGTTTTATTAAAATATATTGGAATGAATCCAGTAATTGTTCATGGGGGTGGTCCTGAAATTAACCAAATTTTGGATATTTTGAAATTGCCAATTCAGTTTGTCAAAGGACATAGAGTTACAGACGAAAAGACTATGGAAGTAGTAGAAATGGTTTTATCAGGTAAATTGAATAAACAAATTACAAGTTTGATAAATTCAAAAGGTGGAGTTGCAGTTGGTATTTCAGGA
The DNA here is from genome assembly GCA_013297885.1 of Leptospirales bacterium. Taxonomy (GTDB): domain Bacteria; phylum Spirochaetota; class Leptospiria; order Leptospirales; family Leptospiraceae; genus UBA2033. The sequence goes on along the minus strand of JAAFIR010000004.1, from coordinate 87,008 downwards.
CGTGATGGAAATTTTGCTCTTGGCGAAATTCAAAAAATTGAAGTGAAAGATGAAAATGGCAATATTGAATTATTTGATGTTGGACTTGTGGGTAAAATTATTTCTGTCAAAACTGAATTTTTAAACTCTCTGATTTCATCAGGTATTATTCCTGTGATTTCTCCAGTTGCTGAAGATAAAAACGGTTTAGCATTAAACATAAATGCTGATACTATGGCAGGGGAAATAGCATCAAACTTAAAAGCAGAAAAATTAATTTTACTTACTGACACTGAAGGTGTTCTGATTCAAAAAAAATTAGCAAATAAACTTTCTGAAAAAGAAATTTTATCTTATATTGATAAAGGTGAAATTTCCGGAGGTATGATTCCAAAGGTAGAATGCTGTTTGGCGGCAATTCGTTCTGGTGTAAACAAAACTCATATAATAGATGGGAGAGTTGAACATTCTTTATTATTGGAATTATTTACCGATGAAGGGCTTGGTACATTGATTGAAAAATAATTTTTTTCTAGACTATTTTTTTATGTATGTTAGTTTGGATTTACACATAAGGAGGTGGTCTAGTGATTAATTATTTAAAAGCGACTGGTGAGGTGGCTCTGTTTTAGGTTGAAATCAAATTATTTTGCTTTTTGATTTTTCCTTAAAGCAAATCTAAAATGTTTCACCGCTTCAAGTGATTCTTGGTCTAGTCAACCGAGGCTTAATTGCAGTCATCACTTGGAGCATTTCATCTAAAAAGTATAATATATAAACTGCTTTCCTGATCTAGAATACAAACTCACCAAATAAAATACCAATAAACAAAATACTGGAATTAAAATTTTACTTTTATTCAAAATCCAACTAGGAAAATTTTGGTAATAATGAATGATTTGAATAATTAAAGTTATAAAACAAAGCCCAATGATCGTATTTGTCTCATTTTCGCTTAACATTATTTTTCCGCTTTCAAATCCAAAATATTTTTTAAATGCCAAAATTAAATTACTAAGGTCAGTTGCTCTAAACATGATTGCACCAAATAAGAAAACATGAAATGTATAAATTTTTGAAATTGTTTTGATTAAAAAATTATCAGAATTTATATACCACCCTCTTTTTTGAAAAATACTTTCTATTACTAACACTGCACCATGAAAAAATCCCCAGAATATATAAGTAAAATTTGCACCATGCCATAATCCACCAAGTGTAAAAGTGAGAAGTTGATTTATGTAAGTTCTTGTTTCAGAAATTTTATTTCCACCAAGAGAAAAATAAATATAATCTCGAAGCCATGTAGAAAGTGTAATATGCCATCTCTGCCAAGCTTCTCTCATTGAATTTGCTAAAAAAGGAGACAAGAAATTTTCAGGAATTTTAAAACCCAGAAGATATGCACAACCTCTTGCTATATCAGTGTATCCAGAAAAATCACAATAAATCTGCCAAGTAAAACCAACAGAAGCAAGTATTACTGCAGAAGTTGAATATTCTGATAAATTTGCCCAAACAGGATCTACAAGTAAAGATAAATTATCAGCAAGTAAAACTTTTTTTATCACTCCTACTGCAATCAAAAATATTCCTGGATTTATATATTCTTTTTTTGCTTGGATATTTTTTAACTCAGGAATAAACTCATTTGTTCTCATAATTGGACCTGCAATTAGTTGAGGAAAAAATAATATAAACAAACTGAACTCAAATAAACTTACAAGTTTTGTTTCCTTACCCCGATAAACATCAATTAAAAAAGCTAAAATCTGAAATGAATAAAAACTAATTGCAAGAGGCAAAATAATCTTAAATGATAAAGAATTTTCTAAATTATAAAAATATTGAATTCCACTTAAAGAATAAAAACTATTTGTAAAAAAATAAAAATATTTAAATAAACCTAAATTGATTAAATTAATTACTACAGCAATAGTAATTAATTTTTTGGATCTGTTTTTTAAGAGTGAAATAAGGAAATAATAATTAAGCCCAATAAAAAACAAAAAATGAAATAAAAATCCAAGACTCCAAGTTGCATAAAAAAAAATGGATGAAATTAACAGTATGATTTCTTTCCCTTTTTGACTTGGAGTTGACCAATAAATTAAATAAACTAAAACAAAAAAAACTAAAAAACTAAAAGAAGTAAAAATCATTTTTTTATGAACCTTTCTACATTTTTATTCAAATATTCACCTAGTTCATTTGAAAATTGTTTTACACCTTCACCATTTAAATGAATCACATCATAACAAAATTCATCAGAATCTTTATTATCAAAAATATATCTAAAATCTATTAACTCAGCATCTTCACCATTTATTTTTTTTAATTCTTCTTGCCAAACTTTGATCCTTCCTGCTCCACCTAAATTATTATCAATCACTCTGGAATAAGGTGCAAATATATTTATAATTTTAATATTTTTCTTTTTAATTTGTTCATAAATTGAAGAAAGTCTTTTGAAATATAGTTCCGTTTCTTTATTACGATTTTGTGCTGTTGTTGTATATTTTGATAAAGCACAAGTTTGATAAATTGCTTTTTTATGTTCAAAATCTGAACCTAATGGGATTGGATCTTTGTTTTGTTTTACATCAGATCGAATAAAACAATCTTCAAGATCTTTAAATTTATAAGAGCTCATCTTTTCAGTTTTCGTATTTTCATATTCATAAAAATTTTCATTTGGTTTTGAAATTTTATTTCTTAAATATCGAATTCTTATTGCTGGATTTACTAAAAAATGTCCAATATCTCTTCTATATTTTATTGAATCAAATGATAAAAATGCCCAATCTTCATAATCAATTTTGTGAATTAAAGTTTGCCTTTGTAATTTATCTAACCAAGAATCATTTTTGTAATTCAAACTTCCATCATCTTTTAAATTAAAAACTTCAGATTCATATTCAAATTCAATTAAATTAGAAAAAACTTTTTTCTTTTCAAACTCTCCAAGCATTGCAAGTGTTGGAAGAGAAAGATTTTTTTGGCTCACCCAAGGCATTGTAATTTCACCCACATAAATAATTAATTTCAAATTATCAAACTCAGGTAAAATTTTATCAACTGCTAAATCTTGAACAATTAATTCTGAACCGGGAATTGCAGCTGTTTGAATTTTGTAACCAGTAGAATTTATCTTTTCTTGAAGAATTCTCACATTTAGTCCTTGGTATGCAACAGAAGTTCCAAGTAGTAATATGTCTGGATTATGAATATTTTTTTTCTCAATTGCATGACCAAGAATATTATTGATATTTGCTGCATAAGAATTCTTTTTTAGTAGGGGTTTGTATAACTTTGTTGGAAAAAAAATTTCAAATAAAATTAATAAAATTAGTGGAATATAAAACCGTTTGTCTTTAAAAAATAAATAAAATTCTGTTTTCATTAAAATACAAAATACATAAAAGTTTGAGATTCAGTTCCAAAAAATAAAATTAAAAATATTGCAGTAATGTTTGCATACATTAATTTATTTTCCATGACTGACATCGCTTCTATGTTCCTTTTTGAAAAAATATAACTAGCTAAATAACATATTACCAACATTAAAGCATAATTTGAATTTGTCCAAGAATCAACAGGATTTTTTTCTAAATCTAAAAGTAACATTGACTTACACATCGCTTTTACTTTTGTCATATTCTCAGCTCTAAACATTACAAATCCAAATCCAAGACAAAAACTTGTAAATAAAAAAGAAGAGAACTTGTAAATTTTAGAATCTAAGTTCACAAAATATTCTCTAATTTTAGTTTGAACAAAAAGTCTATGGATGGATAACATCAACGCTTGCCAAACTCCCCAAGAGACAAAATGGAAATCAGCACCATGCCACACTCCACCAAATAACCAAGTAATAAAAATATTCCGATATACTACAAAGCTAGACCCTCTTGAACCACCAAGAGGAATATAAATATAGTCTCTTATCCAAGTAGAAAATGAAATATGCCATTTAGTCCAATGGTCTGTGATATTTTTCATTGTCATTGGAAAATTAAAATTTGGATCAAATTTAAAACCGAATAGTCTTGCAATTCCAATTGCAATATCAGTATAACCTGCAAAATCAAAATATATCTGCCAACAAAATCCAATTGCTCCAGTCCAAATTTCCACTGCATTTAGAGTTTGGTAATTTGCAAAAACATGATTTACCATGACTCCAAGATTATCCGCAAAAACTAATTTTCTCATAAACCCAATTAAAATTCTAGTAAATGCAATTTGAATATCTTCGTTTAACACAGATAAACGAACTTCCAAATCTCTAAAAAATGTTGTGGCTCTAACAATTGGACCAGCAACAAGTTGAGGAAAAAATGCTACATAAAATGAAAAATCAATAAAAGATTTACGTGCTGAAATTTGTTTTCGATAAACATCAACTGTATAAGACATAGATTGAAAAGTATAAAAAGAAATTCCAACTGGTAGAATTATTTTGTCTTTGTAAACATCTAATGCTGAATTTTCAAATCCTAAAAATCCAAGTGAGGTTTTAAAAATTGGAAACGAATTTAAAAAATTGATACTAGACGCAACTAAATTGTAAGTTCTAAATTCAGTTTGAAAAATAAAGCTAAGAATTTCTGAAATAAAATAAGCATATTTAAAATAACCCAATATGAATAGATTAAAAATAATTGAAACTAATAATAAAATTTTTCTGGTTCTTTCTTTTCTTTCTGGATTATCAATTAAAATTGCTGCAATATAATCTATCAACGTGGATAAAATCAACAAAGCTAAAAAGTAAGTATTTGAGACTGTGTAAAAATAAATACTTGCAATAAGTAAAAAAAATTTTTGTACTTTATTTTTTAGAATATTACCTAAAAGAATTGTGATAAAAAAGAAAATAATAAAATGAATGGAATTAAACTGCATGGTTTTTCTCTAATTTTTTATGCCAAAGCAAAAGAATACTTTCTTCAATCTTTTTTGCTGTTTCAAGCCATGTCCACTTTTTTTCATCCCAAATAATTTTTCTTTTCCAATTTTTTTGACCTGCTAGTTTTAAAATTGCATCTTTCCAAGCATAAACATCAAGACTTTTTACTAAAAAATCAACTTCAGGATGAAGAACTTCTTTAAATACAGGAATATCTGAAGCAATACAAATTTTTTGTTCAACTAAAGCTTCAAGTAAGGGCAAACCAAATCCCTCATGAATAGATGGAAAAACAAAAAAAGCTGATTCTTTATAAAGTTTTTCCAAAACTTCATCGGATGGATTTTCAACTAATTGAATTCCTAGGTTTTTGTATTCATCTGATCTTAATTTTTCTGTGAGTTCTTCTTGTCCCCAACCAATACCAACTCTACTTGCCAAAACTAATTTGAGTTTAAATTCAGGAAATTCTTTTTTGATTTCTAAAAAAGCAGTTACTATTGTTTGTAAATTCTTTCTAGGCTCAAGAGTTCCTACAGTTAAAATATAATCTCCATCAATTTTAAAATCCATTTTGGTGGAGGTCTTTTTATTCACACCTGGATAAATTACTTTTAGCTTATTAATTGAACTTGTATTAAAATTACAAATATCTTTTTTTGTATTTTCTGAAAGGCAAAAAATTTTATCTGCTTTAGAAATTGTAATGGGAGAAAAGAAACGATGTTGAAAGTAATTTGCTTTTGACATTGTTTCAGGCGCTGAGATAAAATTTAAGTCGTGGTAATTTACAACTGATGGGATAGAGTAGGGTAGGAAAGGCAAAAGTTGTAATGTTCCCCAAAATAAATCCACTCGATCTTGTTTTAACACAAATGGCAAATAAAAATTTAACCAAATAAATCCATTTATTGGCTTTATTAAAATTTTTACTTTTTTCTCTTGAAGGAAAGGTAAAAAATTGGAATGAATTTCTTTGTTGGAATAAAATACATATTCAAAATATGAATTATCTATTAATAAAATTTTTAAAACTTCAAATAAATACCTTGAATTTCCAGTTAGACCATATGCAAGTGGTCTAGCATCAACAGCAATTCTTGGTTTGTATTTAATTTCTTTCATTATTTGTATTTATTTTTATAACCAAACTTAAATAAGCAAGACTTAAATAAAGTAAATAAGAGAACATCAATAACTTAGATTCCATTTTTTGTCCAATTAAACTCTTATTTATAAATATAGATAAAATCAAAACTAGATAGAAAAAATAACTAAAATATTTTTCTTGTTTTGTTTCCAAAAAAATTTTTAGCAAATAAAAAATTGGAAATAATAAAAACACAAATGAATGTATCCAAGAAATTCCTGAAAAAACAACAGAAAGTATAAATAAAATCGAAATCATTTTTTCTTTGTTTTTATTTTTTAAAAAATAAATTCCTATTGGAAGAAATATTAAAGCAGATAAAAAATAAAAAAGTAATTTTAAACTTTCTTTACTCAAATTTAAAATTGGTAACCCATGTTCTGATTGATTTAATAAATCGGCATTTGGTAAAAAATATTTTGCAAGAGTAGATATCAAACTTTGGTTATTTTTCCAAGAACGAAATTCAGGATTTTTCATTGCTTTATCCAAAACTAATTCTTTCCAATCTATCAAAGAAGCAATATTATAATCATGAGAATAAATTGATGGCAAAAATAAAATCAGTACACCAAAAATGGCACAATAAAAAATCTTTTTATATTCTTTTTGAAATAAAAAATACACTAAAAAAATTGCTGGAGTAAGTTTGATCCAAATTGCAACTGCAATAGCAAGCCCAGACAAAATTTCATTTTTAGAAAATAATGAATATATACATAAAAATAATAGTACAAAAGCAACTTGGTTATTTGCTACATGGTTTTCAAAAAATTTAAAACCGATTAACAAAGTTAAAAAACTTATTTGTGAAAATTTTTCAGAATCAAAATTTAATTTTAAATAATAAAAACATCCATACAAAAATGCCAAATTGATTACTAAAAAAATTGCTGATGCAACTGAATAATCCAAGAACCCAAGCGGGATCAAAAGAAAAGCAAAAACTGGTGGATAAATATAAGTTCCCACATTTCCTTTAAGCATTTCTAATTTTTCTAAATTTTCTGCTTTAAAAATTTCTTCTGGTTTAATTTCTGTTTGAAGAGATTTTAAAAAATTTTTATTGTACAAATCTTTTTTTTCATAAAAATATTTTGAAGCTTGGAAATAATCCCCAAAATCTGATTTTTCTCCAGACTTCAAAAAACCTTGAACCGCCAAAATCCCAAATAATACATAAAAAAAATAACTAGAATATTTCTTAAAAAAACTTTGCATAACTAAACTGAGATTGATTAAATTATGGGTTATAGATTAATCAAGTTCAAAATAGTTTTATGGGCGATGTCTTTTTTGAAGTTTAAAAAAAGCTAGAGTTAGTAATTTTTTTTAAAACTAACTTCAAAAAAAGACCCGAGCTTCAAAAAGCTAGGTCGCTTTGCGACTCGCTTTGCGACTTTTTGAATCTCTATCGCTAGATTAATCAAAAATTTTTATATTAAATGTGTATTTTTTTTGTTAAAATGCTTATAAATCGACTCAGCACCTAAGAGAGATAAACTTTTTTTCTAAAGGAGTTCCTTTTAAGTTCGTTTTTTTACAATACGACATAATTAATATCTTCTACGAGTAATTTTTAAATAGGGAAGGATTTTTCTAATTCGAGAAATTTCTTCATCAGGAATTTCCAAATTATCTATTTCAAGTTGAATTAAGTTATCCAATTTTTCTAATCCAATAAAATTTTTGATTTTTGTATTTCCAATTAACAATGAACTTAATTTTTTTAAAGACTCTATTCCTGTTAAATTTCCTACATCAGTATTTCTAATATCCAAATTTCTTAGTTCGGGAAAAAATTTTCCAAAACTCAAGTCTCTGATCTTTGTTTTGAATAACCCAAGTTTGGTGATCTTTTTAAACTCTCCAATCTCATTCAAATTATCAATTTCTGTTTCGTTTAAAACCAAAGTATGTATTTTTTTTAAGTTTTTAATCATTTCCAGTTTATTGATTTTTGTTCCTGTTAAATTTAAAAATTCTAAATTTTCTAACTGCCCAATTTCGGTCAAATCTTCAAAACTTGAAGTTAGAATTTCTAAAGATACTAAATTTTGAAATTGAAATAATTCTTTTGGATCTATATCAAAATCTTTTTTAAATCCTAAATTTTTGGTTTTTTCTGGAAATACTACATATTGGGTTTTAGCTTTGTTGTGGACTTTCAAAAATCCTGGCGACTCTTTATAAATTTCAGGAGTGCAAAAAAAACAAAAAACACAGGTAAATATTGGTAACATTTTTTCGTTCAAAATATATCCTTATGAACGAAAACTCATTTATGCTTAGACCATTTTTCAACCATTTCAATAATAGTTGCTATTTTAAATGGTTTTTGGATAAAATCATTCATACCTATTTTTAGACAATTATCTTTTTCCATATCCATAATGTTAGCAGTCATAGCGATAATAATGGGAGGATTTTCTCTACCTGCTAAAATCAATTTTGTTGCTTCAAGTCCGTCTAATTCAGGCATCGCCAAATCCATAAATATAAAATTAATGTTTGGATTTTCATGAAAAATTTCTACACACTCTCTGCCATTTTTTGCAAGTTGTGCTTTATAACCTAGTTTTTTTAACATATTTAAAATTAAAGTTTGGTTTATTGTATTATCTTCAGCAACAAGAATATTCAAATTAATTTTTTCTGCCAATAATTGGTCATTTAAGTTTAAATTTTCATTAGAATTTATTATTTCATGTAACGGAGCCAACTTTACTTCTTCTAAATTCAATTTAACATGAACAGTTGTACCAAGTTTTTTTTCTGATTCAATAAAAATATCACCATCCATTAATTTAGCTAAAGCTAGTGCAACGGATAAACCTATGCCTATTCCTTTTTCTTTAGCTTCAGATATATTAAAACTTTGAAAAAGTTTTGTTTTTTCTGCTTCGCTTATCCCAAAACCAAAATCTTTTACTGAAATAACAATTTCAGAAAAATTTAAATCTTTTTTAGCTTGTTTGAAATTTATTTCGATTTTAGAGTTTAATTCTGAAAATTTAATCGCATTATCTATAATATTTTTCAAAATCTGAGAAATTCTTTTTTGATCTCCTAGAAAATGACTATTCGGAACTTGATTTATTTCAAAAAATAAATCAAGTTTTTTTTCATTTAACTTTATCTCAAAATACTTTTTTAAATTATCAAAAATTCTTTCAAACTGAAAAGGCATTTTTTGAATTGTAATTTGATTTGAAATAATTAATGAATAATCCATAATACTTTCTAAAAAGGATTGTAATTGTTCTGAAGAAAACTTTATTTGGTTAAATATTTCTTCATGTTCTTTACTTAGTTCATTTGTTTTAATTAATGATAAATTTCCAATAATTCCATTTAAAGGTGTTCTTAATTGATGAGAAAGTAAATTCAAAAATAAGGATTTAGATTTTTCTAAAATTTCAACTCTTTTCAGAATTGATTCACTCAAACCTTCATCAGTAATTTTTTTCTCTAAAAAAATATTCATATTATTCTATAAAAATCATTTAGACATAATTTTTCAATAAGAATTAATATCTTGATATTATTTTTTCTGAAATTATTTAAATTAAAGTAAATTAGAATTTTTAAAAATTATGAACCTTTTTTTAATGTAAATAAATCTTTTAAAAAATATTGTAGAATACTGCCATTTAGCTAAGAACTTAATCATAAAAAATGATTTCAAAATTAGTGAAATAAAAATTTATTGAGAAATGAAATATTTACTTTTATTAGTTATCTTATCATGTTTAGAAATTAAAAACCAAACAGTTAAATCATGTGAAAATAAATACAAAAACATGTCTTGTATTCCAGCAGGAGAATTTATTAGAGGAAGTAATATTCATGAAAAAGATGAATTACCAGAAACAAAAATTTATCTATCAGAATTTTATTTAGATATTTATGAAGTGACTAATGAAGATTTTGCTAATTGTACAAGTGCTGGAAAATGTCGTGAGTGTTTAAAAAACAAAACTTGTAATTATATCGGCCCTAGATATGGTAAACCTTATTTAAATCCAAAACAACCAATCACCGGTGTCAGCTGGTTTACTGCAAAAGAGTATTGTGAATTTATGGGAAAAAGACTTCCCACTGAATCAGAATTTGAAAAAGCTTCTCGTGGAGAAAGTGGAGAAATATATCCTTGGGGAAATGAGATCGCAAATTGTAAACTAGCAGTTATTGAAGAAAACAAAAAAAAAGGTTGTGGCAATTCTATTGATCTCCCTACTTCTGATGTTGCTTCTAAACCAATCGGAAGATATGGCCTTTATGATATTGCTGGAAATTCTTGGGAGTGGACGTCAGATTGGTATATTCCATTTGATAAATGTGGGGAAGAATGTTTTGGAAAAGACCCAAAGGGAATTTGTTCAGGAAAAAACAAATGTGAACAATCATTCAAAAAAGTTCTAAAAGGTGGTTCTTGGTATTGGGATAAAAACTATGCAAGGGGTTCAAAAAGAAGAGCTCATAATCCTGAAAATTATCCAGAATATCATCATTTTGGTTTTAGATGTGCAAAAAGTTAATCTGCTGTTTCAAAATCAGTTGTTTGGGGCATATAAGCTGAATCAGAAGAACTTGTTCTAAAATTTAGTTTTGCTTTTGTCTTCGAATAAATTTCTGCGTATTCAACAGTGAAAGGTGTCCAAGGAATTGCCTTAAGTCTTGCAACTGGAATTTTTTTCTTAGTGCCTTCACAAATTCCATAAGTACCTATTTCAATTTTTCTTAAAGCAACTTCAATTTGCTTAAGTAAATCAATTTCATTTTCTGTCATTGCAGAAATTAAAACATCATCATTTATTTCAGCTGCAATATCAACTAAATCACCTTGCTCTTTTAATCCAGAAGGAGAACTTTTATCTTCCCAAGAATTTAATTTTTGCAATAATTCATTTCTCTTTTGAATTAGATCTTGTTTTAATTCTATAATTATTTTTGTATCTTTAGTGACTTTTGGCTTTGATACACTTTTAATTGTTTTTGATTTAGTTGTTGTTTTTGCTGGCATGAACCTTAGACTTTAGACTCTTTATGATCAACATGTTTTTTACAAAATTTACAAAATTTTTTGGTAATCAATTTTTCAGACTTACTCTTTTTGTTTTTGGTAAGAAAGTATGTTGATTTTCCTGGGATTTCACAACCTGTACAACCTAATTTGATAATTTCTCTCATAGTTTTTCCATAAAATTTAACATTAGTACAATGTCAAGAATTTCAATAATGAAATTTATCTCAAAATAAGCTCAACTTAATTAAATGATAAATTTAAAATTAAAATAATTATTGATAACTTACAGCGTACCATGTGATTTCACATATATTATTTTCTTGAAGAAATCTATCAAATTGGATTGTAGTTGAATTTAAAAAAATTGAAGAAAATGTACCAGAGTCTTGAGTAGCTTCAGGTGTATTACCTGTTTCTACTCTATAAGAAATAACTATCATTGTTTTTCCAATTTCAACTTGGTTCAAATTTACTTGCCCAAACGTAGAGGTTTGAGTTATAATTACTGTTCCAGATTGAACAGTAGTTCCATCTATCATCTCAATTGCAAACCAAGAAATTGTTACTGAGTTTTGATTTCCTGTTCTTTTAAAATTTATATTTCTAGAGTCTATAAAGCTAGCTTGCACATATAAATCAGTTTCAATGCCATTAATATTTCCACTTCCATTTTGATTTATAATTATAAAAGAATTATTCAAGTTTATTGGTTGAATTGTAGCTTGAGTTGTTGTCATAGAATTAGAAATTGTTGATTCACCAGTTTGAACTCTTGCCCCATCAAGTTGAACAACTTGCCATTCAACTTCTAAAGCCATACCTGCTTCTTGTCTTATTAAATTTAAAGTAGTTTGATTTGTTAATTTAGCTATAACTGTTCTTTGTTCGTCATTATTATTTGAGGAATCTGTTGTTCTTGAATAAACAATTACAAATGTTCTACTTTGATCAACACTTGAATTTAATGAAATCGTTCTTGATAAATCTGTAGAACTAAAATTTGCAACATTTCTTTGAACAAGAGCACCAATTGAAAATTCTACTACATACCAGTTTACAATTGTATTACTTGCAATTGTTCCTGTCGTTATTTCAACTGCTGTTCCAGTAGAATTCAGCTGGCAGGTTGTGGCTCGATTAGCTCCAGAAGCAACAAGTTGAAAATTACAATTTACGTATGCTTTTGAAATATTTACAGGAGTTGTCAAACTAATTGAAGTTGAAATTGCTGTTAATGTAATTGTGCCTGATTGAAAGGATGTTGTGAGTCTTGAGCCTGAATTATCTGTTATATTTGCTATTATTGTTCCAAGGGAAGTTGATGATACTGAGTTAATAGTTTGAGTATGTAATATTACTGAACGCGTTGGACCTTCAAAAATATTATCAAATACTGCTCTAACAGTAATGGTTTGAGGTGTGTTCCAATTTGTAGTTGTAAAATTAATCACTAATGGACTAGTTTGAGTTTCATTAATAATCAGCTGAACTGGATCAAAATTAATTCTAACCTCTTTATTCTCACTTGGCAATGATTTTAATTGAATTGTATAACTATCAGTTGTAGTGCCTTCGAATAAATCTGTCGAACTGTTTGATTCAACAATAAGAATTTCTATATTTGGTGAAGGAACAGATGGAGGAATTATAATTTGGGCAGTTTCAGGTTTTGGAGTTACTAAAACATATTTTATATTTGGATTAATTTTTTTTTCACAACTTAATTGAATCAAAAGTAAAATAATAAGAAGTAATCGCATCTTCATTATTTTAAACTAATTAAATTGAAAAAATATTCAAGATTTTTTTAACTTCTAAAAATAAAATTCTTGATTTATTATAAATTTAACTTATAAAGTCTTTTGAAATGAAATTAATATATCTTTTTTTTTTAATATTTCTAGAATGCAAAGATGAATCAAAGCCAACTAGTCCTTTGCTTTCATTTTTAGTTGGAGCTCCAACACCTTTCTCACCTCAAATTCAATCAGTTGAACCAAAAATTGGTAACCCTGGCTTCACAACTCCCAGTGTTTTAAATTTTGGTGCTGCTACTTTTCCTGCAACAAAGGTAATTGTTAGAGGAAGAAATTTTATGGCTTCAACTACTGGTAATACAATTTTATTTAATGGTACCCCTGCCACTGTTGAAGCAGCTTATGAAAATGAATTGCGGCTAATCGTTCCTGATGGTGCAACTTCTGGACCACTTTCAATAACTAATAATGGAGGAAGATGCAATAGTTCTGATAAAAGAACAGGACCCAACTGTACATCTCAAGATTTTTTTATTAATTGCTATTTACCCTATAAAAATTCTTTTGGTGCAGAAACAAATCTTCAAAATGGAATTGCATTTGATTATACACAAGATTCAATTGAAACAAAAACTTTCAGAACTGATTTACTTTCAACAATTGATAACAACATTGCTAATAATACAATTTCGATTTATTGTGCCAGCCTTCAAAGAGTTTTACTTTTCTCAGAAACTTGTTCACCTAGAGAATTTATATCAAACGGAAGTAATTTAGTATTAAATCCAAATATTTCAATTAATTCAAAATCTTATACAATACAATTTTTTGTGACTTCAGGAAAAGGAAGTTGTAGAATAAAAGTAAATTAGTTAAAATTATTATATTTAAAAATTTCCATTTGAAGATTTAAGAATTTAAATATGTAAAAATTTTAATATGCCTAAAAACTAATTTTAAAATTATCAATTTATGAATTCGTTTCCAGATTTAGAAAAATTAAAACTTATACCAAATCAAAAAGAAGGAAAATGTTTTGCTTGTGGGCAAGCACATGAAACTGGACTCAAAATGAAATTTTTTACAGATGAGACTATCGTTTATTCAAAATTAAACGTTCCTAATTTTTTATGTGGTTGGAGCAATTTGACTCATGGCGGAATCATCACTACAATACTAGATGAAACTCTTGCTTGGACTGTGATTTATTTAAAACAACATTTTATGCTAACCAAAAATATTTCAGTGGATTTTTTAAAACCTGTTTTTGTAGAAAATGAAATTTATTTAACAGGAAAAATTTTAGAAGAAGTTTCAAAAAGAGAACTAAAAGTAGAAGCTTCGCTTTATAACCAAAAAATGGAATTATGTGCTAAATCTGTTGGAAATATTGTGCTTCTAACAAAAGAGCAATTGATACAAAGAAAAATTATCCCAGATAGTTTTTTAGAAAGTTTTGCGAGTGAGGTATTTGGAAAATGAATTGGGAAAAATACTATGATCTTTATCCAGTAAACAAAGAATTGATTTGGTTAAATAACTGCGGAACAACTCCAACAGGAAAACCAATTTTAGATTCTGTAAAAAATTTTTTAGACGCTTATTCCCAAAAAGGAATTTTTACAGAAGTTGAAAAATATGTTCAACTCAAAAAAAATATTTCTGAAACAATTGCAAATTTAATTTCTGCAAGTCCAGATGAAATTGGAATTGTACATAATACATCTGAAGGGATGAATTTTTTATCTCATGAATTTTGTTTTGAAAAAGACGATGAAATTTTGCTTATGGAAAATGAATATCCAAGCAACGTGTATCCGTTTGAACATTGGCAAAGTCATGGAGTAAAATTAAAATTTATTCCACTTGCAGATAACCCAGAAAAATTTTTTCATAATTTGGTCACAACTGTTACAAAAAAAACAAAACTCATTTCGATTTCACTTGTGCATTGGTGTACTGGAATGCCTCTTCCAATTACACAAATTGGTGAATATTGCAAGTCTCAAAATATCGAGCTAATCATTGACGGTGCTCAAGGTGTTGGACTTGTTCCAGTGGATGTAAAAAAGATGAATATTTCTTCAATGGTCTTTCCAGCTTGGAAATGGCTACTAGGTCCACTCGGACTTGGTGTGATTTATAACAAAAAAGAAAATCTTGAAAAGCGAATTCCCATTTTTAAAGGACAGAATTCTGTAATCAACGCTGACGAATATTTGCCATATAAATCCGATTGGAAAAAAGGTGCTGATAGATATGAATATTCCACAAGTTCTATGAGCGATTGGGTTTATTTTAAATCTAGCTTAAATATGTTAAACGAAATTGGTTTTCAAAATGTTCAAAATCGGATTTATGAACTTGTAGATTATTTTGGAGTACTTCTCAAAGAAAACGGATTTGAAATTTCAAAAGATAATTTTTCTGAAAAAACTGGAATTCTATCAGTGACCAAAAATGGTCTAGATTTAAACAAAAAAATTCAAACACTCAAAGATAATGGAATCATTTGTGCTTTGCGACTTGGAAGAATTCGGTTCGCTCCGCATATTTATAACTCCAAAGAACAATTTCACAAAGTGATTGAAGTTCTCACTAGAAGATAGAAGTTAGATGATAGAAGTTTTGCATTTTTATCTTCTAAAGAGATTTAGCATTTTTAATTTATGATTCTAAATGCCTAAATTTTGACAGCGTAATTTTTATTTTAAAAAATTTTCTCGAATCGAACTATTAGAACCAAAACGAGCTCTCCTCTTCTGTCAATTTTTTTAGACAAAAAAAAATTCCAAACCGTTTTGAAGGTTTGGAATTTGCTAAAAAAATTGACACCGAGTCGATCTACTTTTCTGTGTAAAAACTTGTATCGCTAATTTCTACTGCTTTGAGAAATATTTTCAAAAGGAGTTCCTGTTTAGTTCGCTTTTTTGCGATGCGACATAGTTTTACAATTCTGATAGATTAAACAAAACAAAAAAGATTAAACCAGTTTCTCAAAATGGAAAGACTTTCCAATACTACGCGAAAGAGATAGAAGCGAAAATCCTTTTGTGTTATTTAAATAATTTCATTGATTTAAAATTTATCACAAAAGATTGTAGCGTAAAGCTCGGTTTTTCCCACTCAAATAAAAAGAATTCAGAATTCCACAGAAAAGTTTTGGGAAAAATTCGCCCAACTCTTAATTTAATATTTTTCATTTTGAATTCCCCATTTTTAAACGAAGCTTTAAGAAAACTCCGATAATAAAATTGGTTATGAATTTATCTTTAGCTCCAGCAATTATAGGAATCATTTTATTTGGTGTCGGGTTATTCTTTTTTCTAAAATTTTTTTTCAGATTCACAAAAGATTTTTATAAACCAGCAGCAGTTCTTTTTATCACTGTAGTTGGAATTCAATTGATGTTTAGCGAATGGAGGTTTGGTGGAGCACCCGAAAGTAACACCATCATTGGCAAAGGTGCACCTCTTTCCCCAACTGTAGCTTCAGACACATACAATGTTTTTCTTGGTTATGGCGAAAATGATTTCACTTCAATGCCAGTTGGAGTGGGAAACACATTTATCGAAACCAACACAGTTCTCGCAAAAAGCACAATTTACATCAAAGGTGATGCTCCCATTCGCATTTTAATTTATCCAACTTTAGGCGTTGTGACTCTTCCAAATGGAATGAAAATCATTCCGTTTTTCAGAAATGTATATAAAACCAAAAACTATCGTGATGACCAAAAAGCGATAACTCTAAAAATTAATATCACACTTGGAGCAGTTGACGTTATCGAAAGATAATTTGAGTGATTTGTCTATTTTTCTATTTGGTGTTTTCAAAATTCTAATTTCTAAAATATTGTAACTTTTATTCAAATAAATCTAATTTAAATAAAAGGATTTTTATGAACAAACCAAATCAAATTTTAAAATTCAAATTTATTTTATTTTTTTTAATCTGTTTTTACAATTTAAATATTTTCTCTGAAGAATGTAAACCGACTAATAAAGGTTTTGCAGTTGTGGAGTTATTCACTTCTGAAGGTTGTTCTAGTTGTCCTCCTGCTGAAAAAAATATCAACGAGTTTAGTAAATTTGAATCTTCCAAAAATATTTATCCACTTGCATTTCATGTGACTTATTGGGATTATATAGGTTGGAAAGACCCCTTTGGAAATTCAGAATTCAATTATAGACAAGATGAATATACCGATCATTTTAAATCTAGAAATTATACACCTCAAGCAATCTTAAATGGGAAAATAGATATACTTGGCTCAGATAAAACAACACTACTAAAATCTATTGAAAAAGAAATTTCAAATTTTACAAAAGGAGGAATTTTAATGAATTCAAGTAGAAAAGGAAATGTTTTAGAAATTCAATACAAAATTTCATGTATTGAAGAAAATTCTATTTTAAATATTGCTCTTGTTGAAAAAGGACTTACTTCAGTTGTCAAAAAAGGTGAAAACCAAGGTAGAACTTTATATCATGAAAATGTAGTTCGAGTATTTAAAAAAATAATTCAAAATAAAAATTCAGGAATCGTCAAACTAGAATTAAATGGACTTGAAAAAAATCCCAAAAATTTTGAAATTATTATGTACACACAAAATCAAAAAACTTTAGAGATTACTTCAGCTAGTAGTCAAAAGTTAAATTAAACTTTGTCAAATATTTTATTTTGTTTTAAGTGGATTAATTTTAAGAAAAAAATAAAGTAGTTTTTTTGCTGCAATCTTTTTGGTCTTATTAAAAAAACTCACCAAAAAAACAAAATTTTCTTATTTAATTACGAAATTAAAAAAAAGATTGAAAAAATTTCTTTAAGAAATTGTTATTAGAAGTATATTTATGAAAAAAAGAATTATACTATTTTTAATTTTAATTCAAATCAATTGTTTAAATCCAAAAAAATCTATATTTGATTTTAATGGACCAAATGGTGTGGGTTTTGGTGGAATTATTTTAAATTTATTAGATAGTGGGAATGGATCAAGAAATGGTTCAGGGACAGGAAGTGGTTCTTCTACTGGAACAGGTTCAGGAACAGCAACTGGCTCATCTACTATTCAAGCCATTTCTGCCACTGTGAGTGTAGCATATCCTTCTGCCCCAAATATGTTGGATTATATAAGGCGAAATATGGCTTCTCCAAGTTCACTAGAACAAGTGGGAACTCTCTGTGATGGAACTGAAACTGGCTGGTACAATAGCTGCATTCATGCTGGAGAAATTCGTAGAATTGAAATGACAAATATTTCAGATTGTAATGATGTAACTGCAACAGATAATTTGGGAGCATTTAACTGGACTTGTAGAATCCAATCTGGAAAAGTTTTTGTGTATTCAACTGGCCTCAAAGAAGATAAAAACTTATCTGACTTGATCGACTTCACTGGAAAAGTGTGGAGAGATAATTCAGTTACAGTTCGCAAAGGAAGCCAAGTAATCTCCACAGCAGTGACTTCCAAATGGTGGACAAATGCAATTGAAGAAATTACAATTCCTGGACCAAGAACACTAAATACTAAAGGTAGAATTTATATCATCAATACAAGTTTTTCTGGCAATTATACTTTTGCGAATACGAATATGGCTCTAATAGTGAATCCTGCAAATGTAATGAATAATACTGCTCCATTCGTTTTATTAAATATTCAAACTAGCTCAAATAGCCATTTTATTTGGATAGAAGGAAAGTTTACCCAAAGTGCCCAAGGTTTATTATTAGATAATAGCAATGGCGGAAAATTTATGGTGCTCAGAAATTTTAGTGGAGTAAGAAACTTTGCAATTCAGGCTAACGTAGTTTATTTACAAAACCTTGGAGATGCTGGAATTTATATTCATAATTCTAGATTCCAAAATATTTCTAACCCAAATACAATTTTAGAATTAGCTCTTAAAAAAACAATAGTTTATAATTCTATTTTTTCTAATGGACTAACAGGAATTTTTTTTAATAGTACTGCACCAGACACAATTTTAAATGGTGTTACTACTTCAAATGCAAATGATTCAAATTTAGTAGTTGGAGATAATGGGTTTTTTTTAAATACTACTAATACTAATAATAATGCATCTTCAGATAGTGTTTTTATGAATGGTGCCTCCCAAAACACATTTATGAACACGGGAATTTCAAATACTTCAAATTCCGCTTTAAGTTTAACGGTAACTGCTTCAAATAATAATACTTTTGTTAATTTATTAAATTTTTTTACTCAAACGAATCCTTTTTTAGAAATAGGTTCAGGATCTTCAAATATTCAATTTAACGGTAATTTATTTTTTAGTTCAGGAGCTATTTGTTCTGCTGCTGGAGGAACAAGTATGGGAGTCAATAACTCTTGCGATAAAGTCGCTCCAAGCGAACTATCAATTCCATCAAATAAAAATATCAACGCATCTGCTGCTTATATGGGAAAAGTTACTTCTGAATCTAGAAATACTCACTCAACTGGAGCAGTTGCAACTATACTTGATCGACATAATTTTGAAAATCGATTTAGAGCTTGGGGGTTAGATGATCCGAATAATTTTCCTCATGCAAATCACAGAGGATTTTGTAATGGTGCAAGTATGTGCAGAATCTGGGACTGGTCTTTAAACAAAAATGATTCTTCTATTCGAGATGTAAATTCTTGTCCAGATGGAAATTCTTTTGGTGTCCACACTTGGTCAGATAGCACAACAATTCAATACCTCAGAAATGCTTCCGAAAGAATGTTTGATGGTGTTGGTAACGATAACGGGATTTGTGAATCAAATGAAGATTGTATATTCACTCCAAATATCGCTTCCTACCAAGGTCATGGAAATTTGATTCCTGCAAGCACCACAAATAGTTTTACAAAAAACTGCCCGAATTTGGACAATTCAAAAACAATTAAAAATGTAAATTTGTTTAAATACGAATTGAATGGGTATTAGTTAATGATGAATTATTAATTTGTGGGTACGATTCAGTCTGCAGTCCAGTGGGTCAAGACCTACTGGATTTTTCAAAAAAAGCGATAGAGATTGTAGCGTTTCTTTAACTGTGGGTTACTATAGACAGCTGGTAGCTACCAGCTGTACAGTGGGTTGAAACCCACTGTTAAAGAAGTAGCGAAAAGCTCGGTCATTGCTCGGCTTCGCCTAATCAGTATTAGACGAAGCCGAGCAATGAATCGCCCAAATTTTTAGAAAGGAGCTGTGTTGTCCGCAGAACCATTTACTGTATTTGCAGTTGCATTTGCAGTTGATATTCCTGTTCCAGCAGTGTTTCCACCCCACATTGCATTAATGGAAGGGAAAGTATTTGGGGTAGTTCCTTGAGGGACGTTTACACCTGTAAACAAGTTCAAGTTCGAAATTGCAGTTGGAGAAAAATCTGCTTGGTATTCACGACTTGTAGAGGATCTAGTTGTTGTTAAAAGCAATACTTGTAAATTGGTAAATGCTGCTCTATTGCTATCAGCTAAATCTAAACTTTCCACTCCATATAAAGTTGCATTTGAACCAGAAGCATTAAAATATGCAGGGTTTTTAATGTTTGTTAAAAAATACAAATCTTTAAAATTGGTTGCTGGATTATTTGCATCCATACAAGCTTTTAAAGTAGTTATTGAATAATTTGCTAAAGGAGCTGAAACAGTTGGATTTCCACTTGTTAAACCTGTTGCACTGATTGTTGTACAACCTGGTATAGTATTTAACACAGTAAGATTTGTACTTGCTAAAATAAAATTTGTCCAAACTTGACCAATATTTCCATTTGTTAAATTTAGATAATTTACAGCAGTTGTATCTGTTTGGAGTGGAAGCATAGCATTCATAACAGCTTTTGAGGAATCACCAGCAGCATTAAAAATATAAATTCTATTTGCAGCTACAACACCTGTTAAGTTTGGACTGTAATTATCAACTGAGTATCCACCATCCATAGTAGTTATGCCATTTTCTTCTTGGACATAAAAATGTGCAGTGTCAGTAAAAGTTGGTCCGATATCTTGCATAATAACAGCCATTCTTTTTAATTTAGAAGAAGCTTTGTAATCAAATTTAATGTAGGCTTTTCCTAATGTAGCATCACCAGTTTTAGCTAAAAATCTGCAAAAAATATACCCGGACATATCACCACTTGCAGAACTTCCAGTAAAATTCATTTCAATCGCTTTATTATTGCTGTAAGGAGCAGGAGCGGCATTCCACCAAACTTCAAGTTTTCTTCCTGAAATAATTGTTGTGCTAGTAGCATATCTAAATTTTGCAGGTTGATTTGCCCAACCATCAGCAGCACCAGTACTTGTAGCTTGAACATTAGTCGTTCCAAGTTTTTCAAGTGAAGCAACTAAATCACCAATACTTTTTGAGATATCTCTAGTCGATTTTGCAGTGATTCTAACTAAATCATAAACACTAGCAACTGAAGCAGTATTTGTTGAGTTTCTGAATTTATAATCATTTGTAGCAAGTTCTTTTGTGTTTTCTTGGATGGAGGCTCTAGCTGCACTTGTTGCAGTTATTGAAGCTGGAACTTCTGGAAATGCAACAAACATAGCGTTGTTATTTCCACCACCACCACTTCTTGAGTTTAACAATGCAAGTCCTAGTAATAGATTTTGATTATTATCCTTGTCTTCACCAATTCCAAAAAGACCACAATTAATGAAACTACCTAATATCAATAAAAATGCTGTAAGTTGAGTTAATTTTTTTTTCATTTTTCCTCCTCATAGGAAACTAAATGGGTTTTATATTATTAAATTATTCTATCAAGTTTTTTTTGCAAGTAGAATTAATTTTTTATAATTCAAAATAGCATTTACTAAGTCTAAATAGGCTCATATGCAATTTAATTATGATACATGTCGATTAGATTTTATTCAATTAATAAATTCAACTTTAATGAAGAACTTAAAATAAATTTTATACAAGATTATTTTTTAAATAATTTTTCTGTAGAATTCACTAATTTTGGATTTAATTTCTCTAGTCCTTGGTAAGTTGTATGATGAAAATCTGCAAAGTCAATTGATTTAAGTTCATTTCTATAGTCTTCAAATCTTACATAATCAGAATTTAGAGAATGTAAAAAAAGTAAATGTTCTTTGTACCAATCAGATTTTTCATACCAAGAAAGTGAAATTGGATTTTCAGGATGATTGATTAAAAGCAATTTCATTTTATTTTGGTTCATATAATCAGTAAATTTTTTTAAGAAATTAAAATGAAGTTTAGGTTTAAATTTTTCACTTGTTAATTTAATTTTTGTATCTCGTAGTGCGAGTAAATATCGAATTCCAGGTCTAGTTGCAAAATCGGAAAGCAAACGATATTCAAAATATTTTTTATACTCATCTTCATTCATATTTAAATATCTCAAATCTTCAATTCTTTCTTCTCTTACATATTGCATATCATTTAAAGGTTTTTCTAGTCCAAATGTTTGTTGAAGTCTCACACCAAGAATATCATAAGAATAATCTTTTCTTTCTTCACTGGCTTCATTTGGAATCCAAGAATCGCTTAACACTGCTTTTGCGAAACTTCCAATTTTTATTTTTGAATCTAGTTTAATTTTTGTCCAACCAGTTTTAGAAATCACTATTTTTTGTAAAACTTTGGGCGAATTTTTGGTTACACCAAAAACCTGGCTAGTTCCGACTTCGCTATCGCTTCGGTCGAGGCAACTATTTTTTACGCAGCAATCTTTTTTAAGTGCCTCGACTCTTCGATCGGAACTATCCATTTCGCAGGGCTTTTTTGTTTCTAAGATAGAAATTTCTAGTTTACCACTTTTTAGAATTTCAGAAACTACTTCAATATAAAAACCTTCTTCATACATATATTTTTTTGTTTCAAAACTAAATTCTTTTGTAGTCCAACCAAGAGCATTTACTCGTTCTGGAATTTGAATTCCAGCATAACCATGATAAGATGTATTTCTACTAAAACGATGATTCAAAATGTTTTTTAAATTGGGTAAATAAATTTCTCTGTATCTAAAAAATCGAAATAAAGTTGCAGCCAAGTAGTCGCTTGATCGATCAAGTGGTATTTCCCAAAAAAACTCTTTAAATGTTTCAAATGGAAAAGCAAATCTAGATTGAGGTGCATCTCCAAAATTTAGTGCATCTAAAAGTAACTCTTCATCACTTGTGTCATAAATTGTTTTGTTTGGATTGATTACTGCTGCACGATGAAGCCGATAATCAATAAAATTTATTAAATACAAAACTAAATCAGGCTTTAAAGAAATGATTTTATCTTTTAATAGATAAGCATCAAGGGGAGTCATCCCAGCATAAGATAAATATTCTAGCTCTACCTCCTCGTTGAATTTATTTTTAAATTCTGTTTCAAACTTTTTTTTATCAATTGAATAATAAGCTACACTACTGCCAATTGCTAAAATTCTTTTTTTTGTTTTTTCTTTATTTTCAATTTTTTTTAATTCATATACAAAATTAAAAAAATGGTTTGTTCCCCATGGAGATTCATTTGGCAAAGACCAAATGAGTCTCCCAAAAAAAATTTCATCTATCCCAACAATAAAAAAAAGCAGGGCAAATAAAATTTTTAAGTTTTTCATTAGAATTCATTTTTATAAATCATACAAGCTGCAGAAGTCATATTACTTGACTCATCAAGTAAAATAAACGAACCAGTTTTTCTATTTTTGGAATAATCATCAATAAAAATTGGTTTTGCAGTTTTGATTAAAACTCTTGCAATATCGTTTAATTCAAGAGAATCAGCTTCAGCTTTTTCAAGAGTGTTTATGTTTATTTTGTATTTAATTTCTTTGATAGAACATTTTACTAAATTAGTTGTGTGTTGAAGCAGAAATCTAGTTTGACCAGAAAATTTTTTTGTGTCCATCCAGCAAATAAATGCTTCCACTTCATTTGTTTCTTCTGGAAGATCTCCTTGGACAATCATGTCTCCACGACTAATATCCACTTCGTCTTCAAGTCTAATTGCTACTGAATGAGGTGGATAAGCTTTTTCTAGTTCTTTAGTTTCTTTTTCTATGGATTTGATTTTTGTTGTGATGTTTGAAGGTAAAATTGTAACTTTATCACCCTTTGAAAATATCCCAGAAGAAACCATTCCTGCATAAGCTCTGTAATCATGGTGTTCATTTGAAATTGGTCTAATTACCCATTGAACAGGAAATCTCGCATAATCAAAGTTATGTGATTTATCTATATCCACAGATTCCAAATATTCAATTAAAGTTTGACCTTCATACCAAGGCATATTTTCAGAGCGAGTAACAACATTATCACCATTTAAAGCCGAGATGGGAATAAATTTGATTTCTTTTACGGAAAAAACTTTTTTTAATTTATCAAAAAATTGTATATAATCTGATTTAATTTTTTCATATACTTCTTCTTTAAATTCTACTAAATCTAATTTGTTTATACAAACTGTAATGTATGGAATTCCAAGAAGTGCTAGTAAAAAGCTATGTCTAAAAGTTTGTTCAATTAAACCTTTACGTGCATCAATTAATATTATTGCTAAATTTGCAGTGGATGCCCCAGTCACCATATTTCTTGTGTATTGAATGTGACCTGGAGTATCTGCAATGATAAATTTTCTTTTTGGTGTAGCAAAATATTTATATGCCACATCAATTGTGATTCCTTGTTCTCTTTCTGCTTTTAATCCATCAGTGAGTAAAGCTAAATTGGTGTAACCATCTCCACGTCTTTCGCTACTTTTTTCTATTGCATCTAGTTGGTCTTGAAAAATTTGTTTTGAGTCAAATAAAAGTCTTCCGATTAAAGTACTTTTGCCGTCATCCACAGAGCCACAAGTTAAAAATCTCAACATGTCCATATTCAAATAGGTTTCTTGATTTATCATTTTGGAAATATTCCTGTTATTTTTTTATTTTTATTTATTTTATAGTATTTAAAATCTGAATCAGCTGTTAGAATTATCGAACCCTTATTTTGTTCCAACATTTTTACAAGACAAGCATCAGCAAATGATACTTTTTCTTTTTTGTATTTATTCATGAAGTTTTTAATTTCTTTTAAATGATTTTTTAGCTCAAAAGAAATTTCAATTAGACCTTCTTCCATCATTTCCAAAATTGATTCTGGTCCAGTAGTTCCTCTGACTAAAAAAAGTGATTCAGTAATTACAGCTTCACAAGTGTACAATGGAGCATTGATTTTACTTAGAACTTCAGTTGCCCATTTGTGAAGATGGTCGTCTTTATTTAAAAATGCTACAAGAACTGAAGTATCTAAAATATATTTCACTCTCCAAAACCTTCAAAATGTTTTTTATTTGTGGATAAATCTTTTGCTAAACTTAAACTTCCTTTGAATTTAAAAGCTTTTTCAGCAAAAGATTGATTCTTTTTATGCTTCGCTAAATAAGCTTCAATTGCTTCTCTAAGAATAATTGATTTAGTTTTATTTGATTCTTTTGCAAATAGCATAATATCATTTTGCATATTTTCAGTAATTTTTAATGTAAGCAATGAATTGTGACTTAATAACATGGTATTACCCTTTTGAAACAAACGTATTACCTAATTTGGTTTTGTCAAGTAGTTTTTTTTCTGTGAAGTTCAGAAGTCAAGACGTGAAACTCAGTTGGTCAGACCAAGGGTCGAGACCAACTGTTGAATGTGGTTGATTTAGGCAGGGGGTCTTGACCCCCTGAACTGTATAGACTCAGTTTTACAATACTAAGCAAAAGGGATTGAAGCGTTTCTGAATTTCCTATGACTTTAGTCAGAGGAAATTCAGAAGTAGCGAAAAGCCCGGTTTTTATAATAACGTTAGAATTTATTCTAACGTTATTATAAAAATTTGCCCCATTAATCATTCATAATTTTAAATTCAAAATTAAACTAAAAATAGCCTTCACGTTTTCTTTCTTCCATTGCTGCTTCTGATCTCTTGTCATCTGCTCTTCCACCCCTTTCAGTAACTTTTGCAGAAGCAACTTCTTGGATGATTTCTGTGAGAGTTGATGCATGTGAAAGAACTGCTCCTGTACAAGTCATGTCCCCTACAGTTCTATATCTCACTTGCATCTCTTCTACTTTTTCATCAAGTGGTTTTGTGTGATCTGAAACAGAAAGAAGCATATTATCATAATTAAAAACTTTTCTTTTGTGAGTAAAATAGATCGAAGGAAGTTGTAAATTTTCTTTTAATATATATTGCCAAACATCCATTTCAGTCCAATTGCTAATTGGAAATACGCGAATGTTTTCACCTTGAGAAATTTTTCCATTGTACAAATTCCAAAGTTCTGGTCTTTGCTTTTTTGGTTCCCATTGTCCAAATTCATCTCTAAAAGAAAAAATTCTTTCTTTGGCTCTGGCTTTTTCTTCATCTCTTCTTGCACCACCAAACGCAGCATCAAATTTGAATTCTGCAAGTGCATCAAGTAGAGTAATTGTTTGGAGTTTATTTCGTGAAGGCATGCGGCCTTTTTCTTCAACTGCTTTGCCTTGTTTAATCGAATCTTCTACATAACGAACAATTAATTTTTCATCTATACTTTTTACTAGATCATCTCTAAATGTAATTGTTTCAGGAAAATTATGACCAGTATCAATATGCAAAAGTGGAAAAGGAAATTTTGCTGGTCTAAAAGCTTTTTCTGCAAGTCTCACAAGTGTAATGGAATCTTTACCGCCAGAAAATAAAAGTACAGGTCTTTCAAATTGAGCAGCTACTTCTCTCATAATATAAATTGATTCAGCTTCTAATTCTTCTAAATGTTTTGTGTGATATTCGCTCAATTAAAACTCCTAAGATTTTACTCGAACTAATTTTCCATCTTTAAAATGAAGTCCGCATTCTTTACTCTCAGGGTTTTCCCACCACCATCTTCCGGCTCGAGTATCTTCCCCTTTTTCAATTGCTCGAGTACAGGGTGCACAACCGATACTAGGATAACCTTTGTCGTGAAGTTCGTTGTATGGAATTTTATTTTCTTTAATAAAATCCCAGATCTCTTTTTCAGTCCAGTTGAGAAGTGGATTGATTTTTTGAATCGAAAATTTTTCGTCCCATTCAGCAAATTGCATATCTGTTCTAGTAACAGATTGTTCTTTTCTGAGACCAGTAATCCAAAGATTTTTTGCTTTTAAAAATCTCCCAAGTGGTTCAAGCTTTCTAACATGACAACATTCTTTTCTATTATCAACAGATTCATAAAATAAATTGATCCCTTTCTCGTTCACCATTTTTTCTACAGAAATATAATCTGGAAAAAGGACTTGGATTCTAATTCCATATTTTTTTTCAGTGTCTTCAATTGTTTTATAAGTTTCGTATGGAAGTCTTCCTGTATCTAATGTAATGATTTTTACTGAAGTGTCAATTTGTGATAGTAAATGAGTAACAACTTGGTCTTCTGCACCAAGACTAGTTGTAAAAACAACACCATCTTTAAATTTGGAGACCGCTAAATTTAAAATTTCTTTAGTGTTTAAAATTTTAAATTTAGAGTTTAATTCTTCTGATTCAGATAGCATATTAATCGTTCACCTTTCGCACTCCGTGCTTAAGGTGAGACATTTGTTGTCCCTTAACAGGGGGTCTACTGCCGCAAGCTTTTGAGATTATTTTTATTCCCATAATTTTTTAACTCTGAATTTATAAAACTTATTTCTCACTTCTTATTAATCTGTTTTTAAAGTGATGCCAAGAACTTCTGCAACTTGTTCCTTTTCATAGTCTTTATAAAAATCTCTAAAACTAGTCCCATTTACTTTAGTAGTTCTATAATGATTAATTAATTTTTCTACTATTGAACCACATTCATCTGCTTTTACTTTGACAGTTCCTCTTGTAAATGACGGATTATTTCCAATTGAACCACCTAAATGAAGAATGTATGCTTCTTCCATTTCATCATTTTCACCACGAGTTTTTCCACCAATAAAACCAATATCCGCAATTGAGTATTGTGAACAAGAATTTGGGCAACCTGAAAAATGAATGTTTACATTGTCAACATTTACATTTTTCTCTTCAAGGTAATCAATCATTTTTGCAGTACGATGTTTTGTTTCTACAATTGCAAGATTGCAATATTCAGAGCCAGTACAAGAAATCACACGATTGCTGGTTTGTCTTTCTTTGTAAATTCCAGTTGCTTTGAGTGCTTCTAATGCTCCAGAAACATTTGCATCAGGCACACCAAGAATCAAAATATTTTGTTTATTTGTACATCTTAAATTTCCATTACCAAATTTTTCAGCAATGTCACAAAGTTTATGTAAATCTTCACCAGATAATCTTCCAACTTTGATTGGCACTCCAATAAAATTGATTCCAGGTTGTTTTGTTTTGTTTACACCAAGTGCATCAGAATTAACTTCAAGAACTTTTGGATTTGGATAATGTGTTAGTTTGTAACCTAATTTTTTTTCAATTTCATCTCTATATTTATCAATTCCCCACTCTTCTACTAAAAATTTGATTCTAGATTTTCTTCTATTTTCGCGATTCCCAAAATCTCTATATAGTTCAGTGATAGCAGCACAAACTTTTAGAACTTCATCATCATCTTTTAAAAATACATTTAACCATTTTGAAAAAAATGGATTTGTAGAAAGTCCACCACCAATACGAATTGTGTATCCTTTTTTGCCTTCATATTCTGCACCCACAATACCAATGCAGTTGATTTCAGGTTGTGCTAAATTATTTGGTGAGCCAGAAATAGATACTTTAAATTTTCTTGGTAAATCACCAAGATCTGGTCTTTCAGAAATTTCTTTTACATAACGATTAATTAATTTGGATGCATCTACATATTCATTTTCATCAAAACCAGCAAGTGGATTTCCTGTTATGTTTCTTGTAATATCACCACATGCACCAAGCACATCAAGTCCAACATCTTTAAGTCGATCTATAATAACAGGAATAGTTTGAATCGTGAGCCAATGAACTTGAAAACATTGTCTTGTTGTGATATCAATTTCATTACGTGCAAATTCTTTTGTAATGTCAGCGATCATTCTTCCTTGAGCTACATTAATTTGACCAGATGGAATTCTCATTCTCATCATGAAGTACCCATCTGTTTTTGGTTTTTGCAAATAACAACCAAACCATTTGAATCGAATATGATCGTCTTCAGGAATTGCTGCAAATCCTTCCTTAGCCCATCTGTCAATATCAGGTCTTAAACTTAAAGGATGTTTCTCTTTTTTGATTCTTTCTTCGTTCGTAAGTTTTGGTTTTTCTTCAGCCACTTGCATACCTCACAAATTTCTATATTTCTATCGAATCTTACAAGGTCAAGTAAATAGAAGATTGATGTTTGAGGATGGGTGATGGAAGGAACGCTTTTTACATTTTGAAAGTCTATTTCGTTAAGTGATTTTTATTCGTTTTCAGATTAAAATAGTAATAATCAATTTATTTCAACTTAGATAAATTTATTCAACTCAAAATTTAACTTCTGGAAATAGAATGGGGCGAATTTTTCCCACAGCTTAGCTGTGGAATATTGAATTAAGCATGAAGAATGATGAATTTTGAATGTTCTTAAGTAAATTAAAAAATTTTACATTTTTAATTCTTAATTCAAAATTTTTAATTCCAAAGGGAAAAACCGTGCTTTTCGCTACTTCTGAATTTAACTGCTACACAGTTGCCAGTTTGCTATTCGCTTCCAGCGGCAACTGGCAAGCTCGGCAAGATTTTGCCTCCGCTTTGATTAAAGTCCGAGGCTATTCAGAAACGCTTCAATCACTTTCACTTGAAGATAAAAATTTTTTTGCTTTGAAAAAAAAGCTTTAAGAAATAGATTTTTAATTACACCAATTTTCAGTTTTTAATCTTTGAATTCTCTTAAATTCTTTTCCATTATTTGTAATTAAAGTTGCATTATCGCTGATTACTGTTGCTGCAATAATCAAATCATTTGGTCCAATTGGTTTTCCTTTTATTTCAAGTTCAGCTCTAATTTCTGAATAAATTTCTGCCTCTTTATCACCAAATGGTAAAATTTCAAAGTTTTCTAAAAATTTATAAACGATTTCTAGATTTGATTTTTTATTTTCTGATTTTTCAGCCCCAAAAAGCAATTCAGCTTTTACAATAGATGGAATTTTTATTTGGTGTGGATTGTGTTTTTTTAAATTTTCTTTTACTGATGTAAATTTACCCTTAAGGTAATAGATACAAATATTCGTATCTAAAAAATAATTCAGAATTTTTCTCTTTTGTAGTCTTGACTAAATTTTAAATTTTTTGGTTTTGAGAAACTTGAATCTTGAATTGCACCAAATAAATTTAAAAATTCTTCACTCCATTGTTTTGGTTCTAATGATTTTTCTAATCTTTCTCGAACCCAAGTCGAAATGGATTGATTTTCACGTTTTGCATGAAATTCTATTTTGTTTAAAAATTTATTATGCAGATATAGAGATAATTGAGACATTTTAAACCTCCTAAGAACTTTTACTAACAAGTATACTTGCAATTATACTTGTGTCAATTAAAAATTTAAATTTTTATGGCTTCTTAAACCAAGGAATAAATGCAGAAGTTGTTCTTTGGTATTCTTTATAAACATCGCCTCTTTTTTCTAGAGATAATTTTTCAGCCATTGGAACTCCACTAAATTTAGTAAGAAAAATATACATTACTATCATTGGTAATATACCAAGAAAACCAAGAATTCCAAAAACAGGACTAATAGAAACTAGAAAGTAGGAAACCCAAATTAACCATTCGAAAAAATAATTTGGATGTCGAGAATAATACCAAAGTCCGATTTCACAATTTTTTCCTTTGTTTTCTGGTTTGGATTTAAATGAATGAAGCTGTCTATCTGCAATTGATTCACCAATTATTGCTATAAAAAAAATTCCAAGACCAATAAATTCATAAATCTGAAATTCTGGAACTGGATTTAAACAAGCAAGTAAAAATGGAATTGATAAAAATACATCTAATAAACCTTGGAACATGAATATATTTGTAAAAAATTTTCTATTGGCATGCTCACCATAATCTTTCCTAAAATTTGCATATCTTTCATCTTCACCATGACCACCTAAAATTCTGGTGAATAATAAATATCCACCTAACCTAAGTCCCCAAAAACCTACCATACCTAAAATTAAAATTTTTCTTAATAGAAAACCATTACCCATAATAAAATAAATTGTGCACAATAAAACTAGTGCTGAAGCCCAAGCTACATCTACAATTGCATAATTATTAATCCTTTTACCAATATACCAAAACAAAGTCATAAAAATAAAAATGGAAATTAGGGAAGTGATTAAAATATTAAAGACTGGATTCATATTATTCCTCGATTTTTTTTTGAATTGGAAATTTACGCAGTATCGGTGTTAAACCATAATAAAAGATGGGGATAAAAATTGGCATGCTAAGTGACCAAGCTACAATTCCATACAGATAAGCCATTGTTAAATTTTTCATTGACTGAGTTATTTCAAAAGTTTTAAAAAAATTTGGAGTATCAGTTTTAATTATTTCATAGATCATTTCAAGAGAGATTTCAAAATCATTAACTTGAAAAATTTTAAGTCCAATTTGGATAAAAGGAATTAATAAAATAAATTGTAAAGGATAAACTACATAGTTAATAATTTGAACTGCAATGATATTTAAACGAAAAATAAAAGTTGCAATTGCACATAGAATTACTGTTGTTCCAATCATTGGAAAAACACCTAAAATAAATCCAAAAGCAATACTTAAAGAAATTTTTTCTGGTGTAATCCCTTGTTTTAATAAATCTAATATTGGAGTAACTAATTTTTCTTTAAAAAAATTTTTCATTTATTTTTTAAAAGAAGTTTTTCCATACCTTCATCTGTTTTTAATTTGAATAATTCAATTAATACATAAATAGCCATCGCAATGTTACCTAATAACATAATCAATATAAACCAAACAATTTTTGCAATAATAGAATTTTCTTTATAATAAACCCAAACATAAAAAGTAATAAATCCAAAATAAGCATCCCATAAAGTGGCAACTGCCCAAGGATCTTTTAATAAAGTTGGGAGATGAGTAAAAAGGTTGAGTTCTAAAGAAGTCATTGTTGTCATATAAATCATATAAGACAAAATACTTCCGAATAAAATTTTTAAAAATAACATTTATTTCTCCATACTTAAATTATTTGGTCTAGTGTAACACATCTGTACTACAGAAATATTTCTCATCTTAAATGCTGCACTACAATAAGAAAGATAATATCTCCAATTACGAATAAATTTTTCATCAAATTTTTGATTTCTAACATTCTCAATATTATCATCAAAACGATCCAACCAAAGTTTTAAAGTTTTTGCATAATCAAGAGCCATATCTTCTAAACGAAACATATACATAGAGCTTGTATTATTAATTGCCTGATTAATTCTTGCTACTGAAGGAAGTAGTGAACCAGGAAAAATATATTTTTGGATATAATCAATTCCTGTTTTGAATTCTTCATATCTCGAATCTGGTGAAGTAATAACTTGAAATGCTAAAATTCCTTCAGGTTTTAAAACTTCATTACATTTAGCAAAATAAGTTTCAAAATACTTATCCCCAACAGCTTCAAGCATTTCAATTGAAACAATTCGATCATATTTTCCAGTTATCTCACGGTAATCACATAGTTTTATATCGATTAGATTGGAAAGATTTCTTTCTTCAATCAATTTTTTTGTAAACTTAAATTGCTCATCAGAGATTGTAATAGTAGTTATTTTACAACCATATTTTGCTGCTGCAAAAGTACTAAAGCCCCCCCAACCAGAACCTATTTCTAAAAGATGGTGAGTTGAATTTAAACCAATATTTTTGCATAAATTATCATATTTTTCAATTTGAGCTTCTTCAAGAGTTTCTTTATTGCTCTTAAATAATGCGGAAGAATATGTCATTGTTCTGTCTAAAAATAATTTATAAAATTCATTTCCCAAATCATAATGTTCAACAATATTTTTTTTACTTCCAGTAACAGTATTCTCTCTTGAGTTATGATAAATTCTATTAAAGAAATTAAATAATTTAATTCTCCATAAAGATTTTTTCGAACCTGACATGCTTGGATGATTTTCTACATTTAAAATAAAAAATGAAATAACTTCGATAATATTTTCTGTATCCCAGTCACCATTTAAATAACTTTCAGCAAAACCAATATCTCCAAAATAAAAACATCGTTTATAAAAGTTGTAATTATTGATTTTAATATGTGCAGAAGAAAAAGCATCATAAACTTTACTCGTATCACCAAATACTAATACACTACCATCTGGATTTGTGAGCTTTAAACTTCCTAATGTAAATTTTGATAAAGCTTGATGAAATAAAGATTGATAAATTTTGATTCCTAATCCAATTTCTGATTCTTTAACTTTTTCAGTTAAAATATTTTCAGCCGTTTTTTCCAAGATAAACTCCTTTTTGCAAATCTGGATTTTCTAATTTTCTAATAAATGGAATATTTTTTAAATATAAAATAAATGCTTGGTAATGAATCCCAATGATAATTCTTAAAGTTATTAAAGGATATTTTAAAAATAATAGAATTAAATTTTTTGAATTAAATTCTTTCTTTTCACCTGAATAAGTAGAATAAAAAACTTTTTCATTTGCTTCAAAATCATCAATATTGACTTTAAATTTTTCATTTGGAAGTTTTAATCTAAAATCAAATTCAGTATCTAAATTGAAAAATGGAGAAACATAGAAAAATTTTTTTGTTCGTAAATTAAAATTTTCGCCATCAAAGTTTGCAAAAAAAGGTTTCATTTCACCAAAAGTATTATGAACTTCAATTACTGAAGCAATAGGTTTATTTTCAGAATTAAACAAATAAAAAAAACAAACAGGATTAAAAGTATAACCAAGAATTCTTGTGTTAGTTATCAACCTTACTTTGGTAACTTTTTCTTCTAAACCATTTTCTTTTGCAAATTCTATAATACTATTTTTTAAATTATTAGATTTCTTTAAAAAATGATCTTTTGGATAAAAAGAAAATAAATTAAATTTTTCAACACTAAAAAATAAATTTTCTTTTTCAAGGATTTCTAGTTCATCAAGATCAATATAAAAAGTGAAAAGTCCATAGCTAAATGAATGTTTTTTTGGTTTAATCCTAGAATGCCATACTTTACATTCATATAAACAAGAACTTAGTTCCAAATTTTTTTTCCTAAAATTTTTTCTGAAACATTTAAACCTGAACTAAAAGCATCTTCATGGAAACCAAATTTAAAATAACTTCCTGCAAAATAAATTGGACCGGACTCATTTAAACTTTGTAAATTTTCTTGTGCTTCATTCGACTCTATAGAAAAAATTGGATGAGTATATTCAATTACTCTCAAAATTTTCTTTGGGTCAATTTTGTTTGGATCATTAATTGATACAAAATAATTTTTATTTTTTGATACATCTTGAAGTGAATTCATCCAATAAATTGTTGAAGCAGATAAATTCTTTTCGACTCTATAATTCCAAGATGACCAACAAATTTTTTTATTTGGCATAATTGATTCGTCTGTGTGAAGAGTTGCAATATTTTTTTGGTATTTAAACGGACTGAGTAATTTTTTTTGTAAATCTGTTGGATTTTCTAATAAACTAATAGCAGTGTCAGCATGGGTTGCAATTAAAATTTTATCAAACTCTTTTACTTCACCATTTGCTAAAAATAATTTTACTTTTTCCCCTACTCTATGAATTTTTTTTGCAGGGTTAGAATGATTTGTTTTAATTTTTGTTTTAGCTAAAATATGTTTTACATATTCTCTGGAACCATTAACAACTGTTTTCCATTGGTGTTGAGTATTAAGTCCAAGAAATCCATGATTTAAAAAAAATCGAATTAATGTAATAGCTGGAAATGAAAGCATTAAATCTGTTTCAGTTGACCAAACAGCTGAACTCATTGGAATCAAATATTTGTATAAGATATCTTCACCAAAATTAAATTCATCAATGTATTGTTTTAATGTGTAATTTTTAAATTTTGGATCATCTAAAATTTTGGGTGCATTTTCATTAAAACGATTAATTTCCAATAAGAATTTTATATAGGATGGTTTAAATAAATTTAATTTTTGTGCAAAAAGACCATTTAGTCCTGAACCACAAAATTCAAGTTTAGTAGAAAGAAATTGAACAGAAAAAGACATAGATGAATTTTTTGTTGGAATATTCTCTTCTTTAAAAAATCGAGTTAAATTTGGATAGGTGACTTCATTATAAACTATAAAACCTGTATCAATAGGAATTTGTTTTCCTAATTCTTCAATGTCTAATGTGTTTGTATGACCACCAATATAATTTTCTTTTTCAAATAGCTCTATATCAAATTCTTTATGTAAAAAATAAGCTGATGATAAAGCACTAATTCCTGAGCCAATAATTGCCAACTTTTGCAAAATTAAACCTTCTAATAATTAGACTTCGAATTAATAGAATCGTATATAAAATTTAAAAAAATTTTGACTATTTGAAACGATAATTTTTAGTCACCTAATAGTCCTTAAACGAATGAATTTAGATTTTTCCAAACATATACTTCTCGAAGCCTCAGCTGGTACAGGTAAAACTTATTCAATTACTGAAATTGTTTTAGACAGAATTGAAAATAATATTCCCATAAATAAATTAGCAGTATTAACTTTTACAGAAAAAGCAGCTGGAGAGTTAAAAGATAGAATTCGAGAAAAACTAGTTTCACAGAATTCAACTAAATCCAAAGAATCCATATCAATCTTACCGAGTGCAATGATTGGTACAATTCATCAGTTTTGCAGAAGTTTAATAAAAAAATATGCATATAATTTAAATTTCAGTTCTGAGTTTATTGAAATAGAAGATGATAAAAAACATAAAGAAGAATTTTTTAAAATTTTTTGGAATAAAATTGAAAAAGAAGATTCAAGAGATTTAATCGAACTAATTAAATTATTAGGATTTTCACATTATAAAAAATTGATTTCAGAAATAATTTCTAAAACAGATAACAAAGAAATTTTATTACCTGAAAAATTTGATGAAGAAAATTTTAATACATTATT
This sequence comes from Leptospirales bacterium, assembly GCA_013297885.1. GTDB lineage: Bacteria > Spirochaetota > Leptospiria > Leptospirales > Leptospiraceae > UBA2033. The sequence goes on along the minus strand of JAAFIR010000004.1, from coordinate 51,111 downwards.
TCAAGATATAAAAGAAAAATTTATCCATTTAGATTTAAAAAAAGATACAGGTAAAACTTATACTCGTTTAGTTGAATTTACCGAAGAAATAGAAAATTTAAAATCAATTGAAAAATTTTTGGATCTTGCAATTGAATTAAAAATTATAAACAAAGACAAAGATAGCTTTAAACTAAGTGTAAATACAAATAATTTAATTCAAAAAAAAGATAATCCCCCAATTTCTGAATTAATTGATAATTTAGTAAAAGAAAATGAACTCAGAAAATTTTATCCATTATTAACAAGGCTGATCCAAGACTTAAATTTATTCAATACAACTTATAACGACTATAAAAAATCTAGAGATGAAATTTCCAAAGATGAATTAATTTTATTTTCAGTTGAATTAACTAAAATTGAAAAAATAAAAAAAGAACTTCAAGAAAGCTATTCATTTGTTATTATTGATGAATGCCAAGATTCAAATAAAGCCCAAATAGAATTGATGCAAAATATTTTTAAAAATAAAAAAAATGGTTTAATTTATGTTGGAGATATTAAACAATCAATATATAGTTTTCGAGGAGCTGATATTGAATCCTATCAAACTGCGATTTACGAATTAAATCAAATTGGTTTGCATAAAAAAATTCTAGATACTTCCTATCGCAGCTCAAAACCATTAATTGATTTTTTTAATAAAATATTTTCTAATTTTGAATCGTTTCAAAGTTTTTATTCCCCAGTGAAAACTTGTGAAGAAAGAATCAACAATCAATTTACAGATAATTCAGTATTTATTTTAGATCCTGAATTTAAAGAAACAGATTTAAGAGATGACAGAAGAGAAAAAGAATTTGAAGAAATTTCTAAATGCATTAAAAAAATTGTAAATAATAAAGAATATAAAATTTTTGATAAAGAAAAAAAAACTTTTAGAGAAATTAATTTTTCTGATATAGCTATTTTATCTCTTACAAATCCTTCATTAGATTTTTTATTAACAAATTTAGCTAAAAAAAATATTCCTGCAAATAAATATAAAAGCTCTGACTTCTATTCAAATCATATAATTATTTCGTTAATACAAATTTTAAATTATATTGAAAATCCAAATAACTCTAAATCATTATTTTTAGCATTAAATTCAGATTTGTTTTTAATTTCTGAAAAAGAATTATTCGATTTACAAAATCAAAACAACAGCCAAACTCATTCCAGAAATTCTACTGAAAATAACTCCCAACTTATTCAAAAAAAATTATTAGATTATCACAAGTTGCGTTATTTAAAACCAGCAAGTGTAATTTTATATGATTTATTAATTGATTTAAAAATCATTGAACTTGTAAGTTTAGGTTTTTACGGAAAAAGAAATTTAACAAATATTTATCATTTAATCGACTTAGTTGCTGAAACACAAGTTAATGAAAATCTAACTTTTGGTGGAGTAGTTGGAAAATTTAATTCGAGAATTGAGTCAAGTATTGACGAAGAAATTGTTAAATTAGAATCAGATAGAAAAAGTGAAAATTACCAATCGATTCAGTGTATGACAATTCATGCTTCAAAAGGTTTAGAATTTCCAGTTTGTATAATTTTTGATTTATATAAAAATGATCAAAAACCAAAACAAAATTTTCAAATAGTTTTTGATGAGAAACAAAATGTAAATTTAGAAATTAATTTATCAAAAATGAAGACAAAAAATTTCGAGAAATCAATAAATCAAATCAAGAAAGAGGAAAATGAAGAATTACAAAGATTAGTTTATGTAGCTTTAACTAGAGCAAAAGATTATCTTGTGATTTCAAAAAATCTCATTAATAAGAATAAATTTGGATTTCTTTTTGAGATTCTTCAGGATTTTCCATTTGAAAAACAAAATGATTTAAAAAATAAAAATCAAATAACTGAACAAATTGAAAACGAAGAAATAAAAATAGAAAAAAAGTTCTTAGAAATAAATATTGATAAAAAGACTTTTACAAAAATAAAAGGTTATAAAATAATATCCTTTTCTAGTTTACATGAGAAGCAAAATAAAGAAATTTTAGATAAAGCAAAATTTAAAGAAAATTCTTTAATCCAAAACGATCACGAAAAAAAAGATTTTTCAGAACATAAAAATGAAAATGAAGCTTCCAATTTTGGACTGTATTGTCATAAAATTTTAGAAGTTTTCCCTTGGGAAAAATTAAATGAAACAGATGAAAAAATTAAAAAAGAAATTTCTAGCTTAGTTGAAGAGTTTCAATTTGAATTCATAATTGGGAATTCAGAAAATTATAATCGAAAATTGATCGAGGAATATATCTTTGCTACTTTAAAAAAAGAATATCCTATAAATGAAGAAAAAACTGAGTTTTTCCAGTTTAAAGATATTGATTATTTGGATCGGGAAAGGAAGTTTTATTTTCAAATGAATTCTAAAAATGCAGATTTATTAGTTGGTGTTGGTGATGGAATGTTTTTTTTAAAAGGGAAATATTATATTTTAGATTGGAAAACAAATATGATTCAAGATAAAAATATTGATGTAATGGTAAAAGAAACTTATTACGAACAATGTTTAATTTATTCTTTAAATTTATTATCCAATTTAGATGCAGAAAATGTAGAAATTTCTTATAAAGAAAAATTTGGAGGTATGCTTTTTATTTTTTTAAGAAATCTGCATAACAAAGAGGGTTCTGTTTTTATTAAACCTAGTTTAGAAGAAATTATTAACTTCGAGAAAAGTTTATAATGAGCGAAGAATTATTTATCGGAATTGATAGAGGATTTGGAATCGCGAGAATTCAGTTTCAAAAAAAATTCCCAGAATTTTCAAATAAAAATAAAATTGATAAGCGGTTTGAAAAATTTTCAACCACAAAACTTGAGAAAGTAAATTATATTCAATTTGATAAAGACAGCGAAATAATTAAATTTATTTGTTTAAAACTTTTTGAAATTTTAGATACTGGTGGAATCTGTGTTTCAAAAGAACTAATCAAAGAAGAATCAAAACTATTGGGATTCCTATTTTCTGAAAAAATAATTAAAAATTATCTCAAGCAAGATTCATCAATTTTAGTTGAAGAATTTGATTCATATTATTTCAAAAAAAATTACTTTTTAGAAAAAAAAATTGCTGAAAATTTTACAAAACGATTTTTAATTCATATTAAAGAAACATTTAAAGAATATAAATCAAATTTTTTATCTGATGAACAATTAAGTGTTGTGAATCAAATATTAAATTATACCATAAGTATTTTATCGGGTGGTCCTGGAACAGGAAAAACAAAAACCATTAAATCAATTATTGAACATGCTATACAAAACGGAATTGAAACAAAAAAAATTGCGCTAATTAGTCCAACAGGTAAAGCTGCAAAAAGATTAAATGAATCAATCAAAGAAATTTTACTAACTGAAACAGATTTAAATGAAGCTAAAACTATTCATCGCTATTTAGAATATTCAGTTAATCAAAATAAATTTAAGAAAAATAAAGATAACCAAGTAGATGACGAATTAATTATTTTAGATGAGTCCTCGATGATTGATTTGGAATTGATCGAGTCCTTATTAGCAGCAGTTCCAATTTCAAATAAGAATAAATTTATTTTTGTAGGAGACCCAAATCAACTACTTTCAGTTAATAAAGGTGCTATTTTTAATGATTTATTTGAGTTGGGAGAAAATTGTTTTCAATTAACTAAAACTTTTAGACAATCGAACAAAGATGGAAATGAAATTTTAAACTTCTCTAAGTCAATTTTAGAAGGGAAAGAATTGGAAAAATTTATTCAACCTAAATCTGAAATTTCTACAGAGGGTGTAAATTTTTATGAAGTAGAAAATGAAGAAGAATTACATAAAATTTTAAAAATTTGGAAATCTAAAATTGAAACGATAACAAATGATTATCAAATTTTAACCCCTTTTCGTGAAACAAAAATTGGAACAAAAAAACTAAATGAAGTTTTGGAAATAAATAAGAAAAAATACAAAGCAATTTTAAATTCTAATTTATATGAATATAATATTTTTAATGGTGAAATTGGTGAAATAATTTTAAATGAAGAAAATTTCACCTTTCAAACTGGTGAAAATATTTTTACTTTACCAAATTCATATTTACAATATTTTGAATTGGGTTATGTAATAACTATTCATAAAAGTCAAGGTTCTGAATACGAACATATTTTAGTAGTATTACCAATTGATGAAGGGCAAGAATCCCAAATTTTGAATAAGAGACTTTTTTATACTGCGGTTACAAGAGCAAAAAAATCTGTTGGTATTTTAGGAATTAAAAACTCATTACATAATATCATAAATTCAGAAGAAGTAAAAAGATTTTCAAATTTAGAAAAAAGAATTAAGCCATTACTTTTAAAATAAAATCTGCAGCTTCTAAATTTTTATTTGTATCTTCTACACTTTTTCCCCAAACTGTTAACCCATGATTTTCGATCAGAAAAAAAGGGACATCTGAATCCTTTTCCTTAATTGCTAATTCAAACTGATCAGAAATTTGTTTTACATTCCCGTGGTTATAATTTACAATCATTTTTAAATTTGGATTTTCTGAAAAATCACCAAATGCTTTTAAAATTTCTAAATTCGGAAGTAAAAATCTTTTTGGTAAATCTTCTTTTTGCAAATTATATTTTAATTTACAAGAAGAAACTGTATGAACGTGAAAACAAACATTAGCAGAGGGAATATTTTTATAAACTACTTGATGAATTGAAGTTTCTGCACTAGGTTTATTTTTATTTTCAAAAAAAATTTTATTATCTTTATCTAAAATCAGAAAATCTTTTTTTTTCAACTCTCCTTTATTTTTTCCTGATGCTGATATATAAATTTGATTTTTCGAACGATCGAATATTGAAATATTTCCAGCTGTTGCAGGCATAATTCCATTTGAATAATAAATTTTGCTATACTCAATTATTTTTTTTAATTCAGATTTAATGTTCATATGTATAAACTTTTAGAAATATTTTTTTTGTAAAGTTTGTTTGGTTTTAAAAATCTGGGAGTTCCATTTAATGAATGAAGAAATAAGAATTTTTTCTAACAATTTTTTATAATTTGATTCATCATCTTAAATAATCAATTCTTCATTCATTAAATGTCAGGCTGAAAAAAGCTAGGTGCTTTGCCCAGAGGGCTGCACTCGCTACGCGACTTTTTCCATCCTTAACTCTTGGATAAAAAAATTATATTTGTGGAGTAAAATTTTTTATAAGAAATCTTTCTTATTCTTAAAATACGATTTAGTTCGTAAAATCTTTCTTTTTTGCTAAAAAGCGAACAAAGCAGGAACTCCTTAGGAAAAAGTTGAATAATTTAAGAAAAACTTTTCAAGAGAAGTTAAATTAAAATCATAACAAATATGAAGTCTGTAATTATTACTGGAGCCAGTTCGGGAATTGGAAAAGAATTAGCTTTTGAGTTTGCTAGAAATGGTTTTAACTTGGGGTTAATTGCTAGAAGATTTGAACTATTACAAGAGATTCGAGAAGAAATTAAACAATTAAAAAATTTTTCAGGAAAAATTGAGATTGCTGCTTTAGATGTAAAAGACTATAAATCAGTTTTTATTACTCTAAAAGATCTTGCTAGTAGGCTTGGTGGGATTTCTCATTTAATTGCAAATGCAGGAATTGCAGGCTCAAAACCAATAGGAACAAATAATTTTACTCATGACAAAGAAGTGATAGAAGTAAACGTAATTGGTGCAATGGCTTGTTTTGAAGCTGGTATCCAAATTTTTGAATCTCAAAATTCTTTTGGACATTTAATTGGTATTTCTTCAATTGCTGGTTTTAGAGGATTTCCTAGTAATTCTTCTTACTCAGCATCCAAAGCAGCATTTACAACATATTTAGAAGCAGCTAGAATTGATGTTGCAAAAAAAAATATTTTAGTAACTGCAATTTTACCAGGTTTTATTGACACTCCAATCAATTCCGAAATGAAAAACAGACCATTTTTAATCAGTGCGGAAGTTGGAGCAAAAAAAATTTATAAAGTAATAATTAAAAAAAAAGAATTTGCAATTGTACCATATTATCCTTGGATAATAGTTTCTTTTTTTATGAAAATAATTCCAAACTTTATTTGGAAGAGGTTAAAATTTGACTGAAATAATAAAAATTTTATTTGTATGTCTTGGTAATATTTGTAGATCACCTGCCGCTGAAGGTGCATTTAAAAAACTAGTTCAAGAAAAAGAACTAGAAGATTTATTCTATATCGATTCTGCAGGAACTGCAAATTATCATATAGGTGAGTTAGCCCATGAAGTTACTAGAAAAGTTGCTTTGGATAGAGGAATAGAATTAAAACATACTTGCAGACAAGTAAATTATGCAGATTTTGAAAAATTTGATTTTTTAATTGCAATGGATAGTTCAAATCAGAAAGGTTTATTTTCAATTGCAAGAACAGAAAAAGATAGAAATAAAATCATTAAATTTAGAAAATTTGATGAAACAGTAAAAGGTGAACCTGATGTGCCAGATCCCTATTATGGTGGATTATCAAGTTTTGAACATGTTCAAGATATTGTAGAAACTTGTTCAATTGGATTATTAAATTGGATAATTGAAAATAATAACCTAAATCAAGAATAATTATATGGCAATATCAGAGTATAAATCCATTTTTGCCAGAATTTTTCTAAGATGTTAATTCAAAATATTTATTCAAAAAAGCAATTGGTATTTTATTATTTAATATTTGTTTTCCTTCTTGATGACATATAATTAATACTGGAATTTTATTTTTAAAGACTTTTTTTACTTCGCGATATTCCTTTGGATGTTTTTCAGAAACTGGTGATACTTTAGATTCAATAAATAATAAATTAATGGGATTTTTTTGAATTAAAAAATCTATTTCTTCGCCATCTCTACTTCTCCAGTGAAAAATTTCCCAACCTTTTTGATAGTTTTGATTGTATTTATAAATTTCTAAAAAAACTAGCTCTACCTGAAAGACTCTCTTTAACATTTTTATCCATTAAAATTTGATTTGACCCACTTAACCGAATTATAGTCTGTCTTTTATTCCTAGTATCTCTTTTGTATAAATCTACTTTTCGTTTTAAGGCTGGAAATAAATTCGGGGCATATTGGGCTTCATCTATAAAGAGTTTATCTGAACCAAATTGATTTAAAAATAGTTCTGGGTCTTTTTGAGCAAGTTCTCGATAATCAGCGTCATCAAGTGAAATTTCTCTAAACTTTGAATTTAATTTTAAAATTAAACTAGACTTACCTACTTACCTCGGGCCTCTCAAAATTTGAATTAAATCTTGATTCTTATTTATAATATTTGAAATTTCTCTATTAAACCACATATTGGCAATAATGGAATTGAACTCCATTTTTGCCAGAACTTTTTATCAGAAATTAATATTCATATTAAAGTTTTTAAAATCTTGATTATTAAAGCGAGAAGGATTGAAGCGGAAATCCTTTTGTATATTTTGAGAATGTTTTGATATTCAGAATATCCAAAAGATTGAAGCGAAAAGCCTGCTTTTTTCCGAATCAAAATGAGATAGGTTGTAAAAAAGGATTTGGAAAAACTCGCCCAAAATGAAATTGAAGGTTTAGAGAATGGAATATTTTTTAATGATCAAAAGAAGATTTTTTTAAAAAGGATCGTCCCCATCAATTTCTTCTTCAAGTTCAAGTTCTTTTGTGCTGACCGGACGATAAAGTAAACTATTGACAGTATCATAAACTAAATTGTCAAGAATCATTCCTTTTTGCCATTTTTCTTCAATACTCGAATTTTCGGCTTCATCAGGTTCAACGCTTGAATATATTTCTAGAAACTCATTCGATTTTTTGTCGGGTGTTAAAAGCAATTCACCATTATCTGTTACTTCAATATTAATTGTATAAACATCAAATTGTTCAATTAATTCTGATTTATAGATACTTAAAACATTTTCAAAATTATCAACAGTATCAATTAGAATTTTTATCTCAAAAAAATTCATTCTGAGACAAATTATACTAAGCACTTGCCCTAAGTATTCTTTCATACTTCTAGCATAAATTCTTTTTATGAAAAGTCAATTGATTTTTAAGATGAATTAGAATCCACCTTGTAACAACCCACCTCCACCAAAAAAATCTTTAGGAGAAATATTACATACATAAGTTGCAGCATCATCTTTACAAGATTTGCCATAAATAGTTTGTACACAAAAATCAACATCTCGAGTAGAATAAAAAGCACCATCTAAAACTTTTCTTTTACTTTGAGTTGTGTTTCTGACTAATAAAGCTACATTTCTGGAATCAAAACCACATGTTCCAAATTTTATCATTAAAGCTCTATTGATTTTATTAACAGCTTCAGTTCTTGAGATAACATCACCACCATCAACACCATAATAAGTTCCTGTACAATTTAAAAATGATAAAATGAATATGCACATAAATAAAAATAATTTCATAAAAAACTTTTTAATATTTTTGCTTAAAATTGAAAAGGATTTTTTAATAATTTTTCAAAACTAACTCAGATAAAGCATTTATAAATTTGGGATATATTCCATGTGCGGGAATTCTATAATATTCTTGGATACCTGAGTCATTTGCAACATGTTTTAATTCTTCTCCAATTTCTTCTAGCGTTTCCAAATGGTCACTTACAAAACTAATTGGAAAGATTGCAATGCGTTTTATTCCTGTTTTTCCAAGTTCTTTAAGTTTAATTATTGTGTTTGGTTCTGTCCATTTTGCAGGACCAACTCTACTTTGGAATGATAAAAATACTTCTCCTTGGTAGCCTTTTTTCCTGAGTTCTGCAGTGATATTTTTTAAATTTGATTCAATTTCATTTCTATAAATATCACCTTTATTAATTAAACGAATAGGAATTCCATGTGCCGAAAAAAGGACAGGAATATTTTTCCAATCAGGAATTTCTTTAGTATTGTCTAAATGTAAAAAATCTTTTTTTAAAAGTCTACCATTTAAATAATCCAAAATTAATTCTACAGAAGATTCTATAAATTTTGGATCTGTATGAAAAGGTGCAACAAAGTTTTTTCGGTCCATTGGACAAATTTTTCCTACTGAAGAATACCCACATGAATTTCCACAAGATCCAATTTTCTGATTTGTTGGACATTGACCTGAAAATTTTTCAATTAATTTTGCGATACTCATTGTAGTTGATCTTGAATAATGTGGAAATAATGGAAGCACTATTGTATCTTTAGAAGTCCAGGTTTCTTTTGGTATTTCTGACATATGAGGAAAACCACAAGCCATCGAAACTATCACTTTCCATTCTTGATTTGTTTTTGTAATCAAAACTTTTTCTAGTGCATTCGCTTGCTTCATGGTCTCATCAAATAACGGTGACCCTCCACCAAAACCCATAGCTGCATAGTTTGCAGCTACTTTTGGAGCTCTTTTTTTTGCAATAAAACGAGCTAAACGAATTCTAAAAAATTCTGGAATTGGTAAATCAAATACTAAAGGATCAGTGAACAAGTCTAATAAAAATTTTTCAATTTCATCTTTATTTCTTGGTCCACCAAGATTGATAAGAATAACAGTTTTCATTATTTATTAGACTAAAATTATATTTTCTAGATCAAAAGTAATTTATGTTATATGAAAAAACAAAAGTATTAACTCACCTTAAGCACATCGTGCTTAGGGAAGATATTTGAGTTTCCCTATTTCTGCGAAAGCAGTAATGGGCTTGAACGGAATGAAAGAGATGGTCAAGGTGGGTTTGCAGCCGCAAGCATTAGGATTTCTTAGTAAATAAAAAATTTTTTTAACTTTGATTTTAAAAAAAATTAAAAATTTTGCGTAGCATGGTTATTAAATTGAAATTTCAGGAATAGATACTCCTGAAAACTCATAAAATTTTTTTGGTGTTCATTTTCGGTCAGATAGTAATCATAACTAACTATGTGAAATAATATCTATAATTCGATTCATAATTTGCATTAGGTCAAAATCTTTTGGAGTAAAAATATCTTTTACACCAATTTTATGAAGCTCTGCAAAATCGGATTCAGGAATAATTCCACCAAACACAACAGGAATTTGTTCATAAGCTTTGTAATGAATTAATTCTGTTTTAATTTGTTCAGCAATTTCTTTGTGTGAACCAGACAAGATCGAGATTCCAATCACGTCTGCATTTTCTTCCACAGCTGACTGAACGATTTCTTCAGAGGTAAGTCTGATACCTGAATAGATAACATCAAATCCAGCATGACGTGCAGCAATTGCAATCATCTCCGCACCATTTGAATGACCGTCTAGTCCTGGTTTGCCAACAACTATTCTTGGACGATGTCCTTTTTGTTTTTGAAAAGTTTCCACTTTTGAACGGACTTGGTTTACAAGTTCAGATTCAATTTTTAGTTTTTGTCCTTCTACTCCTGTTGCTGGTTGGTAAACTCCAAAAACTGATCGAAGTGTGTCTGCCCATTCTCCAGTTGAAACACCAGCTTTTGCACATTCGATAGAAGCTTCCATCATGTTCTTTTTTTCTTTTGCAGCATTAATTAATTTTTCTAAAACTTGTTTTATTTTTTCTGGGTCGCGTTTGGATTTTGTTTGGTTGAGAGAATCAAGTGTAAGTTTTGCAGACTCTGGATCAACTTTAAACACACCACCGTCTGAGTCTGTCATGAGAGGTGACTTAATTCCATCAGTCCATTTGTTTTTTCCAACAATTGTTAATTCGTTGGAGTTAATTTTTGCCATTCTTTCTGATTGAGATTTCACCAATTGAGATTTCATGTAACCGTTTTCAATCGCTTTAATTGCTCCACCCATATCTAAAATTTTATGTATTTCAGTGTAAGCTTCTTCTTTGAGAGATTTTACTTTGCTTTCAATTACTTTTGACCCATCAAAAAGATCTGGATATTCTAACAAGTCAGTTTCATATGCCATTACTTGTTGAAGCCTAAGTGACCATTGTTGGTCCCAAGGTCTAGGAAGAGAAAGTGCTTCGTTCCAAGCAGGAAGTTGTAAAGCACGGCAACGAGAATTTCTAGAAAGTGTTACTCCAAGGGTTTCAATTAAAATTCTCCAAGCATTGTTTTCTGGTTGCTCTTCAGTGAGTCCAAGTGAATTTACTTGTACACCATAACGAAAAATTCTATATTTTGGATTTTTAACTTTGTAACGATCACGAGTAATCTCTTCCCACATTTCTGAAAAAGCTCTCATCTTACACATTTCTTCTACAAATCGAATTCCTGCGTTTACAAAAAAAGAAATTCTTCCTACACATTTTTCAAATTCTTCTTCATTAAAACAATTTCTTTCTTTTATTGCATCTAAAATTGCCATTGCAGTTACCAAAGCAAAAGAAAGTTCTTGAACAGGAGTTGCCCCTGCTTCTTGTAAATGGTAAGAACAAATATTAGATGGATTCCATTTTGGAATATTTTTTAGCGAATACTCATACATGTCCACAATGATACGAATAGAATGTTCAGGTGGAAAAATATAAGTTCCGCGAGCAAGGTATTCTTTGATGATGTCGTTTTGGGTTGTGCCTTCCAATTTTTCGAGTGGTACTCCATTAGCTTCTGCTAATGCAACATAAAGTGAAAGTAACCACATAGATGTCCCATTAATTGTCATCGAAGTGTTCATCTCGCCAATTGGAATTTGGTCAAATAAAATTTTGAAGTCATCAAGTGTGTTAATTGGTACACCAACTTTTCCAATTTCAGGTTTTGCTATGGAATGGTCAGAGCTATATCCACATTGTGTTGGCAAATCAAAAGCTATCGAAAGACCAGTTTGACCTTTGCTTAAATTTTTTCTATAAAGTTCGTTAGATGATTTTGCGTTTGTGTGACCAGCATAAGTCCTAAAAATCCATGGCTTATCGTTGGCTTTGTTGCCGTCTTTATCATAAATTGAATGTGCGTTTTTATTTTCCATAGTTTTTACTCTAAAATTAAAAATTACTATTATTAAATCTATATCTATTTTATTTTGGCAATCATAATATGATAAATTATGCAGAAAGAGAAACAAAACAGAATTTGGGATTATCCATAATATCAGTGTTTATTTTGGCACTTTTTTTGTTTATTTTAGGTCTAACGAAATCTGAACCTAAAGAATTAAATTCTATTTTTCATTTGAGCAATATTCTTTCAATTGATGAAATTGGACATGTTAAAACTTCTACTGAACCTATCATTTATTTTTTATTCTTAATAATAAATAAAATTTCTTTTTTAAGTTTAGAAAAAACTTTTTTGTTTTTCGCTGCTTTTTTACTTTCAACTTTTTTACACCAAACCATGTATCTATTTAAGAGAGAAACATGGGAATTAAATCATTATCTAGCAGTTTATCTTTTATCTTTTATACCAATCCATTTTCATCTTCCATTTATATATCTTCAAGAATTGTTATGTGGAATTTTCATTTTGGTGTTATTCATTTTTACTAGACTTGATTCAATTCAGAATTTATTATTAGTTATTTTTTTAAGTATAGTTTCTTTTTTAACAAGTCTTACAATGTTTTTATATTTTTTTACAATTTATGTTGCTTTATCTTCTTTCTTTTTTATGCAGAAACAAAAATCAAAAACAACTGTCTTTTATAAAAGAAAAAATATTGCTGGAAGAATTTTATTAGCTTATTTAATTTTATTAGGACTTATACTAATTTATTTTGGATATACAAAATTTTTTGGTGAACAAGGAATTTCTTATTTGTTTTCAAGATTTCTTTCCTATTCATACCGTTTTTTTGTTCCATTCATTTTATCTTTTGTAAGTTATTATCTTCTTGAAAACGAAAAGGAGTTTCATAATAAAATCACTTCTATTTTTGCAATAATTCTCATTTTTGTTATGGGATATTTATCTTATATCCAAAAATCTGATATTTCTGAAAAGTCAGAAAAAAATTTTACAGCTTTAAATAATTTTTTAGCTTTAGGGAAAATTCCTAAAGGCCAAAATATTTATTCTTCAAAACTAGTTTCTGATTTAATATTTTTAAAAACAAAATACAAAGTTTTGGAGCTAGATTATACAAAACTAAAAAAAGAAGATTATTTTTTTGTGGAAACAAATTTAAGTATAGAAAAAATTTTATCAGATAAAAACTATAAACCAAAATACCAGCCTATTTATAAACTAAGTGATTCAGCTTATCTTGTGAACAAAGAATTTTCTGATAAAATTTATTCTGAAAAAAATCCACTTAATTCTTTTATTTTACTAGAAATTGAACATAGCCAAAAAAAATATACTTCTTACGATCGCTTTAAGACTTATTTATCCCAACTATTTGGTTATGAAAAACCAATTTGAAGAAGAATACTTCAACGAAGTATTTACAAACTTTTTAATAGATGGTGACTATAATGCAAAATTTCACATCAACTATATATTAGCCTATTTTGAACTATTTGAATTTAAAATAAAATCCATTCTAGAAATTGGTTTTGGAAATGGAAATATGCTGGAAGAAATTTCCAAAAAAGCTAAACTAGACAGAATCATTGCAAATGAAATTTCTGAGCTCAAAACAAAAGAGTTGCTCAAAAAAAGATTTATCCAAAAACAAAATATAGCAATTATAAACCAAAATTTTTTGGATATTGAAACAAAATATTTGGAGCAGTTACCAGTGGATTTATGCATTTGTAATTCTGTTTTACAGTATATTGAAGAAGAAAAATTAGATTCATTTTTAAATAAAATTTCTAGAATTTCAAAATATGTTTACTTAACTATTCCCACAAAAAAAGACTTTCAAAATTTAAAAATTAGACTAAACTTTGAAGATAAATATGCGTTTCAAAGAGAAAAGGTTTTATATAAAAATTTTATTCAAAAATATTTCAGAACAATCGGCACAAATTTATTAGAAAGTAAATTTTTAATAAATGATTCTATTTTAAAACAAGAATTTTATTTATCAAATTAGAAATTTTTTTTCATTAAATTTCATTTGATTCAATAGTTTGTTTAATTTAATTTCAAAATGTTTAATGGTTTCAAATTGGTTATTTTTTGTATTAATGATTAGAATAGAAATTTTATACTTTTCAAGATTTTGCTGATAAATTAAATTTTGATCAAAAGTAATAAGAATATCAAATTTTTGTTTTATCATCAAAGAAATCAATTCTCCATTCTGTTTTGAATTCCATTTCATTTCATTTCATTTCATTAACTGTATAAATTTCATGATTATGAATTATCGTTTTTAATTTTTTAGGCAGATTTTCGTCTAGAAGGATTTTCATTTTTATTAAAATTTGATGAATTAGAAATTGATAAAATATTACTCAATGAAAATTCTAAAATTGCAATAGCCTGTTTTTTTTTTACTGATGGGAAATCCTCTAAGAATTCTTTTAGGCTTATTCCATTTTGTAAGTGTTCAAATAAAGAAATTACTGGTACTCTTGTTCCAAAGAAAACAGGTGTTCCACCCAAAACTTCTTCTGAAATACTGATGATTTTACTTAAACTCATTTTAAAATAATAATTCATTTAAGAAAACTGTCAAGTTTAAATTTGTTCTTTACTAATAAGTGAATATTGCTATATTGTAGAAAAAAATTTATATTAGGATCTTAGTATCTTCACTATAAATCTTAACAATTATTAAAAATTATTTGGAGGAAACATGAAAGGTTTGGACTTTATCAATTATTTTGTGCCGGTTTTTGCTATTTGTATTTTAGTTGAAGGAATTTATTTATTCAAATCCAGAAAAGAAAATTATAAAATTAAAGATACGTTTACTTCAATAGCAATGGGAATTGGAACTGTAATTATAGATACAGTTTTTACAAAATTAATAGTGTTCTCAATTTATGAATTCACTTATCAATTTTCCTTATTCAAAATAGAACAAAATATATATTCTTTGATAGCTATTTTTTTTACTGAGGATTTTTGTTATTATTGGTTTCATCGAATTGGACACGAGTCTAGATTTTTTTGGGCTTCTCATGTAGTTCATCATTCTTCTGAAGAATACAATCTTTCCACTGCAGTGAGACAAACTTGGTCAGGAACAATTATAAATACAATTTTTTGGCTTCCACTTATTCTAATTGGTTTTTCTCCAATGATGGTTATGATCCAACAATCAATTTCACTTATCTATCAATTTTTTATTCACACGGAAACTGTCGGCAAATTGGGATTCATCGAAAAAGTTTTTAATACACCTTCACATCATAGAGTTCATCATGGCACTGATTTAAAGTACTTAGATAAAAATTATGCTGGAATTTTAATAATTTGGGACAAAATGTTTGGAAGTTTTGAGCTAGAACAAGAGTCTCCTAAATATGGTTTGGTTAAAAATATTAACACTTACAATCCTTTTATTGTTGCATTTAAAGAATGGTATTTGATTGGCAAAGATGTTTTGAATTCAAAAAAAATTTCTCATGCTTTCAATTATGTTTTTTCAGCACCTGGTTGGAGTCCTGAAGGTGGAACAACAACAAGAGAACTAAAAGAGAAGTTGAAAAATACTTAAAACATAGTTCAATTTTTATCTTATTTTTTTTAGGATATTTATTTACTAAATTTTAAAACAAATTAAACTTCCATTTGAATAATTTTTTAAAAATTCAATTTTCTAATTCTTCAAAAATTTCAGAATTCTAAAAGAAAAAAATTAAAAAAGTATTCCAAAAAAATTATTCTAAGTCAATCCAAGCATCAACTTCCTTTAACTGACAAAGAAGTGGAGGAATGAGTCTAGAGTTAGGATCAGAAGTTCTTAAAGGGTCTGAAGCACGTTTTGTTCTATTTGCTTTTATTTGAGGTTCATCAATGGCAATGGCAGCTAAGAAAATTTTTGTTGCACAGTTTTCAATATCACGTCTTTTGTAAATTTTATCATCTGAAATTCCTGTGAGAGCCGGGATAAGTATTGCAGCACCTAGAGATGTATTCGAACCTGTAGAAATATCATTTACATAAATAGAAGAAAGTCTGTTTTGTAAAAGTGCTTTAGCTTCATCACCTTTGATACGACTTGGCTTTAAATAAATTTCGTTAGTAATTTTGCATTGAATAAGTAAAAATAGTATAATAAAAATTTTCATAACTAAAACCTATAACCTAATTTAAAATAAACTTCTCTTCCAAAACCTAAAAGCTGATTTGGACTAAGTGTCGGTGCTGTAAAAGCCCCACTTTCTTGATCTAGTGGAAAATATACTACTTGGTTAAAAATATTTTTCGCTGATACAACTAAAATTAAATCATTACCAAGATTAGATGAAAAAGTTAAATTAAAAAATTTACTAGAAGGAACTTTCCAAACTCTATATCTAGTGATTCCACCTCCTGCAGCATAACCGAGGTAAGATTGTGCAGTCGCCCTTTCACCCGGAAGAACAGGTGGTTCGCGAAGAGTTCCATCATTGTTCTGTACCATTCGATTATCTGAAGGTGGATTTTGCATCAAATAAATTTCTGAGTTATAATAAAATTCTAAACTAATAGAATAATTGTCATTTAATATGGAACGAGAAATTGCAGCTTTGTACAATTTTGTTGGAGAGTTTAATGCTTGTTTGTCAGGAGTAAATAAAGTATTTAAAAAAGAAGAATCTGATGCTCGCCTTAATTGATAAGAAGTAAAACTTCCATTTAATTTCCAATTTCTATCATAAAGATAAGTTAATGCAATTGAACCACCATTATTGCTCCAGCCCGGAGATTGCCCAAAAGTTAAAGTCTGAGCATTAAATGCATAAATTGTATTTCCTCTCATTCTGAAATAATCTAAATTTGCAATTAATCTACTTTTAAAAAATCCTTGTATTAAATTTACTTCACTGTTGTTCACTTTTTCAGATTGTGCATTTCCAAGATCTCTTGGTAAACGAATCAGCTCTTGTGGAGTCACCATTCTAAATGCTTCAGCATACATTAATTTGATAGTAGTATCTGTAGATTTAAAATTTTGAATTAAAGCAATTCTTGGAGTTTTATCTTCAGCAACAAAATCTTTTCTTTGGAATGGTTGAACATAACCAATGGGTCTTCTATTTCCCAAACCATCATTCGCTGGTGTACTAACGTTCACAGGATTTCCTGGACCAACATAAGGAGTTGTTGGACCAGAAACTGGTGTTCTCAAATTTGGATCTGTTACAGATTCATAAGCTATATCAGTTTCCATTCCGTTTTGGTGACGGTATACATTATAAATTCTCTGTGCATCATATCTCAAACCCAAAACTAAAGTAGTATCAGTTTTAAATGTTGTGCTGAACTGCGTCCACAAACCGAATTGCCTTCCGTCATCTGCAATCCCTTGTTGTCTTCTATCAATCAAACCATTTCTACCAACATTCACTTGGTAGTTAATATAATTTACAGCTTGAGCATTCCCACCCATCATAAAACGAATATTCTTTATTATGGAATCAGTAATATTTTCTTTTTTAAATGGTGTGATTTGAAATTCTGTTCCTTGTGCATTTGCTGTAGAAGCATATCTTTTCACAACTCCCCCACCCATTGCTGAAATGTATTGAAGATAAGCTGGTGAAGATAGTCTTGCTGCTTGTGTATTTCCATAACCAGAAGGAGCAAGAGGAGGATTTGTTGCAGAAGAAAACCCACCATAATCTTTATCTCGATAATCTGAATTGATATTTAGTTGTCTAAAAATTCTAAGAGACACTTCATATTTTTCTAAATAAGATGGATTATAATCTAAATAGATTGCCCCTACTCCCCAAATTCTATCATTTCTTGGTGAGCCGTAAACTGTGTCTCCACCAGATGCACCACCATCTACTTGAGGTGGAACCCAAGAAGTTCTTTTGGACATATAAAATGATTTTAAATTGAAGTCTCCATATTTTACATCTAAATTAAAATTTGGAAGTGCAACTCCGTTTTTTGCCATTAGCCCCGTACTAGACCAATACCTTTGTTCAGTTACAATATCTGAATCTCTTCTTCCATATTCAGAAGTACCCTGTGTGGAACTTGAAACAGTTGGATTATAATTGGAATTGGAAGCACCCGTGACTGGATCATAAAATCTTGTCCCACCCCAAGAATTGTATCCGGAATCATAACTTCCTTTTCCTTGAAATTTAGAAACGTCAAGTGAAACAGAAAATTTTTCAGAAAATTTTGAATAATACAATGCTCTAAGTGTAGAAGTTTTTAAAACAGAGTCATATTCAGTTATTAATTCAGTTTCATTTTTTTTTGTAGGTTTTCTTGTGATAACATTCACAACACCTGTGATGGAATTATTTCCATAAAGAGCTGCACCTGGTCCTTTAATCACTTCAATTTTTTCTATTCGTTCCATATCGGTAAACACATCAGAATAAAATTCTCCAAAATGGAAATAGTCATTTAGTTTTTTTCCATCTTGCAAATACAATACACGTCTTTCAATTTGGTTGTTTACATATAGTCCACGAAAATCTGCTCCCCAGTTTTGACCAGCCCAATGGGTGTACACTTGTGGAACAAAATTTAATGCTTCTGTTAAATTCCTATAACCTGATTTACGAATTTGTTCTCGATTGATAACAGTGATATAAGCTGGAGCTTCAGAAGATTTTTGTGCAAACTTAGAAACTGAAACTACCACTTCATCTTTTTCGGAAAGTAATTTGAATACTTCAGCAGACTGAGCTTGTAAATCTTCTTTTGGAAGAGGTAAATTCATGTCTTTTGAAATTTGATTTGTTTTTATAAACTCATCTAAGTTTTCAGGTCGATCAATTCTTTTAGAATTGTTCCGCACACGATTTACTAATTTTTCTGAAAATTCTTTTACACTTTTTTCATCAGAAATTCTAGTTTCATTTGGATCTAGCTTAATGTCTTCAAGTCCTTGAATTTCAGAACTAAAGTTATAAGCATCGATCACAATTTCTTTTTCTGGATGATAAATATGACCGTATAAATTCAAATTTCCGTTTTCAGTCCTTTTATAAAATCCTTCTATTAAAAAAGCTACATTATCTTTTTTTGCTTTTGCTAGATTCGATTTTGTATCAGAATTTACTTGAATAATTTCAACCCCTTTTGATTGAAATTCTTTAAGAAGTGCTTCGTTTAACTTTGATTCAACGCTTGCTTCTTTTGGGGATTTATAAGGGTTAAATAAATTTAAATAAATCTTTTTTTGATTTATTTCTTGTGAATAGATTGAAATGCATAATAGAAAAAGAATTATTTTCATGAAAAATCTCTGTATTTGGTGATATAATCAAACTATCTCAAAGTCGGAAAAACTGTAGTATATTATTTGTTTTTGCTAATTGAATCTTGAAACCAGCATTTGTCAATTGAATTTTATTTTTTTAATATTTAAGAATAATTTTCTATTATTAAATTTGGGCGAATTTTTGCTTCGCAAAAACCAAGCTCTCCTCTTTTGTCAATTTTTTGTCTATTCTTTTTAATTTCAAAAATTTATTTTAAAAACAAAAAATTGACACCGAGTCGATCTTTTTCGCTAGAATTGGATAAAGTTTTTTTATATTGATAATAACTTGATTTAAAACTATTATGAAAAAATACAAAAAAATAAGGTCCAACAATATGCTTTACAAAAAAATAATTTTTCTAACAATTCTTATATTTTCAAACTGCCTATCAATTGATAAAAAATTAAGAGAAGAAGAAACAATTCTAGTTCAATCTGCAAATTTAGATTCAGTTAAAATTGAAATTGATGTTAATGGAGTAAAATATGAAGATACAACTCCAACAATTATTAAAGTAAAAAATATTTATGATAGTAAAGTTACAATTAGAGTGATTGATGAAGAATATCATCCAAAAGAAATTCAACTTCGTAAAGAAGATTATGGCATTCTTTCTAATTTTGTTATTGTTCAATTTGGAATTCCAGGATTTTTATATGATAATTATAAAGGTTATAGATGGAAATATGATTCAGAATATTCAATTCAATTTGAAAAAAAAGATTTAAATCCAATTAAAACATGTCATATTAAAATTAATATTGAAGAAAAACCTGAATATAGAAGAGCAGCTGGGACTTATGCACTGAGTACTGGAATAATTTTTCTACTTGGTGGATTAGGTTTAATGACAACAGGCTGTAAAGATTGTAGTGAAGGTTTTAGTCAATTTATGGCAGCAGTTTTCACAATCTATGGATCAGCTATAAGTTTTGGAGGTTGGAAAACGTTAGAAAATAATAACAAAAAAGAAGCTTCTTATAAATCAACTTTGGAAGAAGCAAACAAAGAAGTTAAATTAGCAAAAATTAATTGTGCTAAATAAATTAATAAAACTAGCTAACTTTTTTTAGTTGCTGCTTCAAAGATTTCCTTGAAAGAAATATTTTGGTTAAAAATAGGAATTAAGTCAGTTGGAGAATAAATTTTTTTGGATAAGTATTCACCATCTTTTGGTTCAGTATAAATTTCTATTCGATTGGATGAAATGTCAACAATCCAGAAATTTTTTACATTTGCTTTTGAATAAGTGGATAGTTTTGCAAGATCATATTGGTAAGATGATTTTGCAACTTCAATAATTAATAAAGCTGCGGATGGATGTTCAAAAACAAAATCTTCTACCTTCCCTTCCACTACAGAAATATCTGGCTCTAATTCTGAATCTTTGTAAACAATTGTTTTTTCACTTCTAATAAATGAATTTGAAGGAATTAATTTTTCTAATAACTTAAAAATTGAATCTATAAAATAATTATGAATACTGCTTTTTGGCATCTTAAATAAAACCATTCCTTCTAGCAATTCAGTATTTTTTCCAAAAGCATATTTTTCTGCAACTTCCAAATATTGTTCTCTAGTGAGCTTAAATAATTGTTCTCTAATTTCAGGACTTTCAAGTATGCTAGTTGCCATGAATTAAATTTTTAATAAAAAGTGCATTTTGTCAAGAAGAATTAAATGTTAGAAGATAAAGGCTAGAAGATAGATATTTTTCATTCATACTTTTTAAAAGAAATTTCTTCTTTTACAACTCGAGAATGAAAACTTAAGCTTTTTTTTTAATCAAGAATGTTCTTCAATAATAGGCGAAAGGGATAGTAGCGTTTCTGAATAGCCTCGTGTTTTAACACGAGGTTTCAGAAGTAGCGAATAGCCCGGTTTTTTTCCACCTAAATAAAATCAATTATTTCGTTTAATCAATGTTAAGTGGAAAAAAATTCGCCCAAACATTTCAAAAAAACTTTCTTGAATTAAAAAATTACTATTTTAATTTAGTCCAATGCCTAACCAAAATATTCAAATCCTAAACCAAATGACAACTATAATTGATGAAAAAGTTGCCAAATACAAAAAAGAAATGAAGTCTATGCCTTCTGCTCGCTTTTATTCTGAAAAAAAAATTTTAATAGATACAATTGAAGATGCAATTAAACTTGCTGAATCAATTAAACCAAGCCCAAAAGAAGTTTCTGAACTTGCAGCTGATTTTAAAAAATTAATTAAAGAAATTTCAGGATTAAAATATTGAAAGTAGCAATTTTAGGATCCACTGGACTTGTAGGCAATTTATTGTTAAACGAACTTATTGAGTCTGAAAAAATTTCCGAAATTAGAAATTTAACTAGAAAAGAAATTCTTTCTACAAAACCAAAATTAAAAAACTACAAAATAGATTTTGAGAATTTAGAAAATTACAAATCACTTTTTGAAGTTGACGCAACTATTTCTTGTTTAGGCACCACCATAAAAACAGCAGGTTCAAAAGAAGCATTTAAAAAAGTTGATTTTGACTATGTTGTCAATTCTGCAAAAATTTCATTTCAAGCTGGAGTGAAAAAATTTTTAGTAATTTCAGCAATGGGAGTTGATGCAAATTCGATGATCTTTTATAACCAAGTTAAAGGACAAATGGAATCTGCTTTAAAAGAAATTGGATTTTCTTCGTTACAAATTTATAGACCTTCGTTGTTAATCGGTGAAAGAAAAGAATTTAGAATTGGTGAAGAAATTGGAAATTTTGTTGGGAACTTATTTGGGTTTGCGTTTATTGGCGATTTAAAAAAATACAAACCTATACATGCGAGCCTTGTCGTAAAATCAATGTTAAACGGTTTACTTACTCGAAATGATAAAAATTTGTTAATTGAATCAAATGAGATGAATGTTTAAGGACGAATAAATTCTGGAAGATTCCATTTTATACCTATTCTACCTTGAACTTCGGGTCTCCACAATCCATCAACTTCATAAGTAGCTTGGAGCTGGGTTGGAACACGGATCAAACCTTCAAATATAGCACTCTTAGTTTGCACACTAAATCCACTTGAAAAAAATTGAGTTGGTTTAGTTAAATCAATTTTTCTTTTAAAATTTTTATCTTCAGTGTAAAAGACATGGTTCATTTGAATCACATAGTTAATTCTATAGGGGTTAGATTTTGAAGATAAATTATAAGTTAAACCTACATTTGATTGAAGTGAATCAAGTGCAGAATGCCCTGATTCCAAACCCAAAAATCTAGTTGAAAAATCATTATAAAATGAGAAGTTTTTGCCTAAAAAACTAAATACAATTCCAGAATTGGTATTTGTAAAAGAAGGATTCAGCTGCCATAAATTAGGAAGTCTAGTATTGGTATCTCTTTCATAATAATAAGTATCAAAGTGGTTTTGAGATTGAAATGTAGTTATAGCGATTTCTTTATTATTGCTAATTTGGTAGTTAATAGTTGGAGTAATTTGTATATTTGTTCTATTTTGAGTGATATCTGAAATTGAGTTAGTAAGAAATTCATTTTTGAAATCGGGATGAAATTTTAATTCAAATGGATAATTAAAAGGGACTGAAATAGATTGTAAGTTTTGTTTTCTTTTTTCTTGCTCAGATATTCCAGATTGAAATTTAAAAAATAAACTTTCTGAATATAATTCAAATAATCCTAAAATTAAGAAAAAAAATAAAAATTTTTCTTTTTTTAAAGGAATTAAAAAAATTTATTACCACTCCTATATTGTTTTTTTAAACTGCTGAAATTACAATCAAAAAACAAAATTATGTACTATTTTATTACCGTGCATATTTTGATAGAAATTTCTTAAATTGACAAAGAAAAAAGCTTTAAATTAATTTCCCAAAAATTAAAATGGTTTAAAATTCAAAAATTTTAAACAAAGGAAGCATTTATCATGAATAAAAGTTTTAAAAGTGCTTTATTAATTTCACTAGTAGTTATTTCGCTTGGTTTTTGTACATCTAAAGATACTAAAGCTAACCCAGAAGGAACCTCTGATAATTCTACTAATTCCGATAGCAATACTGCTGGTGCAGGAAGCGGGGCAGAAGGAACTGGTTCAGACAAGACAGGTGCTGAAGGTACTGGTTCTTCCAAAGATTCATCAACTGTTGGAGATCTAGCTAGTCGTGGGTTAAATGCAGCAAACGAAGGATTATTAACTAAACTTAATGAGACTTTAAATAATCTTAGATACCCAGATGGTAAATCTGTCCAAGGATTTGCTTACAAAAAATGGGAAATTCCAAACAAAAAAGATTTTGTCAATTGGGTAAAATCTGGTGGTTCTGCACTTAAAAAAGGAATTGATGAACTTCCTGCTTCTGTTGCACTAGAAATTTCAGGTCACACAGACACAACTGGTCCTGAAGAAGCAGTTGGAGATAAAAAAGGAAATAATTTTTACTCAGACAAAAGAGCTAAAGAAGTTAAACAAACACTTGTTAAATTAGGTCTTCCTGAAGCAAGAATAGTAACAAAAGCACTTGGTGCAACTCAGCCACTAGCAGATGTTGATGGTGCTTCTTCTTTAAATAGACGTGTTACATTTAAATTTATTACAGTTGAAGCTCCTGCTGAACCTGCTAAAACTGAAGACGGTTCTAAATAATCCAATCTATTTTATAAGCGAGTCTTAAAACTCGCTTTTTTCTTTTTTTATTTTTTGTTTAAATTTTTAAGTATAATATCATATGAAAATATTTTTAATTTTGATATTTTTTTTGATTAAATGTGAAGATAAAATTTCACAAAAATTAAAATTTATTTTTCCTTTAACCCAAAACAAATTTTTACATAATACTCCAAATAATGAAGTTCCAACCACTCAAACTCCCATAAATACTACAAATCCAAATAATGCAGAAACAAATCCCTTACCTCAACCAGTTGCAGTCTGCTCAAAAAAAGAAATTCTCTTACCAAATTTAATAACTTCTATCTCACCCAATAGCATTTCTATAAATTGGATCAATCCTACAATGGATGATGGCTGCTCAATTAAATCAATTCTTGTTGTGAGAAAAATCAATTCTCAGCCAACAAGCCAATATGATGGGACAATTATATCAAGTGGACTAACCAGTTTTACTGATAATTCTGCAAACCCAGCAACATTTTATAATTATAAAATCTTTATCATAAATAATAATGACGAAGTTTCAGACGGAGTGAATTTAGGTGGAATACTTGGACTTGGAACAACACAAGCCACAAAAATACCAAATAATTCAATCAATATTGATGGACTTGATACAGATTCTGCTTGGGCAAATGCACCCACATTTAATTTTGATGAGGCACAATCTTACAATTATAGCAATGGACAAGATCCAAGAATTTCAGGAAGAATTAAATTAGCTTATGATGATAACAATCTTTACATTTATATTTATACAAATGATAAATTTATTTTTATGGATAATCCTTCTTCCAATTGGCTAGATGATAGACTGGAATTTTATTTTGATGGTGGATTTAATCGCAGTTCCACAACAGATTCAAATGATAGAATTTTCACAATTGCTCCAAGAAACCCAAACGCTGATCCTGTGATTGGAACAGGAAACGGATCAACTTATTCTTTTTTATCAGATACCACAACCACATACCAACATGTTTATTACGGAACAATGAATGATAATACTGATTTAGATACAGGTTGGGCAATGGAAATAAAAATTCCTTTTTCAACACTTGGAATTAGCTCAATTACAAAAGGGCAATCAATCGGGTTTAGTTTTGGAGTTGGTGATGATGATTTTATAAACCATTCCAATCAGCATTCCTATAATTTTTTAGGGAATGGAATGAGTTGGGTCAACCCATCAACTTGGGGAATTTGCACTTTTTAATTTTTTGCTTGAATTAGCAAGGCAAAAATAATTTTTATGAAATAGGTTTTTTGGACGAATTTTTTTGTAGGGACTTAATTAATTTAAGCACCTACAAAAAAAACAGGCTCTCAGCTACTTCTTGCTTCGCTACGCTGCAAGAAACGCTTCGATCCTTTTCGTGTTAAATCAATCGAATTAAAGGAAATTTTATGAGATTAGTTCTAGGCAATCTTCCTCAAACTCTCACTGAAAAAGATTTAGAAAAACTTTTTTCTGAATTTGGAAAAGTGGAAGAATCTTTTATCAAAAGAGACAAAAAAACAAAAGTTTCTCTTGGTTATGGTCATATTGATATGGCAGAAGCTGACGCAAAAAAAGCTATCGAGGCTCTTAATGGAAAAGATATGGAAGGAAAAACTATCACTGTTGTGAGTCAAGAGCAAGTTCAAATCGAAACAAAAGATAAAAACTTTGATAAAGGTTCTACAAATAATTCAAAAATTCATGGAAGCAAAAACACTTCTGGGTTTGGTGGTGGAAGCACTGTCAGAAGATCTGGTGGTGGCGGTAGAGGAAAATAATGACAGCAAAATTTTTACAAGAATCAAAACAAAATGGCAAAAAGTTTTTTTTACAATTTGGAGGACAAGGTTCTCCATATTTAAAAGAAATTTCAAAATTATACAAAGAAGAACCAAGTCTAAAAGATTTTTTCGAGGTTTCCTTTGACACATTAAATAAAATTGAATCAGAAGTTACAAAATCTGATCCTTTAATTTCTGAAGGATTAGATTTAAAGTCTTGGATTGAAAATCCTGATTCAGCACCTTCTGAAGATTACCAAATAAGAGGATCAGTTTCTGTTTCGATGATTTTTATAACTCAAGTTGCAAATTACGCTCTTTTAGTTTCTAAAGGTTATGATACTTCTGAACTTCTTTCAAACACTGCTGGAGTAACTGGGCATAGCCAAGGAATTGTTGCAGCTGCTCTTGTTGCTGTTGGAAAATCTGGTTCAGATTTTTTAAAAACATATTCTGATTTTTTAAGATTTATTTTTTTTCTTGGTTATAGAGCACAAGAAATGTATCCAAACTTTACAGTTGAAGAATCAATTTTACAAGGGAACACTGAAATTGGAGATAAAAATCCTGCTCCAATGGTTGCAGTAATTGGTTATTCAAAAGATGAACTTGAACAAAGAGTAAACCAAGCAAATTCTGATTTGGGATTTCAAGGTCAAGATAGATTAAATATCAGCCTTTACAATACTCCTGACTCAATGATAATTTCAGCAAAACCATCATCACTTTTAGCTTTTAGAAAAAAATTTAAACCAGAAATGGATGAAAGAAAAGCAAAATTTGTTTATTTAAAAACAACTGCTCCATTTCATTCTCCGTTTATGAATGGTTCTTGGGAAAAATTCCAAACTGATTTAGCTTCTAAAGTTTCGTTTCATTATACTTCTGCAGATTTAAAAGTTGCACTCTACTCTATTTTTGATGGAAGAAAAATTTCTAGTTCAGATAATTTGGCTGAGGCTTTATTTACTGAAGTAGTAATCAAGCCACTTCACTGGGACAAAGCAATTGGAGCTTTGTTTACTGATTCTAGTATTGGAGCAATCATTGATTTTGGACCATCTGTTGTAACTTCTAAACTAACAGGAGGACAACTTAGTTCAGGAAATATAACAACTCAAGTTTTATGTCTGTCAAATCCAAAAGACGGCAAAATTTTATTTGAGCAGTAATTCCTTGAGTTAGAGATTGAAGCGGGGTCAAAAAAATTCCGTTCATTGAGCGAAGTAGAAGTGAAGAATTTTTTTGACCGTAGCTAAAAGCTCGACCTTTCTTTTAGACAGTGGTCTTTAGCCCACTGCTTCTAAAAGAAAGGGAACTCCCAAAAAATCTTATAATGAAATATTCTCACTTATTATTAATACTTTTCAGTTTTCTTCAATGTGAATTTCCTATCTTGTCCACAAAATCTGATTTTGACCCGAACTACGAAAATGTAAAATTAAAAATTGCAAAACCAAAACCAAATCATAAAAAACATCTAGTTGCGATTTTAGCAGTAAATTCTGGAACTGAGACAACAGATTTTATAGTCCCCTATTCTGTTTTAAAAAGATCTGAAGCTTTTGATGTTGTTTCACTTTCAACAGAACAAGGAATTATAAAAATGATGCCTGCTCTTCAAATTCAAACTGAAAAAACTTTTGAAGAATTTGATAATTCAAATCCAGAAGGTGCAGATATAATTATAGTTCCAGCGATGCATGACTCAGAAGATAAAAAATTAATTCAATGGATCAAAGAACAAAAAAATAAATCAGCTATGGTTCTTTCCATTTGCGAAGGTGCAAGAGTTTTAGCAAATGCTGGAATTTTAAAAGATCAAATTGCAACAACTCATTGGTATGCTTATTCAGATTTACAAAAACAAAACCCTGATACAAAGTGGACACAAAATTTTCGTTATGTTCAAAGTGAAAATATAATTTCAACTTCTGGAGTTTCTGCATCAATTCCTGTTTCATTGGCATTAGTCGAATCAGTGAAAGGGAAAGAAGTTGCTGAAAATTTAGCAATAGAGTTAAATGTGAAAAATTTTTCAAGTCAACATGATGGAAAAAAATTTCAACTTGATTGGGGTTATAAATTTCTTGTAGTAAAAAATACTTTAGCATTTTGGAAACACGAAACAATCGGAATTAAAATTAAAGAAGATGTTGATGAACTTGGACTTGCTATAGTTAGTGATGCTTATTCTAGAACTTATCGTTCAAATGCAATTTCTATTTCTGATAAAGAATTTATAATTAGCAAAAATGGATTAAAAATAATTTCAGATTCAAAACTTGAACAAAAAGTTGATCTGATATTATCTGAAAAATTTTTAAATCAAGGTGAAAATACTCTCAAAGAATCACTTTTAAATATTGAAAACCGTTATGGAAAAAGAACTGCTGCTTTTGTTGCATTACAATTAGAATATCCTTATGAATAAAATTATTCTTTTTTTATATATTTCTTTTTCAATATTTTCTGAGCCAATTATTTTAAAAAATGAAAATGTTAATTCTAATTTAACACCATATGTTTTTACAGAAGAAGAAACAGAAGAATTTTCAAAAGAAAAAATTTTTGAACTTTTTCAATCAAATCAACTGACCAAACATTTAGATATAAAAACTCCTTATGATTGGACTACAACAAATTATTGGTATTTTTTTCAAATTCAAACTAATGAAAACTACTCTGCAAAAAATTATTTCTATCTAGATAGTCCTTATATTTTTGATATAGAATTAAATTGTTTTGGCAAAAAAAATTTTAACTACAAAACAGGAACAAAATATAAATATTCTGAAAGACCTGTTCCACATAAATATTTTCCAATTCCATTAGATTTAGAAAAAAATGATTTGGTAAATTGTTTTCTATACCAACACACAAAAGGTGGAAGAAGAATTTATGGTTTTAGTATTGTTAGTGAAAGATTTTTACTTGATGAATCAAACAAGGAATTTATTTTTCATGGAATAATTTATGGTATTTTAATTTTTACATTTATCAATACGATTATACTACTTTTTATTTTAAGAAAAAAAATATATTTTTATTATTCTATGTATGTTTTTTTTATGACAATATTAATTTTATCAAACATTGGTGATTTGAATCGTGTATTGGATTTTTTTGGAATCATCAACCATAAAATTGGAACTAGCTCTATTCCTCTTGCTGTTTTATTTTCGGTTTTATTTACGAAAGATTTTTTTGAAGTTTCTAAATTAAATAAAATTTATTCTTATTTAATCAATATTTGTATATTTATTCCTTTTCCATTATTACTTATATTATTTTTATCAAATAATTTAAAATTAAGTTTACATCTAAATAATTATTATGCTTTAACTACATTAACTTTTGGTTTTTTTATTGGAATTGTTTCGTGGAAAAGTGGTTATAGATATGCACGTTTTTATGTTTGGTCATTTTTAATTATTTTTATTGGAGTAATCATGACAATGGTATTGGGACAAATGGGTGTTAGAGTACCAGTTACAAATTTATTTCTATATGGTTCAATTTTAATCGAAATCTTTTTATTATCTTTAGCTCTTGCTGATAAACAAAAAATTGTAGAAGAAGAAAAAGATAATGCTATTAAGGAAACCATTTCTATTCAAATTGAAGCAAATGAAAATTTAGAAAAAAAAGTAATTGAAAGAACAGCAGAATTAAATGAAGAAAAAAATAAATCAGATAAATTATTATTAAATATTTTACCAAATCAAATAGCTAATGAATTAAAAAATTCTGGAAAAGTTGCACCAAGAGAATATTTTGCTTCTATTTTATTCACAGATTTTCATGGATTTACTTCTATTTCAGAAAAGTTAAGCCCAGAAGAATTGGTTTCTGAATTAGATGAATGTTTTCGTTTTTTTGATTCTTTAATGGATAGGTTTAACTTAGAAAAATTAAAAACAATTGGAGATAGTTTTATGTGTGCAGGTGGAATTCCAATTGAAAATAATACTCATCCATTTGATATTTGTAAAGCTGCAATTGAAATGAGAAAATTTATTTCAGAAAGAAATAAAAATTTATCAAAACAAAACAAACCTATTTTTGAAATACGAATTGGAATCCATGTGGGTAAAATTATTGCTGGAGTAATTGGTGATAAAAAATTTACATATGATGTTTGGGGGGATACAGTAAATATTGCAAGCAGAATGGAATCATCATCTGAGGTTGGAAAAATTAATATTTCAGAAGCACTAAATGAAATTGTTAAAGAAAAATTCCTCATTACTCCAAGAGGAGAAATTTATGCTAAGAACAAAGGGGAATTAAAAATGTTTTTTTTGGAAAAAGAATTAAATTAGGCTACCCTGAATTAGTTTGTTTAATTACTTAAAAACTCATAAACAAAAAAAAGTCAATTTTTTGTTATATGTTTATAGTTTCAAATTGAATACAATTTAATTTGATTTTCTTTACCTCTTATATTTGTTTCAGAAATAAATTTGCTATTTTCTACTCCTGAAAGTTTCATTGAATTCTCAGAAAATAAAATATCAGTTTGAAACTCTTTACAAAGAGACTCAATTCTACTAGCAATGTTTACCGTGTCCCCAATTGCAGTGTATTCTACTCGATCTTTCATTCCAATATTCC
The DNA here is from genome assembly GCA_013297885.1 of Leptospirales bacterium. Taxonomy (GTDB): domain Bacteria; phylum Spirochaetota; class Leptospiria; order Leptospirales; family Leptospiraceae; genus UBA2033. The sequence goes on along the minus strand of JAAFIR010000004.1, from coordinate 20,803 downwards.
CGAGAATTACTTTTCCTGTATGAATTCCAATTCCAATTTTTAATTCAGGCATAGAATTTTGTTTAAAATATTCATTTAATTTTTTTGTTTCAGTTCGCATTTTTATTGCAGCTAAAATTGCTGAATTAGATGGATTCTCAAGAGGAATTGGTGAACCAAAAATTGCCATGATGGAATCACCAATAAATTTATTTATAATTCCGTTATTTTCTAAAATACAAGAACCCAAATTTTCAAAATATAAATTTAACCATTCCACTAGTTTGTTTGGTTCTAATTTTTCAGAAATTGAAGTAAATCCACGAATATCAACAAATAAAACAGAAACTTCTTTTTCATCACCACCTAACTTTATTTCTCCTTTAAGAAGTAAATCTCTAACTCTTGGGTCTATAATTTTTCCAAATGAATTTTTGATAAATTCTTTTTCCTTTAATTCTTCTGTCATCAAATTTAAACTAGAAGCTAAAAAACCAAGTTCGTCATTTGAAATTAAATTTACTTTTATATCAAGATTTCCATTTCTGATTTCATTTAAAGCTGTTTGAATTTTTGAAATTGGTTTTGAAATGGTAGTTAAAATATATCTTGTTAGCAAAAAACCAACTGAAATAAAAATACCAGTTATAAAAATCAAATATCCCATTTTATCTTTTTTTAAATTAAATAATATACCGAAGTAAAGTAATATTGGAATTATACAAATAGTTAAAAAATAAAACAAAAATTGGTGAAGTAAATTTCTAGAATAATTACTTGGAAGTCCTGCTATACTTTTTTCATCAAATAATTCTGGGATAATAAATTTTCTTGAGAATAAATCCATTGTAAAATAAACTGTGGATAAAACAAGGAGGCAAAGTAGTACATTTACAATAGTACCTTTAATTAATGTAGCTGATGAGATTTCCATTTCTGAATAATATACAAGAAAAAAGAAACCAACAGTTCCGATTCCCCAACCAAGACTACTAATAATTGATGAAAATTTTGGGTAACTCAAAAAACGATCTATAACTTGATTCTCATCCAAAATTTTTTTTATAAAATAAGCTTTATAAATTGGATATAGAAATTTAGTGATAAAAAAGGAAGGAATAAAAAAACTTAATATAAATGAAGTCATGTTAATCCAACTAAGTTTTGGATCAACAAATAGTGATTGAACAAAAATTTCAAATTCCTTTTTGTCATACAATAAATTATTTAATGAATAACTAACTACTGATGCAAAAATTCCATTCCAAATAAATGGTACAAGACTTATCAAAAAAAATCTAAGAATAAATTTTCTATCAAAAAAAACTTCTTTCTTCATTTTAAAACAACCACAGATAATTTTTCTTTTGCAAGTGAGAACTCAGCTAAGCTTCCTGCAGGAAATGGATATACTCTTTCTGAAAGAGCATCAATTGAAATTCCACCGTTCATTTCAGAAATTACTTTGAGAGTTTTATTCACTTGAAAATCTGTGAACATAAATCTAGCTCTTGCTTTACGACTTAATTCTCTCGAATAGGCTTTGAAATAAGTTTCGGATTTTGAAAAACTTTTTGGGTCTTCATCTGATTTACAAGATGCATACCAACCAGTTGAACCAGCTCCAGTGTATAAAAGCAAACCAGAACTTTTTTGTTCTTCTTTTTTGTTCTCGTATAAAATTAAATACCTTGATGTTAAGTCTGGACTCATGTTACGAATTGAAATTTCACTAACTGCATTTACAGTTTCCATTTTACTCCCATTTGGATAAGTCATTTTACATTGGATCAAAGCCCATTTTTCTATTAAAGTATCCGTGAATTTTATTTTATAACTTTGAATTAATTTTTCTGGATCAAAAGAAAGTAATGCTCCAAAAGAAGTTTTTGTATCAGAGTTACAACCTATTATTCTATTTTTTTTACATTGGTGAGCAACATAAGTAAAATGATTATCTCCACCAAGTGAAATCACTAATCCATATTTTTTTAAATTACAATTATCAAGTCCTTCTCTAAAAATAAAATGAAAATCTGAATTCAAATTTTTTTGTAAATACTCCCTACTTTCTAATTGTCTCAAATGAGAACCATAAATTCTTTCAAAAGAATCATTTTGAATTTTACAAATTTTTTTATAATAATCTAAATCAGGAAAATGAATTTTATCCAATTCAAATTTTGTTTTTTTCATAACCACTAGAACTTGCATAAAACTAAAATGAAATCTTTTTTATTTTTGGATATAATTATAATTTTTATTATTCGTATTGAAGTATAAATTGATTTTACTAAGTAACTATTTTAATATATTAGTTCTTAAGATATTATTTTTTTAACAATTTAAAATTTTATAAAGCAAAAAAAATTGAAAAAAATATCAATATTTAAAATTATATTTTAATTTTGTGCGATGTCAGGTTTAGAAGAAAAAATATATGATAAGAATAAATTTTTGGAATTAAATCTTCTAACCTGACCCGAGCTTTAAAAAGCACGGTCACTACGTGACTCCTTCGCTCTTCGAGCTCGGACTTTTTGAATCTCTATCGCTTTTCATTAGGAAACTTTTTTTGGAATTAAAAACTTTACTTTTAAAAAAACTGCTTCAAATATAAAAAATTAAATTTTTATAGCGAATTTATTTTTCTAGAAGAAATAGCTCTATTAAAAGATTTTCTGAAAATAGAATTAGTTTTGAAAAAAAGGATTTTTCAGAAGAAATCGAATCTTCTAAACCTAGATCTTCTTGTATAATGGTGCATTTTTGTATTGATTTGGGCTTCATAGTGTAAAATATAACTTCTTTTAACAGGAACTATTACTTGTTTAGTTTCTTGGGGAATAGTTTCTTCAATTCCAAGCCAGTCTAAATACACCATAAAAGTTACAATTTTGCAGACTGATTGGTTCAAAACATTTCTCAGCTGCTTCAACATTGCCCAAATTTCTGATTCTACTTTTATATAGTGTTTTTGCAAATCCATACCTAGTTTTTGGTATCCCATATTGAGCCCAAGATTTGGGGATTCAGCAAGCCACTGTTTATTCTCCTCTTCAGAATCATATTCCTGCAAAAGGAAATATGCATAATTCTCGACAAGAAATTTCAAATAGTTGCCACCAAAAGCACAACTCCTAGAACAATAAAACTCTTCTAAAAATTCAGGAATTAGCAGACTCCCAGTGACTTTATTGAACTTTTTTACTTTTTTTCCCTTAAAATCTTCTTCCCATTTCATGAATGCATCATTCTTAAATCGATTTGGATAAACTACACGAGCTGTCATTATTCCCCCTACTAATGGTAGTAAAAAAAAAGAATTTTTGAGTAAAAAAAATATTTTATAATAAAATTTTTATTATTCCAAATTATTTTAAAGTGAATAAACTTTCCTTTTGGGTAAATTTTTAATACGAAAGATAATTTAAAACGGTTTAAAAGTTTTGAAAAACTTAAGAATAGTTTGGCTTTATGTTACGACCAATTTGCGGGGAAGACCCTAAGTCGAACTACTTTTATAATGAATCAGTATAAATGAATTTAATTGTATTGAAAAACACTCAATTTCCAAAGGAGTTCCTGTTTTGTTCGGTTTTTTGCAATACAACAGAGTTTCTCAAATCAGAAAAGTTCTACAATAAAGATAAATTCCTCAATACAGAGAAGTTTTCAAAAAAAAAGAAAATTTTCTCAACACAAGCGATAGAGATACAAAATGTCCGAGCTCGAAGAGCGAAGGAGTCTCGAAGAGACCAAGGCATTTTGTAGCTCGGGTCTTTTTAGAAGTTAGATTTTGAAAAGAATTTTTCTACAACTATTATTTTTAACTTCTAAAAAGATATCGCTATAATTATATATAAGAAATAATATTTTTATAGATTAAAAATTATATTATTAGAATTTGTAATGTCAGAAGAGATATAGTTGTTTGAATGAAGCTTGGTAACAGAATACGTAATTTTTTATATTTCCAAACAACAGGTTTGATTTTTATTTTTTTTGTTTTGTTCTCTTTTTTCTATTACAAAAATAAACTTCAAGACTCCCGCGAAATGATTTTTTCTAGATCTCAAACAATTTCCAATGAAATTAAAAATACTTTTTATGGTGAGCTTGAATCAATTCGTGCATTAAATCGCCTACTTTCTTCTTCAACAATTCATAAAAGAGATTTAGTTTATGATTTGATGAAAAAAAATACTGAGAAAACAAAAATTGTTCAAGGAACATTTGCTGCATTTGACCCAAATCAATTTGATTATCGAGATCAAGAATATAAATTTACAAAATACCATGACGAAACAGGAAGAGTTGTTGCATATATTGCAAGAAATAAAGAAGGTTTTGTTGCACAAGAAGTAGCGATTGGATATGAAAACGCAAATTGGTATGAAATTATTCGAGATAAAAAAGAGCATTTGATCGAACCATACTATGATACAATAGATGGAATCACTCTTCAGATTACTTCGTTTTCTCTACCAGTAGTAAGGGCAGATAAGATTATTGGTGTTGTTGGAATTGATATTGGAATGGATTTTTTACAAAAGACTTACGACAAATCAAAGTTAATCGGGGGTTATGGAAATATTTATTTGATTTCAAATGATGGAAATTATATTGTCAATTCAGAAACACCAGAATTAAAAGGGAAAACTTTTTTATCTTCTAAAGAAAATGAAATTTTATTTAACGAAATGAAAAATGGAAATGGAATTCTAAAAGAAAATTTTAATACAATCAAAGCATTTGTTCCAATATCATTTAATAATATAAATGAAAAATGGTATCTAGGAATTTATTTCCCAAAAAATGTAATCCTCAAAGAAATTTTCCAAACTCTTGGTTTAATATTTATTATATTAGTTTTTTTGGTTTTGCTTACAATTTTAATTTTATCAAAAGTATTAAAATACCAAATTTATAATCCATTAGAAGAGGCATTAATTTTTTCAGAAAAGATTTCTTCTGGAAATTACAAAATTACTAAATCTGAAAAAAAATTTTCAGGTGAAATGGGAACTTTAATTCATGCTATTGAAGAAATTGCTAATAGCTCTAATAATTTAGTAAAAAAAATCAAAGAGTCGAATTTTAAAATTTCAGAAACGTCAAAGTCATTAGATGAAATTTCTGGTAATTTTCTCCAAACCTCAGAACTACAGTTTTTTTCTATTGAGCGGACTAATCAATCAGCAAATGAAGTAAAAGATTTATCAGAAAAAATTGAATTCTCAATGCTTCAATCCAAATCTGAAATTGAATCTATTGAAAAAAATATTTCTGAATTAAATGAAAAAATGAATTTTATGACAAATGAAATGATGGAACTAAAAAATCTTTCAGATCTATCAAAAAAAGAAGCAGGTCAGGGAAAAGAAAAAGTTTTTGATTCATCTAAACAATTAATTGAAATCAAAAAAGCTACCTCTGAAATTAATAAATTTGCAAAAGTAATTTCAGACATTTCAAGTAAAACAAATTTACTTGCATTAAATGCAGCAATTGAAGCAGCTCGAGCTGGTGAAACAGGAAGAGGGTTTTCTGTTGTTGCTGATGAAATTTCAAAACTTGCTTCTCAGACAGTTGACTCAGTTAAATCCATCTCGGCAATTATGTTGCAAACGGATGATGCACTAAAAAAAGGAATCTATCAAGTTGAATCTTCTCTTGGATTATTTCAATCCATTTATGATAAATCAGAATTAGTCAATGAATCTATTGAAAGTTTTAAATCCAAATTAAATTTAAGTAAAGAAAGCACTGACTTATTAAAGAAAAATACTAAAGAATTAACCCAAAGCTCTGAAAACATTTTAAACTCAATTTCAAGTCAGAAAAAAACTTCAACTGAAATGTATCTATCTACAGAAGCGATTAAAGATTTAGCTAATAATATTTTAATTGAATCAAAAAAAATAAATCTAAGTTCAAAAAGTTTATTTAAAGAAGTAAAAGATTTAACAGATGCAACAGATAAATTTGAAGTTTAGTTTTGATGAAATTTTCTCCACTCTTCAATTGAAATAAAAACATCAATATTTGAATGTCCTAATACATCTTTCAAATGATCAAAAGTTATTCCATGTCCTGTCGCATGGAATTTATTTTTGATTTCAGGAAAATTTTTTAATGCAAAGTCAAATTGGCTTCCACTCATCCAATAAAAATGAGTAAATTGATTTAAATCAAAATTAATTTCTTCAATTTCAACTTGGTAAGAGTATGCTTTTAGCATATTTGAGGAAATGTTCTCTGAATCTTTATGGGTGAGTTTAATCGTTTTTGAATTTGGATAAATTATTTCTAAGCCAAGTGAAACTTTTTCACCAAGAGAATCATTTGTTCCATTGACCCAAATATTTTTTTCAGCAAGTTTGTACCAAGTTTTTAGACCAGAAGTCCAAATGATTTTTTTTTCTAAGCTTAATTTTTCATTCCAAGCTTCCATTCTTGAAATAAAATAAATTTGAAAGTTGTCTAATATTTCTGAATCAATTTTATTTCTTTTAAAATTAAATTTATAATCTTCATTCGGAAAAAGTTTTTCTTCTGATTCTGCTTTTGGTTGATTTTGTTTATAAGTGGTAAATTTTTTTTCATTTAACAAAACTGCTGAATCAGTGAGACCTTTACAAAAATGAAAATTTCCATGTTCAGTTTGAAATACTGAGACTCCAATTTTTTGATGACAACCTCCACCGAATGATTTTAAAACTTTTCTTTCTTCCAGAACAGCTTCTCTTACTGCCGAAAATTCCAATTTTTTTATAATTTGTTTAACGTCTTCTCTACCTGATTTTATTTCACAAGCTAAAGCACCTTGTGCTGGTGCGTTTGGATTTTCTGATAATGGAAGAATCATCACCAAATAATCTTTTAAAATATCTTCTAAAAATTTTCTCCCCTTTTTGTATTCTTCAAAATTTGATTCTTCAAAATTTGTTGCTAGGAGTCTATCTAATGCAGCTTTTGCCAAAATTAATCCAGCTACATCTGAAGATTCTTTCCATTTAGTAATTCTAGTTTGGATATTTCCTCTTACTGGAATAAATTCAATTGGTAAGTGTTGAATGGATTTCGGAAATGCTTTTTTAAAAAAAGGAACTAAATTAAATTCTCTTCTGGGAGAAGAACTAAATACTTGTATTTTAGTTTTATGTTTATCCAAAAAATCTTTTTTAAATAAAAGCATATCTCTTGCATCAGCTCTTTCTAAAACAGATAAAATCTCAGTTCCATCTTCTTCAGCCAAATCTAAATCTTTCCATGAGTGAATTACTAAATCCACTTTTTCAGAAATTAAATCTTCTCTAAAATCTTTTGTAAATACACCTTTGCCAGACATTTTCCAAAGTGGTGAAGTTAAATCTATATCACCAGCTGATTCTTTAAAATAAAATTCAATTTGTAAGTCTGGAAAAAGTTCGTTGAGTTTTTTTTTTACTAAATAGGATTGTAGCTTTGCTAGAGAAGATTTTCTAGATCCAATAACTAATTTTGATAACAAGGTATATCTTCCCAGCCATAAAAAAAGTTTATACTTTGATTTTCTCGTTCATCAGAAATTTCTTTAATTACAATTTCTAATTTTTCTCGAAGCAATTTATTTCTTTCCTCTTGAACATTTAATGCTGATAAAATGGACGCGAAGGAAATATAATTTATATTTTCTGAAAAATTTTCTTCAAAATTATTTTCTCTAAAATCAATAATTTGATGAGAGATATTTTTATTATCAAAAAAGTTTTTGATTGGAACTGGAGCAGAAACTACAAGGGATTCATTTTCTTTCGGACTAAAAACTGAAATCAATTCTGTGTTCACTGAAAATTCTTTTTGAAGTTCGTTTAACTTTTCTATATCTCTTCCAAAAACAGTTACGTTTCTTTTTTTTTCTAAAAGCCAAGGAATAATTTTTCTAGTTAAATTTCCAGTTCCCAAAATCGAAATATTTGATTCTGGTTTTAAATATTTATTTGCGATTCCACCATAAGATTGATCCCCTAGCCCACGTAAATAGTTGCTACGGATTTTTCTTGAGTCTTCAATGATTTGGTCACGAAGTTTCATCAAATATTCGCCAATTGAATTTTTAGGTAATTTAGCATTTTGAAAATTTTCTTTAAACTGAGATGAAATTTCTGTTTCACCGAGTAACTTCGATTTAACTCCACTTACAATTTTTAACAAAAGTTGGTAAGCTTCATAACCAACAAAAAATTGATAGTGTTCAGATTTTTTAAATTGGTTCAAATCCAAAATTCTCACATCACCAATATACATAGACCTCATACAAGTTTTCCAAAAAAACAAATCTGAATAATTTTCGGAATCCCTATCTTTATGTTCAGAATGAGCTATGAATAAATTTGACCACATTGTAGAAATTATATACTGCTTTAAAAACTAATTGTCATAGAATTGTCAGGAATAGAATTTTCTTATGTAAATCTTTCAAAAAATTAAGAATGATAAATTTGGGCGATTCGGAACAAGTTCCGAACGAGCTACAAAATGGTTCCGTCTCTGCGAGACTCCTTCGCTCTTCGAGCTGGGACATTTTATATCTCTATCGCGTTTTTTGTAGCATAGTAAAACTCATTTTTACCTAAAAACCGAATTTAAAAGGAACTCCTTTCGAGTTGGATAGTTCATAATTATAGAGAAATTTTCGAATACTAATTTTATTCTAAAAAGCAGATCGACTCGATGTCAATTTTTTAAGCGATTCCAAACCTTCAAAACGGTTTGGAATCGTTTTTGTCTTAAAAAATTGACAAAAGAGGAGAGCTTGTTTTTAGAAATTTCTTGGAGACAAAAAAATTTACCAAAAAAATTAACTAAAATGTTTTTTTTATAGAATTTTCTATTTTAATAAAATCCTTAGTTCTTGAAAAATGGAATTCAATTATGATAAAACTTATTTTGTTCTTTTTTTTAATTTGCTCGACGATTTTTTCTGAAATGAAATTTGACTCAGTTTATAAATTTGAAAAAAATTTTACCTATACTTTAATTTTACCAAAAAATTTTAATCCTGAAAAAAAATATCATCTTGCTTTAGGGCTACATGGACTTTTTGGTGATGGTTCAAAACTGTTAACACCTTTTTCTTACTACACAAAATTTTCTAATATGATTTTAGTTTGTCCAGATGGTAACATTGCTGACCCAGAAAGAAAATCTGTAAAATGGGGTTATGATAGAAGTGAAGTTTATCTTTTGGAATTGGTAGAGCATCTTCGAGAAAAATTTAATCTTGAAAAAGAAATTTTACTTTTTGGTTTTTCTCAAGGAGCAAACCAAGGATTAAATACTGCATTGTCTCAACCTCAAATTTTTCCCTACTTTGTTGCTATTTCAGGAGGATACACTTCGTTAACTGATAAACAATTTTCAAATTCAAAAAAAATAAATTTATTTTTTTTAACTGGGGATACTGGTGAAGGAGAAATTTATACAAAGTTAGAAGTTGACAAAAGAATTTCTGAACTTTCAAAGTATTCAGATAAAATAGAAAGAAAAACTTATATTGGACTAAGACATGAAATAAATTTTGAAGAAAGTTATGATATGATAAACTGGTTTTATAAAAAAATTAATAAAGAAAATCCATTGATAGAGGATTATTATCCTTATTTTCTTAATTCAAAAGAAAGTTTCTTAAAAGGTAAATTTTTGAAATCAATTGAAGATTCAAAAAAAGTTTTAAATTTAAATCCAAATTTTTCACCATCAATTTTAAATATTGCAAAATCACATTTTTTTTCAAATGATTTTTCTGCTTTCAAAAAAATGTTATTAGAAGCATTAATTTCGTATTCTGAAAATCTTTATTTTAATGACATAGAGTTAATACAATTTTTTGATTCTTTAAAAAAAACTGATTCAGATTTTTTGAACACACTTAAATTTAATCCATTTTTAATAAATATTCTCAATGAAAAAAAAATTCATCATAAATTTAAAGCGGAAATCCATTTTTATTTAGCTGAAGTCTATTATGCAGAAAAAAATATACCAAAAGCTGAATTCCATTTTTTAAAATCATATCAGAATTTTATTAAACTAAAAATCAGAACTGATTTAGTCGAAACGAAACTAATTTATATTTCTAATTTTTTAAAAGACCTAGAATAAATTTTTAAACTTGCTAAAATCGTTTAATTTTGATTAGTTGATAAAAGGAAACATTTATGGAAGTTTATAAAATCTTGTTAGTTGAAGATGACAAAAAATCTGCAGAAATCACAACTAGAATCTTAGAAAAGTTTAATTTTAATGTTGAGCATGCCATTGATGCAAGATTGGCAGTTGCAAAATTAAAAAATAATTATGACTTAATTCTTTGTGATGTGATGATGCCCATAATGGATGGATTTACTTTTATAGAAAGAAATACTGATTTAATCAAAGATACCCCAATTATAATGCTTACTGGACTTAAAGAAAAAGAGGATGTTTTAAAAGCTGCATCTTTAAAAGTTTCACAATACATAGTAAAACCATATGAGCCAGAGATGCTTCTACAAAAAGTTTCAGAAAGTTTAAAAATTGATAGAGATAATTTATTATTAAAAAAAGATATCGAACTTGTAATTAAACATGATGTCATTGGAGAAAATTCAATAAAACTATGTATCAGTGGGATCTCTAGTTATGGGATTTTTAAATTAAAAATGACTGAACATTTAGATAAATTATTATCTTTAAATACAAAAATTTTTGATATTAGTATTGATATTAACAAAGAATTTTATTACATTGATGAATCTACTCGTTTAGTTGAAGAACTTCTTGAAGATATAACAAAAAAATTTTCTATTAAAAAAGATAATATCATTTTAAAAGGTGAATATTTTTCAAAACTACCAAATGAAGAAAAATTAAGAAGTAAGTTTTTAAAATATATTAAATGAATGAATAATTCGCAGTTTCACCTGTTCATTTTTTTTTGTCCATTTCATTTTTTATATTTATTTTTTTTAAATTCTTTCGTTAAATATATACATCCAATTTATTCAGTTAATATTCTTCTATTAAGTTTAACTATTTTAGTTTATCAGAGATTTTTTAATAAGAAATTATTATATAAATTTTTAATTTATTTTAATCTTTCACTTTCTATTCTTATTCTGAATGAAATTTTATTTGATTTAAATTATATTAATTTTTCTTTAGAAAAAAAAATTTTCCATTCTTTCTTTGGATTAGAAAATTATTTAAATTTTAAAATGAATTTAAATACAAAACTGAATATCTTCATTATACAATTACTAACATTTACATTTATTTATAAAAAAACAAATTTTATTGCTCATTTATTAAATTTTATTTTGTTCACAAATTCCTTAATTTTTTTGATTTTAGATTTGTTTGGTGCTGCAGTTTTTTTTCAAAATAGTTTTTTTATTTTTAATAGAATTGAATTAATAAATAATATTTTATTTTCTATAATAGTTTTTTTGATTTCAAATATAGAAGTTAAGTTTGAAAAAGAATTTTTAAGTGATGAAATTAAACAAATAAAAGAAAATTTTCAAATTGTTTATGAAGATTCACCTACTGCAATTGCAAGTTTTGATTTAGAATATAATTTAATTAGTTTTAATCGAGCTTTTTTTATATTATTCCAATTAGAGCCAAACTCAAATTCTAATTTTAAGGAATTTATTCAAGAAGAAATAAAAATTAGAATTTTATTCGAACTTGAAAATTTAAAAAAAAATTATATGAATACTTTTCAAGTTGAAATAGAATTTGTTCTGAAGAATGTTCAATTTTTTTGGGGTCTGGCGAATTTTTCTTTTTCCAAGAATAGAAAAGAATTTATTTTTCATGTTCAAGATATTACTAAAATGAAAAAAGTTGAAGAAGATTTACAAAACTCAAAATTACTTTTAGAAAAAAAGATTATGGATAAATCGGTTTTAATTACAAATGCAAATCATGAAATCAGAAGTCCTTTAAATTCAATTATAAATTTCAGTAATTTTATAATTGAAGAAGCTGAAGAAAAATCTGAACAACAAATACTTTCAGATGCAAAAAATATTAAAGAGTCTGGGTATGCTTTACTTAACCTAATTTCTGAAATTATTGAAGTAGAAAAATTAAATATTGGTAAAGCGATTATATTTAATACAAAATTTAATCTGAAAGAATTATCTTTAGAAGTGATTCAAAAAATCGAAATGGAATATTTAGAGAACCAAAATAAATATAATTTTAATTTTAACTTAAATTTTGAAAATATTCTTTCAGATAAAGATAAAATTAGACAAATCCTATTTCAATTATTAGATAATGCTTATAAATTTACAGATAATGGAAAAATTAATTTTTCAATTTCTATGATACAAGTTTCTGAAAAAGATTATTTATTTTTTAAAATTCAAGATACAGGGATTGGAATTGAAGAAAATAGACTTACAAATCTTTTTAATCCTTATCAGAATAGAGAAGAAGTAAAAATAAAAAAATTCAAGGGTATTGGGCTTGGATTAACTCTTTCCAAAAAATATATTGAAATTCTCAATGGAAGAATTGAACTTGATAGTAAAGAGGGTTTAGGTACTAAAATTGAATTTTTAATACCTTTAAACATAGATAATGAATCAAAATTTTTGGAAAAATAAAACGGTTATTATTACTGGAACTTCAAGTGGAATTGGTGAAGCAATATTAAAAGAACTTTCTGAAATTGATTGTAATGTTTTTGCATTGGATAGAACTCCCAGAAAAATTCAAAATACAAAAGCAAAAGTTTATTCATTTAGTTGTGATATTAGCTCCGATTCAGATATTGAGAAAGTTACTAAAGAAATTTTATCCAAATCAGAAACTGTGGATGTATTATTTAATAATGCTGGAATTACAATTCATGGGAGATTTGATGAAACAAAAATTGACGTGTTCAGAAAATCATTTGGGATTAATTTTTTTGGAACTATAAATTTAACTCTTCAATTAATTGAAGCAATAAAAAAAGCTAAAGGTGCAATCATCACAACTTCAACTGTTTCAGGATTGTACGGTGTTCCTGGAAGATCAGTTTATTCTTCTTCAAAATCAGCCCTCCATGCAGTATTTGAATCATTACGAATAGAGCTTTCAGAATTTGGTGTTCGATCCATCATTTTTTGTCCCCCCTACACCAAAACAAATCTTAGAACATCAGGACTCACTGCCAGTGGAGAAAAACTAAATGAAGCCCAATACCAAGGTAAAATTTTAACTCCTGAAGAAGTCGCAAAAGCGATGTTAAACGCTGTAGAAGATAAAAACGCAAGACTTGTCACCATGGATAAATCTGGTTTTTTTGTTAAAGTTTTAAGATTATTTGCACCAGCATTTTTAGAAAAAGTTATGTTTAAAAAATTGTACAAAGATTTTCATCATTGATATGAAAGAATTTAGCCTAGCCTACTCTCCTTGTCCAAATGATACTTTTTTGTTTTACCATTTAGTACATGAAAAATTATCCAATCAATTTAAAATTAAAGAAGAACTTCATGATGTGGAAGAACTAAATTTTTCAGCTAGCCAAAATAAATTTAATATTACTAAATTATCTTTTTTCGCTTATTTTCATTTTATAAAAAATTATACTTTATTAAATTCTGGTTCTGCATTGGGATTTGGTTGTGGACCATTATTAGTTAAAAAGAAAAACAAAAAAATTGGCAAACTTCAGGATGAAAAAATTCTTGTTCCGGGACTTTTGACTACTGCAAATTTACTATTACAAATTTATTTAAAACAAAAAATTGATGTAACTCCAATTCGTTATGATTTGATTATGAATAAAATTTTAACTGAAGAATTTAATCTAGGAGTAATCATCCATGAAGAAAGATTTACTTATGAAGAAAAGGGATTGGAAAAAGTTGTGGACTTGGGTGAATTTTGGGAAGAGTTTTCTGGTAAACCCATTCCACTCGGTGCAATTGCAATTCAAAAAAATATTGATAGAGATTTAAAATTGGAGTTTGATTCTTCTTTAAAAAAAAGTTTAGAGCTTGCGTATCTATTCCCCGAAAAAACAAAAAATTATATTTTAGAAAATTCCCAAGTTAAAGATTTAAAAGTTGTAAATTCCCATATTGAACTTTATGTAAATGAATTTACAAATGATTTAGGTGATAAAGGAAAAAATGCAGTTTTGTATTTATACGAACAAGCAAAAAAGTTAAATTTAATTCAAACCAATTTTAAAGAAGAAGAAATTTTTTTATGATTTATATATTTGCTTTTCTATTGCTACTTATTTTATTTTCACAATATTTGATTTTATTTATTACTTATAAATATTTATTTCCGAATAAAGTTAGTCTTGAGGAAAGTTTAAAAATCCAAATTGAATCAAAAGAAACTGATGAAAAAAAATTTTATGAATTAAAAAAAAATCAATTTGAATTGGGAAATGAAAACGGTGATAAACTAACAGGATTTTACATCAAAGGCAAATCAAAAAAAACGATTATCTTCTGTCACGGAGTTTCGTGGACAAGAAATGGAATGTTAAAATACTTAGATGGATTTTTAAAAGAGAGTTGGAATATTATTTTATATGATCATCGAGGTTGTGGAAATTCTTATGAAGCTCTACCGAGTTATGGATATTATGAAAAAAAAGATTTAGATTCAATTTATAATTTTGCTAAAGAAATTTTTCCAAAATCAAATTATTTTGCTTTATATGGTGAATCCATGGGTGCTTCAACTATACTGCAATATTCAGAATTAAACAAAGAAATAAAATTTGTTATTACAATTTGTCCTTTTAGCAATTTAAAAAAATTAATCTCCTATCATTTAAGCACTGTTAAACTACCAAAATTTATACATTTTTATTTCTTATTTTTCTTCAGAATTTATTTTTATATAATTGCAAAATTTGACATTGACAAAGTTGATCCGGAAAACTCAATTCACAAAAATAAAATTCCATTATTTTTAGCACATGGAACAAATGACTCTTTAATTCCAGATTTTATGTCTAAAGAAATTTTTGAAAAAAGAAAAAATTTTACTAAAACAGAATTTTTCTCTGGAGAAAATTCAGAACACACACCATACATTTATCTTGAACACAAAACCGAAATTGAAAAAAGAATTTGGAAATTCATTCATGAAATTGATTAGTTTATTTTTACTAATCCAATTTTTTAGTTGTGAGCATTATGATCCTTACAAAGCAAATTGTAAAGCTAGAAGAAATAGATTTAGAGTTTTTATTTTTATAAATGCAGCAAAAGATCAAAGACAAGATGCATTATACCCTTTGATTTACAATGATGTTGACAATGCATACAATAAATGTGTTCGAGAAGGTAGAACAAACTCTGGAAATGATGAATCAACAAATAATTGAGTTTGGCGATGTCTCATGAAAAAGGAAAAAAATTTTTCATGAGACCCGAGCTTCAAAATGCTTGGTCACTTCATCCTTCGGACTTGTGACTCGCTTCGCGACATTTTGAATCTCTATCGCTAGTTTTGAAAAAATTATTTGAAGAATTAAAATCATTTTAAGTCAAATAGATCAATACCCATCTTTCAAGTTCTAAATTTCCAGACCTCATGCAGCAGTGGTTCATGACCTACTGCACAATTTTCACCAAACACTGATTAGCTTCTCTATCTTCCATCCTTAGAATTCTTTCTTTTAGAACTAATACCCATTTGTCTCATACTTCCATAATTTTACGTTTTGAACTGTTCCTGTTGTAATATCCTCACATTTGTTTGTTGTTGGAGAATCTATATTCGCACGAATTAAATTTCCATGACCTTGGTAAGCACCAATATTTGGAGTATAAATACAATCTTCATTTGATTCACAAAATCCATCATCATTTCCAATACCATCACCAATTCGTTCAACAGCATTTCGAAGAGTATTTTTTGTTCCATTAGTTAAAACAACAGAAACTGCATTAGAGCTATAACCTGTTATTGAAGGACAAAGATTTGTGTTTCTTAAATAAGTGTCAGTATTTTTTAAAGACCAATCATAAATTGCCATTGAATCATTAATCATTCCACTTCCTCTTTGAGCAGAAGATGGAAAAACTCCTGAAGAAATTCCATAATTTCTATGAAATTTATCAAAATTTAAAAAATCAGTTGTATTTAAAAAAGTAGCAATACCGCTAGTGTGAGATAAATTTTTTGAATCAATTATTGCTTTTTCTAAAAAGCCAGTTCCTGAAGTATAATTAGTTGTAATAGAAGCACCACCATTATTAAAATCAGACGTACCTGTTGCGGCACAAGTAGAATTGATTCCCGTACTACCAGTTGAACTACAAAATGTTAATTTTACATGACCAGTAATATAAAGCGAAGCAGGAGTTTCCAATTTAATATTAAATTTGTTTACAGATGCATTATTTAAATTTGAAATAAGGTTCTCAATTGAAATATTTGTGCTACCCTGAAACCATAAATTTGAATCATTTAGATTTGGTCCATTATTTGAATTTAACAAAACTATATTTTTTAAATATTGATTATCTGAAGATGAAATAAAATCCGCATTATTATTATTTATAAAATTAGCATTATAGAACTGATTATTTCGAGAATTACTACTATTATTTACTCCAATCCCGTTAATATTAGAAATAATTACATTCATAAAAATATTAAATATACTTGCACTGGTTTGAAACTGAATCCCTGTGTTTTGAAAATTGGAAATATTTATATTGATAAATGAATTGTAATTCGAATTGTTCATCAGTATTCCATTCGAGTTATTTGCTCCATCAGCAAGTCTAATGTCTTCTAGATGGGAGTTATTCAAATTTGGAATATTCAGAAATGCCTTACCTGAACAAGTACTAAATCCATTTTGGATTTTAATGTTTTTGAGGACATTATAATTTCCGCTTAACTTAATTTTGCCGTCATTATCTCCTGTTCCTCTTAAATAATCCACTTCAATCCACGTAAAGTATCTACTCGCTCCACCTATTGCACCATTAGTTCCACAACCAGAAGTACCAAGTTGAAACCCTGAATTTGATTTTAGAACTAGGCTAATGCGATTATTATTAATCGGTAGAGTTGTTAATGGATCGCTAGTAAAAACATATATTTCAGATTGATTTGTTAGTGAATTATTATTCCAGTTAATTTTATTTGTCCACCATTCAGAATCATTTGATTCCAAAAGAACAAAATTATTTTTTTTTATTTTGATTTTATTTTTTTTCCATCTTTGGGTAGTAAAATCAATTAAATCAGATAAATATTTTCCTGAATTTAATCCCGTAGAATAAAAACTAGCTTTGTTATTTTTTACAACACATAACCAATTAAATGCAGAAAGATTTTCTTCTAATGTTAAGTCCCCACAACTAGATTCATTTGTTTGGAATTGAAAAATTTCTCCAGCATGAATACAAGAACGATAACCTCCTGTATTTTGATTTGGATCACAAGCAGTATTTGTTGCTGAAAATATATCTGTACGATCATTTTTTACATAATAGCTCCAACTCGAATTTGAATTTACAGTTTCTGAATAAATTCTTTTTTCTGAAAAATTTTCACAATTCATATCTGCATCATTTATGTCAGAGTTTGAATTGCCTTCTGATTTTTTAATAGAACAAATATATCCAAGTGGATTTTCAACTAACTTAATTGAATATGCTCCTTTTGAAACAGTAATTGAATAGGAACTTAAATTTGAACCAAAATCGACTTTTGCAGTTTGTAAATTTTGTAGAGAAAATTTTCCTAAATTTTGTAAATTAATTTTTCCACTGACTTTAATTGTATTTGTCTCAGTTGGTAAATTATTTGTATTAGGAGATGAGTTCCTAGAACCATTTGAAGATGATAAATTTGATATTAAAATCCCAAAAAAACCTCCAGCTGGAGAATTAAAATCAAACAACGATTTCTTAGGTTTTAAGCAAGCAGTCTGAATTATCAAACAGAGTAATAATATGATTTTTTGTAACTTCATTTATTTATTACAACAGATTTATTATAATCATTTTTCAAAAAATAATTAAATTTTTCAATTTTTTTTTAAACAAAAAAATTATTTTTTTGCATTATAATACTCAAATCTAGAATTAGAGGATGTTAAAAATTTTTATGACAAAAATTTAGCAAATTTATTGTTTAATTTACTGTTTTCAAAACAGAAAAGTTCCTCAACTAAAGGATTTTTTTTCTAACTCTACAAAATCCCACAACACAAAAAGGTTTTGATACTGAAAATTAATTCTATACTATCTAATTTTTCAACTCAAGAGTTAGGGATTGAAGCGTTTCTTTTATTAAGATGAGACCTATGTCTCATGTTCATAAAAGAAGTAGCGAAAAGCCCGACCATTCAGAGGACTTTTTATTCCTATGAATGGGAACTCCCAAAATTTTTTACATAACTATCTATTTTTTTTACTACAAAAAAATTCCAAACAAAATTCTTTTTTCTCTTGACCGAATAGGAATATAAGAGAGCTATTTTAAATTACATAAAAATAAGAGGGTATTATGACTGAGAAAGAAGCTAGTGTAGGAAGATGGCAAAAAGAATTTTTTGAGAATATACATACTTATGTTGCTTCAGGTATGAGCGAAGAAGAAGCAAAAAAAATTCTAGAAAAGTTTTTATATCTTTCCAGTCAAACTCCAATGCCACCAGTAATGGATACTTTTAAAAACCCAGATGCATTAGAACAAGTTGGTGTATATACCCAAGGGCAAGAAAAAGCCCGCTCGTTCATGATTGATTTTTTAAATCCAATTATGAAAAATTTTAAAGTAGAAGGATTAGAAAATTTAGAGTTAGTAGAAAAATTAATTGGACAATATCCAATCACATTAATTTCCAATCATCTTTCTCATTTGGATGCACCGGGAATTTTTCATTTGCTTTATACATCTGGTGAGCTAGGAAAAAAAATTGCAGAACAAATTGTATTTATCGCAGGACGTTTGGCATTTGAACCAGACTTCACAAGACTTGGACTTTATATGTTTGGAACTCTTTTAGTCTGTTCCAAAAAAGATATGTCAGACAACCCTTCTCTTTCTGACATCATGACTAAAATCAATATGAGAGCATTTAGACAATCTCAAAAACTTCAGACAGAAGGAAAAATTATTTCTATTTTTCCAGAAGGCACACGTTCCCGTGATGGTCGTTTGATGCCTTTTGTGGACACAGTGTATCATTATGTGGCAAATAAAATTGTTCTACCAATCTCTCTTGAAGGCACAGATAGAATTTTACCAACTGCTGGATTTGTGTTTAATCCTGCATCTGGAAAATTGGTCATCGGCAAACCGGTGATAGTTGGTGATCTGCACACAAAAAAACCAATTCCAACAGAATTAGAACAAATTAAATTTCCAGAAACTGGTGACAAAAAACAATTCCTAATTGATAATTTGGCTTTACTTGTTGGGTCAAATTTATCTCGCCACAAACACGGAACTTATAGAAACCTTTACAATGGTGATAAAATTGGTGTACACCAAAACGAATTAATTTCGATTCCAAAATCCCCTGTCGAAGAAGTTGTTGTGATTGGCTCAACAAATATGTCTGTTGCCATTGCCACAGTACTCTCCAATAAAAATGTAAACGTAAAAATTTTTCATCCTGACCAAGAAATTTGTAAAGTGTACAATGAAGAAAGAAGAGATGCAGAACATTACCCGATTTACAAACTTCCACCTAACATTGTATTTACCTCTGACTCAGCAGATATTTCAAAAGCAACATTATTTATCCAAGGAACAAATCCATGGGAGTTTGATAAAGTTTATCCATTAATTTTAAAAGAATTAAAAGCTAGCAATGCTCCCATAATCAATGTAATCAAAGGCCTCACAAAATCTCCAACAGGTTTAATTCTTAAAGATTTAGAAGAAGTTTATGGAATTTCAAAAGATCGCCTTGCAGTTGCTTATGGTGCTTCTTATCCTGACCAAATTATGGAAAGAAAAATTTCTGGTTTAGAAATTGCAGCAAACAACCTAGAACTGATGCCAAAATTAATTAAACTTTTTTCTACAGGTTATGTATTTGCTAGACCAGCCATCAACCCTGAAGACACAACAGGTGTTCAACTTGGTGGAGCTCTCAAAAATATTTATGCTTTATGTATGGGACTTGTGGAGGGATACTTCAAAGACGTGCTTGGTGGGAACGTGGACAATACATTATTTCATTTGTCCAATCGCTTTTTCAAAGAGATGGTTTCTATTGGAGTGCAGCTCGGAGGAAATGAAAGTACTTTTAACGGCTTATCAGGACTCACTGATTTTATGTTGGCATGTTTTGGATCAGACTCGCGGGACAGAAGATATGGTTACGACATTGTGAATGGAAACAAACAAGCTCGCATGTCAAATGGTTATCACGCACTAAAAGTGATTCCAAATTTATTTCAACTAAATTTAGAAACTCATCCAATTATTTGTTCTGCTTATGAAGTTGTCATCAATAATAAAGACATAAACAAAGCAATTCAAGGTTTAGAGTCTAGACTTTCTAGAGTTTGATTTGAACTAGCTTTCAAATATATTCAGGGCGAATTTTTTTCTGTCTTAAATTTTTATAAATTTTGTGTAAAACTGAAATCTAAGACACAAAAAAATCGGGCTTTCGTCTACTGTCAAAATTTTTTATATAAAAAATTTTGACACCGACTCAATCCCTTTCCATTAGATAAAAAGGTGACTTTTTTACTGTTTTATATTATCAGTAAAAAAGTGATCTGAACAATCTGTAGAAGAAGCCTAAATCCCTTTCAAGGTTTAAATCCTAACTAGCGAA
>JAAFIR010000017.1 GCA_013297885.1 Leptospirales bacterium | reverse complement strand
TCTGCAATAAGAACAGTAACTTTATTTAGACCACGTTTATTTAATTTATTTCTTAAATGAGAAAATGGGATATAAGGATCGTTGTTCATTTTAACATAAATATTTGAAACTCCTGAACCAATATCTGAAGCTTCTACAACCAATCTAATTTTTTGATTAAAATAAGGAATCGAATCTTTAATTAAATAATTACCTTGAATACCAATTTCAGAAGTGGGTATAAAATTATCTAAATAAATATTATCTTTTTTTTCAATTGTCTCTTTTTCTGATTGAATTTTATGAATAATTTTATTTTCTCCTTCGTCTTTCAAAATGAAAGGTATATTAAATTCAATAAAAGGTTTATCATTTATTGAAATTGAGTTCTTTCTATTTTGTTGAGGTTGAATTCTGTATTCTGTATTTACAAAAGTTAAATTTGTATCTGTGATATAACTATTTGGTTTTTTTTCAATTTGTCTCAATTCAGTTTCTAGATTTTCATATTTTTGTTTTTCTAATTTTTTAAAATTTGTTTTATTTATTCTTTCTTTATCTCTCAAATCGTTAATTGAATTTTGATTTAAGACAACTGAAGTATTTGAATAAATTAATTGTTCTGAATGAATTTCAAAAAATAAGAAAATTAAAATAAAAAATATATACATAGAATTCTTTATTTCATTCTTTATAGATACCGCAAGTAAAAATCAAATACGTTTTTTAACTTCATTTATGCGGATTGACAATAATAATTACCTATTTTAAACAACAAAATTCAATCGGGACATAGAACTAGCCAAAAGTAATTGGTAATTACTTTTGCTAGCTGGTATATAATTCTATTGGAGATAATCAGCTTTTTTTCATAAAAAAACACTCTTTTTAGTTTTAATCTTTTTTAAAAAACCCAAAATAATTTCAGATTTTTTTAAGCAAAACATTTCTTAAAATATAAGTTAGAGGATGCGTGATCAAAAAAATAACAAAATTAAAAACCTGAATCCTCTAACTATATTTCTTCTTTAGATTTTAATTAAATACTACTAAATTTATATGTCATCATGATATAACCAAACTCAGCTTGAGGTGCGAATTTACTTGTTCTAAAAAGTGGATTTTGACTTGGGTCATACATTCGATTGCGAACTGAATCCCCAGCATAAATAAAACTATAACCAAATGACCAATCAATTCCATCTGATTTGATTGAATAAATTAAATCAATTTCTCTGAATAAATGTTTTCCTAAATTTGAAACTGGTTGATTTGTTCCAGCTCCAGTTGTAGTTTGAGGAATAATTACTTCATAACGATTATTATTTATGGATTCAGTACTAAAACCTGATTTTAAATTTCCAGCAACATCATACCAACCATCTTGTCGTTTATGTTTATCTATATGAAAATAAGCAATTTTAAATTTTCCATATTCACCGCTATCATAAGTTAAGTTTACATTTTTGGATTTCATGTTCACCCATGAAACTAAATCTGCTTCACCATACCAAATGTGATTTGTATGAAACAAATTATTAAAACTTGCAATTTTTCCATCATTTCTATTTGGATCACCACTTCCTAAATCATAACCAGTTCCAATTCTAAATTTTTGAATTTTATAACCAAGATCAATTGCAAATGCAAATGCATCATATTTTTGTCTTTCTTTATAAATATTGTATTGATAATCTTTACCTGTCAAAATATCTTTTTGTGTAATAGTTGTATTTAGATAATCCCAACCTGGTTTAATATCTTTTCCAGTTGTTCCAGTTTGGACAGCATACTCAACTGAATAATCAAAACTTTGTAATGATTTTTTATCTTCTGTTGTTCGGTTGGTAACTCTAACTCCAAAAGTATGAAGAATATCCATTCTTTGGTCTCTGGGAGGCAAACCAGGGTTAGCTGATATGGATTGATTCAGTGTTGGTATTCTTCTTTTTTGAACACCTAAATAGTATAAATCAGTATGAAAATATTCTGAAAATTTTAATGTATTGTACAAACCAGTAAAATAAGAATCACCTAATTCTTCCACATTAGTATTTGGTGAAAGTGTACATGGACGATTTGAATTTGCTGTAACAGTTGGACAATTGTATTCTGCTGGATAAGTGTTTCTTCTACCTAGTGCTGTTGTGTTGCCTGCAATATCATTATGTTGTTCACCAAGTAACATTACCCAAGCATGAGATCTAATATATTGATTTTCAAATTTAACTCTTGCTCCATCAAAACTTCTACCTACATTCGTCCAATCTAAACTCCCGACTAATCTTTCATCTCCATAAGCTAAAATTTGTCTACCAACTTGAAGCTGAACTGGTAACTTAAAAGGTTTTTTTATATTTAACCAAGCTTCACGAATATCTGTGGATTGTCTAGTTGCATCATTGGCAGTATTAAGTCCTGTTTGTGAACCTCTTTCTGCACCCCAAAGTCTAGCATCCTGTAAAGTTATTCTTGCTTTTACTTTATCAGAAAATTCTTTTTCTAACCAGACTTGTATTTTTTGTCCGGTAAAACCATTTTGGTCATTTATCTTTCCGTCAAAATCATTATTTTCTCTAAGTTCAGGTCTAAATCTAATCAACCCCCCATATTTCCAAGTATCAAGTGGCGGTATAATAGTGTTAGGTGCTGAATCTTTAGTATCTTTCACTGAACTAGTTTTTACTTCTTCAGTTGGTGGAATAGTTTTTGATTCTTTTACAGGGACCACTTCCTGAGTAAAACTTTTTAGCGTAAACACTAAAAATAAAAAAAAATAGATTCTCATTATTCTTCCTTTATTGAATAAAATTATCTTTCATTAAAATAAATTTAATGAATACAATTCATATAAAGCAAGAATCATTCCATACTAAAATTGATTAAAATTTAACAGAGAGATTTTTAGGTTAGGGATTGCAGCGTTTCCCAACTTTCTTTTTTTAAGTTGGGAAGTAGCGAAAAGCCCGACCGTTCAGATTTGTCAGAATAGATTTTTTTAAATTTTAATTTTCTGAACGGGAACCCCAAAATTCTTATAAAACTTTTTTTGATAAAAATAAAATTATCTGGCTAAGCCATTGTTAATATAGCAGTAAATTGCTTTGGTTACATCGGTATTGGAATATTGAGCCATTGATCCACCAGTTTTTACTTTTAAATATAGAAGACTTCGATTTGAATTTCCTCCACTTGCCCTTTCTGAAACTGAGGTATAATTGGTGATAATAAAATTTGCAGTAGCTGTGTTTGCTCCATGACAACCTGCACATTTTGTTGAAGAAGTATTTAGTCTATCAATAGTTTCTGTGAACTCAGCAAAGCTTCTTGGAGATGGTGAAGTTAAACAATTAAAATCAGTACCTGAATTTCTAGTTGAATTAAAAACCGCTAGTGCCAGTAGAAAATTTTGCCTAGAATTATCTTTTTTTTCTGAACAAAAGAAAATTGATAAAGATAAAATTAAAATAAATCTCATTTTAATGGCGGTTTTCTAGCAAGATAAATTAAAAGTGGAACAGATAAATCACAGTTAGAAGAACATTCAGATTGACAGGAATTTAAACAAGAAAGATTATTGGTTGTGACATTTGCTCCGGATGAAACACCGCATTTTCCATTACAAGAACTTTGACATGCTCCCAGTGATCCACCAGAACATCTCAAAAAATACAAACCAACAGCATCTCTAAAAGTATTATCTTCCCTTTTTGTTTTAATTTCACAGCTATTAAATAAAAACAAAGTAATAAAAAATACTAAAAAAGTTTTGAACATGCTTTCAAGATTTCATTTACTTTTTCTATGTCAATAATTCTTAGTAAAAGAATGTTAGTGAATGGAAAAATTATAGACTTATTAGAAAATTCAGACTTAGGAAAATTAATCCAAAATTTTAAAATTAATCCAAGTACAATTGCAATTATGTTAAATGGAGAAATTATTGATAAAACTAATTTAAAAATTAAACTTAAAGAAAATGATGAAATTGAGTTAATAAAATTTGTTGGTGGTGGGTGATAAGGATCGAAATTAAAGGTTTGAAAATAGATGTACTTAAATGATAAAATTATTTATCCAATTTTGGATTATGATTTTTGTAAAAATGAAAAAATTGATTTATTTAAATTTGTTGAGTCTTGGCAAAAATTCCCAAACTTATTTTCATTTTATCAATTTAGAGCAAAGTCACTAAATCAAATTGATTACAAAAAATATTATTTAGAGCTAAAAAATAAATTTTCAATTCCAATTATTATTAATGACCAATTTGAAATTGCAATTTCAGAAAATGCTTTTGGATTACATTTAGGTAAAGAAGATTTTATTTCAATGAGTAAAAATGAAAAAACGAAATTGAGTCAATCTGATTTCATTTTAAAAGGAACTTCCTCACATACAATAGAAGATTTAAAAGATTTAGATAGTAAATTATGGGATTATTCAGGTTTTGGTCCAATGAATCCGACTAAAAGTAAGTTGTCGGAATACAAAATTCTTACTAAGGAAGACTTAGTTTTTGCTATTGAAAATTTCAAAATCAAAATTGTTCCAATTGGCGGAATTAATTCTGATAATTTTCAAAATTATTTTTTTAGAAATAAGACAATTCCTGCGATGATTTCTGGACTTAAAGATGAAAATTTTATTTCCAACTTGCTTGACTTTCTCTAGCATTTTCTAAACTTATCATTGAGATAAGAATGAAAAACCCTGATGAAATTTCTCATAACTCTTCTAAAGAAGAAAACGATTATATTTTAGAATACCAAAATATTAAAATTGATGATAAAGAAAAAATAAATTTGTTAGGTGTTGAAATTGATAATTTAACTAGAACCGAAGCAATTGCTACAATATTAGATTTGAAAAAAAAAGAAGAATCTTTTCACCATATTCTTTTTTTAGATCCAATCAAGTTAATGTCAATGAGAGAAGGTCAAAAACTTAATAGAATTGTAAAAAAAGCAAGTTTAGTTTTGTGTGAAGGTGCAGGGCTTACTTGGGCTGCAAAAAAAATGGGATTTGAATTAAAAGAAAGAATCCCTGTAATTAGCTTGATGATGGACTTAATTCGTTATTCTGAAAAAAAAGAAATGACAGTTTTTTTTCTAGGAAGTAAAGAAGATGTAATTGAAAAATTATTTTTTAATTTAATTCGTCATTTTCCAGAAATTAGAATTGTGGGTCGTCATTCTGGGCATTTAAATAAAACACGGGAATTGATGGTCAAAGAAGCTATCCGCAAAACGAACCCAGATATTATTTTTTTAGGAATGAATTTTCCTGACCAAGAAATTTGGATAGAAAACAATACTGGATATTTTGGGAAATCTATTTTAATTGGTGCTTGGGGAAACTTTGACACTTTATCTGGAAAAGAAAAAAAAGCACCTGATTATTTTCAAACAAGAGGGTTAGCATGGTTATGGAGAATTTTAGCTCGCCCATATAGAGTTGATAAAATTTTAAAAACAATTCAATTTTATGTTAAAATTTTGTATTTAAGCTGGCAAAAAAACAAAGAAGTTTAGTACTTATAACTTTTTTTTACTTTTCTAATTTTACCACTTTTTAAATTTCCAACTCTGACCCGGTATGGAATATCTAAACCTTCAAGCATAGAATCCAAACTTTTTTTTCTATCTTCTTCTAATAAATCTATGTTTTCTAAAATTGGGCATTCTCTTTCAGCAATACAACATTTTGTAATTTTACATTCAGATTTAATTTTTTTAAATTCTGGAAAACTTTGGTATATCTCACCTTCACTTAAATGAAGTAATCCCCATTCTTTAATTCCAGGTGAATCAATTATGTAAGTTGTTTCGTTTAACACAATTAATGCGGAGTTTGTTGTTGTATGTTTTCCTTTTCTAGTTGAATCAGAAATGATATTTGTTTTTTGGGTTGGGTTTTCAGTTAATAAGTTTATAAAAGTTGATTTTCCAACTCCAGAATTTCCTACTAAATAAGAAGTTTTATTTTGAATAAAATCAGTAATATCATGGATTGAATTTTTATCTGTACAAGTCACAGCAAAAGTTTTATAACCAAGTTGATTGTATTTGTTTTCTCTATTGAACAATTCTTCTTTAGAAACTAAATCTTTTTTATTAAAAAGAATTATTGCTTCAGCACCTGAAGAATAAATGGCTGTGATACTTCTATCTATAAATCCATCTTTTGTTTCTGGATCAGCCAAAGATACTAAAATCACAACAAAATCAACATTTGCAGAGAGTACATGAGCATCAGTATTATGACTTTTTCTAACCAAAAAATTTTTTCGATCTTCTTTAGAAAGAATTACCCAATCAGAATTTGGACTGGGAAGTTCTGCTAAAATTCTATCTCCAACAACAAATGGATGTCTATTTTCTGAGTTTTCAAGTCTTAGCTTACCTTTTAAGATAGCTCTTTTATTACCTAAATGGAAATTATATATTTCATAAAATGCTCCATAAATTTTGGAGATAATAAATTTTTCTTTGACAATCTGATTTTCAATTTCATTGTAACTTGGCATGTTAGCTCGATTTAAAAGTCCTATTTTAAAAACTGTTTTAAGTATAATTTCACTAAGCTTACTTCAATATCTTTTTGTCTATATCTATTTAATTTATTTAAATTTTCAACCAAGCCTAGAAAATATTATTCTAGGAATTGTAATCATAATTATACTTAATATAATTGCTTTATACGCCACAATAGAAATAAAAAAACAAAAAGACAAAGATAAGTTAACTAAAGTGTTAGAATCTGAAAAAAATAAAATTGAGGAAATTTCTTATTTTACCAAATTAGATAAATTTAAAAATAATTTAATAAGCATGAACCAGTTTTCAAAAATTACTGGTTCAGTTAATAAGTTTTTAACACAAGTTTTTGAGTTTGATAAATCTAATATTTTTTTATGGAATGAAGAAGAAGGTGCTTTTGTTTCTTATCCAAATACTAGTTCTAATATTCGTTTTTTTGTGTATGATCCATTTTTACTTTGGATTTCAGAAAACGATAAAATTCTATCTTTAAATGAAATTATGAATTCTGACTCGTATAGAAAAATCGCTTTAGATGCAGAAAAATTTTTTAAAACTTCAAATTCTAGTTTAATTTTACCTTTAATATTGAATCAAAGTTTGATTGGATTTATTTCTTGTAGTGTTAAATTGGAATATCAATTTTCTGATTTAAAACTTAATAGACTTTATGAAGTTAAATCTACAGTATTAATTTCAATTTCAAATGCAATTTTTTATGCAAGAACAATTGCCTTAACCGAAAATCTAGAACAAAAAGTAAAAGAAAGAACAAAAGAGTTAGAAGAGGCTCAAGCACAATTAGTGATGTCTGAGAAAATGGCTTCTCTTGGTGTTATGGTTGCTGGAATTGCACATGAAATTAATACTCCTGCAGGAGTTATTAATGGTTCAACAGATAACATGGATTCTAGTTTAAATTTTATGATTTCTAAAATAACTAGGATTTCTCAATTATTTAATGATTTTATAGTGCAGGAAAAGTTTTCTCAAATAATAAATTATATTTTACTAAACAAAAACCAAAAAGTTATAGATTCAAAAGAAAAATTCAAAATTAAAAAATCCCTAAGAGAAAAATTTACTTCTGCTGGTATAGATAAAAATTTAACAGATGACTTAACTGAGTTAATTGTAGAATCAAATTTAGTAAATTTTCAAGACGAATTAGAATTTTTAGTAAAAGAAAAAGGATCAGAGATTTTAGAGCTTTTGATTCAATCAAAAAATTTAGATCGAAATTTAAAAAATATAAAGTATTCAATCAAAAATATTGTTCGAATTGTAAAAGCCCTAAAATACTATTCTCATTTAGATCAAGCTAGTTTTGCTGAAGCTGATTTAGTGGAAGGAATGGAAAATATTTTAATCATACTTCATAACCAAATGAAACATGGTATTGAAATTGAAAGAAATTTTCAAAAAATTCCTTTAGTAGAATGTAATCTAGATGAAATTAACCAAGTATGGACAAATATTTTACAGAACTCAACCCAAGCTTTAAAAGGAAAAGGAATAATCAAAATTTCAACTTTTGAAGAAGATTCTTATGTTGTAATGGAAATTGCAGATAATGGACATGGAATTCCCCTTGAAATTATAGACAGAATTTGGGATCCTTTTTTTACCACAAAAGATCAAGGAGAAGGAACTGGACTTGGACTAGGAATTGTTAAAAGTATTATAGAAAAACATAAAGGTAAAATTTCTGTTAAAAGTAAACCGGGAGAAACTATTTTTAAAGTTATGTTACCAAAAAAATTAAAACCATAATAATTTTTTTTATAATTAATTAAGTTAGACAGTCTTTACTAAAGAGAAAAAAAATCTTAAAAAAAATAAATAATTGCAGAATGATATATAAATTTACTTAATTTTTTCGTTTAAAAATATGGTATTAACCATGAATGAATTAGATTTAGAACCCAAATTAGAAGATCAAACTTTTAATAAAATTAAAAATTTAGCTAAAGAAGCCTATAAACTTATTGATTTTAAAAAATATAATGATGCTAAAGAAAAATTTAACGAGTTATTAGCACTTGACCCAGTAAATACTTATGGTCTAGTAGGAATGGGTGATTTACTCTATAAAACTCATAGCTATGATGAAGCAATTTATTTTTATCGCAAATGCCTTAATTTAGATCAAAACAACAAATTTTCAATCATGGGCTTGATGAATTGTTATCGTGATATGAAACAATTACCAAATGTAATTTCAATTGCTGAAGAGTTCCGCCACATTACAATGACAGATGCATCTATTTTAAGCAGGGTAGCAGATGCACATAGAAAATTAAAAAACTTCAAAGAATCTGAAATATTTTATATGCAAGCTCTTCAAATAAACCCCACTGACCAATATGTAATTGTTGGAATTGGACATTTGTATTTTGCTTGCCAAAGATACCAAGATGCAATCAAGTGGTGGGAAAAATTAGTTGTTACCCAACCAAATAATATTAAAATTTTAACTGAAATTGGAAATTCTTACCGCAAAATTAAAGATTTTGACAAAGCAATTGAATATTATGAAAGAGCAAAAACTCTAGATGGAATGAATTTTTTTGCACTTTATGGTCTTGCTGAGTCTTGTAGAGGAAAAAAAGATTTTCACAAAGCAATTACATATTGGGAAAAAATTCTTTCTTTTGATCCAAACAACAAATTGATTATCAATCGTTATGCAGATAGTCTTCGAGGAATGGGTCAATACCAAAAAGCTCTAGATTGTTTTAATAGAATCCTTCAAATGGAAGATGATTATTTTGCACTTCTTGGAAAAGCAACAACTCTCATCTTACTTGGTGAAATAGACAAATCCATTGAAATTTTTATGATTCTTCACAAAAAGGATCCAATTAACCCAAGACCAGTGATTGAACTTGCTGATTTATGGTTTTATTCAAAAAACAAAAAAGACAATGCAATTAACATTCTCAAAGAGTTTTTGAAAAACAACCCATCAAATACAGATGCAAGTATCAAAATGGAACAACTTCAAACAGAATATTAATTTCTTTAAACCCCAAATTTTTTAGTTCAAATTTTGGGCGTTTCCTTTTTTTACAAACCCTCACTATACTAATATCGTTTGACGATAGTAAAAAAAGGTCGTGCTTTACGCTACTTCTGAATAGCCTTGGACTAAAGTCCAAGACTATTCAGAAACGCTCCAATCACTAACGCTAGTTTATTAAAATTCTTTTTTATTTTTTAAACTTTTTAAACAATCTTCCAAAAATAATTTTGTATTCTTCAAGTTGAAATAAATGTGAAATAAAAAAATAAATTAAGATAGATGGAAAAATTGCAAGAAATGTAAAAATTCTTTGTTTGTTTGCATAAGAAAAAAAATCTAAGTTTTGTAAAATCACATCATGAAAGTTTTTTAATAACAAAATCCAAATCATTAATCCTAGAATTGGAAATACAAAAAATTTTATTTTTATAAAAAGAGATTTGTAGTTTAAAGAAATAGAATGATTTTTAAAAAAATAAATCAAAAGCATAAAACTAATTCCAGCTGATATCGCAGATGAAAGTGCAAGACCTGAATGAAGTAAAAATTTCATCAAACAAATATTCATCATAATATTGAAACTAAATGAAATCAAATTTACTTTGAGTGGAGTTTTTGTATCTTGAAAGGCATAATAAGATGAAATTAAAATTTTATTCATACTAAATGCTGGAATTCCAATAGAATAAAATTGTAAAGCTCGAAGAGTTGTGGCAGTAGAATTTTTATCCCAGGCTCCACCAAAAAAAATAGAATCAATTATTTCTTCACCAAGCAAAATAAAACCGATACAAGCAGGAAGAGTGATATAAATTGCAAAGCTCAAAGTTGAAATTAATTTTTCTGGAATAAAAGATTCTTCTTTTTTTTTGAGGCTTTCAAGAAGTGAAGGAAGAGTTGTTGTGGCAAGAGCAACTCCGATGATTCCAGTTGGAAGTTGGATTAATCTTTGGGAATAATCTAAACTCACCACTGCCCCTAAACCTGGATTTTGGTTTTGAATATAATTTGCAAGAAATATATCTACAAGCAAACTAATTTGGTAAAATCCACCCCCAATTACAGCTGGAGTCATTAGGGTTAAAATTTTTTTGATTGCAGGATGTTTCCATTTGAAATTTAATTTTGGTGAAAGACCTAATTTTTTGATATAATAGCTCTGCACATATAATTGGATAAATCCACCGGCAATTATCCCAAAACATAACACTTTAATTCTTAAATACACATCATCATAGAATTGAAACAAAAATAGAAACACAAATAAATAAGCTAAATTAAGAATGATTGGAGAAAGTGATGGAACAAAAAATTTTTGTTTTGAGTTTGCAATTGAAATATAAATGGATGAAAGACTAGCAGTAAAAATTAAAAAAAATAATATTGCTGAAAGCTCTATTACCATATTATAATATTCTAATGTTCCACCAACAAGTAGTGGTAAAAAATAAGGAGCAGCTAGTAAAAATAAAGAAATAAACACCATTAAAAAAAAACTTAAAAAAGTTAAAACTGCACCAGACATGAGTTTAGCTTCTTCATCTGAAACTTTTGAAGCATCTGAATAAATGGGCATAAAAGATTGAGATAATGTTCCTTCTGCCAAAAGATTTCTGTACATGTTTGGAAGTCTATAGGCAACTGAAAATGCTGATGCAATGAGACCAGTGCCAAAACTCACAGCCATATAATGATCTCGAACAAGACCTAAAATGCGAGAAAGAAAAGTATAAAATGAAAGTGCTATACTTTTTTTTGTGTTTGAATTTTTTTCTAATTCTTCCATTTGATTTTTACTTTTATTTCCCAGTTTAATTTGTTCATCACTTTTGTTAAATCTTCCCAAATTTCTTGTTTTGCAGTTTCAGAATCTGACCGCAAAATAAAACTTGGATGATAAGTTGGAAGAAGCGGAATTCCTTGGAAATCAAACCATTTTCCACGAAGTTTAGTGATTCCTTCGTCTGTGTTTAATAAAAATTTTGTAGCAGGATTTCCAAGACTCACAATCACTTTTGGACGTATAATTTCAATTTGTCGCAAAATATAAGGACTACAAGAATATGTTTCGTCTTTTTCGGGAGGTCTATCTTTTTCAAAATTCATGTCAACTGTGGGACGACATTTTACAATGTTGCCAATGTAAACATTTGTTCTGGAAATCCCAAAACCTTTTTCCAAAATTCTAGTAAATAATTCTCCAGCTTTTCCAACAAATGGTCGCCCTGTTAAATCTTCATTTTTTCCGGGACCTTCACCTATGAACATCAATTCAGCATTTGGATTTCCTTCTCCAAATACAGTTCTTGTTCTGGTGTTTGAAAGTTTACACTTGAAACAGGAAGAAACTTCTTTTTCCAAATTTTCCAGTTCCAAAATTTTATTCATGTAAACAATTTCTTTAAATTAGTAAAATATGGCAGTTAAAAAAAAATCTAATATAAAAATTTTTAAAACATTATAATGATATTTTTTAGGAAAAATTAAAAGAGAAACAACAGAACTGCCTTTTAAACCCTTTCTTATCTGGTTGAATTTTTTTGTATTGGAAAAAAATTATTCCATATCAATTTGAAATTCTTCAGGCTGTATTTTGTGATAACCAGTAAAATAATCTGTACTGAAACTAGTCCAAGCAAAACTAACTCCTGAAAAATAAAGTGGATTCCATCTCTTAGGAATTTTTTGAGTAATAAACTTTTCATTAAGAAAATATTTCACTTCACATTTTTCATTTTGGGATACAATGAAAATATCTGAAGAATTACTTTGCCCAATCAATTTTTCATTACAAAACAATTCATATTCAATATTAGGAATAGTATTTTTAATTAAAATTGTAGTTCTGGAAGGAGTAAAAACAGTCGCACAATGAAAAAAATTTAAAATAAAAAACCAGAAAATTATTCGCATTTATTAGCTTTCCAAAATTTTTTTTTAATTTCTTCTGACTTGTAATAACCAATTAGTTGAACTGGAATTATTGGTAAAAACACCCATGACCCAGCATAACCCCAAATCATCACATTCCCAAGTCCTAAGTTAAAAATATAAATATGTGCTGTTGTTTTTTCATGGTAATTTTCTTGAAATTTTTGGTAAGCAAAATGGCATTCAGATTTTTTAATTTTTTCTAAATTACTTGGCAAATTCATGCAATTAATTAAAATTAAAAAAAAAGTTAAAATTAATTTACTCAAATTATTTTTCTAATTTTTGAAAATTTTTATAGCTATTAAAACAAGAACAATCCAAAACCCAGTTCAATACTTTCTGCCTTCAGAAATCATTTCTTTAATATTTACTTTTCCTTTTACACTAAGTCTGATCTTTCTCAATTCTTCAATAGATGATTTTATTAATTCAGTATTTACTGAAGTTGAATTCATTCTTAATTTTAACTATTCAATTAACTAGTTGTCAATTACTTTTTAAAATCAATTAAGCAACTTTTCAAAAGAGATTGGAGGAATTGATGAGAGGTTTAATTGAGTATATCCATTTAAAATCAAATCTTCTATTTCTTCTAAATTGGTTTAACCTTCTTCAGCAAGTTGTAATGTATGAGGTTAGATTTGAATTTTTCCTTCATTCATCATCTGATGAATTCTTCTTAGCGTGGTTTTTCCAAATTTTTTCATAAATTCTTCTATTGGAACTAAATCAGATGCAAAAATTTTAACAACTTTTTAACAAAATGTGATGTTTAGCTAAAATAAAAGCTAATAAATCTTGATAATAAAAACAAAATAAAAAAGAATAATTTCATCATCACTGTATTTTAAGTTATATTTTAGGAAAAATCTTAAAAAGCAAAAATTTCAAAATTACAAGAAAAATTCCTTTTTTAAAAAATTGCTTGAATTTTTTTATGAAGAATCAATTATTTAGTTAGAATAATGAATAGAGAATCTACACTACGAATTATAAGTGAATTTTTTGTGGACAAACCATTAATTGAAAGAGTTTATTTATTTGGTTCTTTTAGTTGAAATGAGGAATCAGAGACTAGTGATGTTGATCTTTTAGTCGAAATGAAAGAAACAATTAATCTAATTAGGTTTATCCAGATCAAACTAGAACTTGAATCCAAAATTAATAGAAAAGTTGACTTACTTACTAAAGAATCTATATCGATGCATATTTTTCCTATAATATCTAAAAATATGAAACTAGTATATGAACGAAAAAGATAAAATTAGAATTCAACATATCTTAGAAGCTATAATTGAAATTGAAGATTTTACAAATGATGTAATCGAAGAACAATTTTAGAACATAGACTAGTCAAACATGCAACAGTTAGACAGTTTGAAATAATTGGTGAAGCTGCAAATTCGATCTCCAATGAAACAAGAGAAAATTTCCCTTCAGTACCTTGGAGAATTCTTGTTGATTTTAGAAATGTATTAATTCATGAATATTTTGGTGTTAATTACAAACAAGTCTTTAAAGTCATTGAAGAAGAATTACCTGCATTAAAAAAGAATATTTTAAATATTCTTAACTCAATAAACTAAATCAATTCTTCTTCTTTTTAAATTTGATTTTACAGTTTTTGATTTCGTAAGAATCATATTCAAGTCTATCTCCGTTATAAATGATTTTGTTATCACATTGGATTTTATGATTGTATTTATTTGTATTTTTATCATAATCAATATCTTCAAAGATATAATATTCTTCAAATTTTTTATTTAAGTAACTTTCTCTATTTTGAGAACTATACTTGAATAATTTTTCAGAACAATTATCAATATTGAAAAATGAGCTTGATTGAAATCCAATTCCATCATCACCAAAACCTTCTGCTAAATAAAATTCATCTTTTTTAGAATAAAATGTATGACAATTCTCAACAGTCTTTTTACAAATTTGTTTTGAATTTTTATAAACTTCTAAATAACATTTGCCTTCAGATATTTCTTCATTTAAAAATTGAATTTTGTAATTTTCAAATTGAGCTATTTTTGTAGTTCTTTCAGGTTCAGTTTTGACTTTAAATATATCCAAGTATGGACTAAACATATAACCAACTATTTCTTTGTATTTTACTTTGTACCATTCTCCTTCTTTGTATTCAATTTCTTCCATTTGATTTGTGTAGGAAAGAAGTGTTACTATTTCGTTCTGTTTGATTAGTCCAAGTGAGCTTGAATTTTTTTTTGGTTCAGATCGTAAATGCAATCCAGAGTTATTTTGAACATATAATTCTTTGAATCTAAATTGATTGGAAGCTTGTTTATCTTCTTTTTCAGGAGAATTGCAGGAAAATAGAATTAAGAAAAAAATCAGTTTGTACATTTTAAATTTCCTTTTTTTATCAAAAATAAATCTATCAAATTTTTAAACCACAAAAAAATTTCTCAATTCCAAGCGAAAGTGATTGAAGCGGGGTCATTATTTTGTGCATACAAAATAATGACCAGAGCGAAAAGCACGGTCTGCCTTGGCAGATTCGCCCACCTAACAACTATTAGCCACAAGATGATAAAAAAAATTTTAACTACTGATGTATTTTAAATAAGCTTGAATAAAATCATCCAAATCTCCATCCATAATTGGATTTACATTTGCTGTTTCATGATCTGTGCGATGATCTTTTATTAAATTGTATGGATGAAACACATAACTTCTGATTTGAGAACCCCAAGCGATATCTTTTTTTTCGCCCGATTTTTTTTCGTTCTCTGCTTCAGATTTTTGTTTTTCTAATTCATACAATTTTGCTTTCAGCATTTTCATCGCAGTGCCACGATTTTTAATTTGAGAGCGTTCATTTTGGCATTGCACCACAATTCCTGTTGGGAGATGAGTCATCCTCACAGCAGAATCAGTTTTGTTTACATGCTGACCACCAGCCCCTGAAGAACGATAAGTGTCGATTCGCAAGTCTTTGTCGTCAACTACAATATTGATATCATCATCAACTTCTGGAGAAATATGAACTGAAGCAAATGAAGTGTGTCTTCTTTTGTTGGAATCAAACGGGGAAATTCTCACCAACCGATGAATTCCATTTTCACCTTTTAAATATCCAAACGCATATTCACCTTGAACATGAATGGTAACATTTTTGATTCCCGCACCTTCACCTTCGAGATAATCCACAAGGTCAGCACGAAAACCTTTTTTTTCAAAATAACGAGAATACATACGAAATAAAATTTCTGCCCAGTCTTGGCTTTCTGTTCCACCCGCACCAGGATGGATATTGATAAATGCGTTTCTAGAATCGTCTTCACCAGAAAGAGAGCCAAGAATTTCTAGTCTTCCAAATTCTTCGCTTAATCGGTAGTAATCGCTGTTTAAAGATTGGATTGTTTCTGGGTTGTTTGATTCTTCCTGACTTAGTTCAATCAAATCTGGAAGATCTAAAATTTCTCCGCGGATTGTAAGCCAAGGCTCTAATTTTTTTTCAAGAGAATTTTGTAGTTTGGAAATTTCTTGGGCTTTGTCTGGATTGTCCCAAAATTTTGGTTCTTTGGCTTGCTCTTTATAGGCATGAAGTCTATCAAAATCAGTTTGTAAATTTAGATTTTTCCATCTAAGTTCAAATGATTCTTTTAGTTCAGTTGCAAATTTGTATAAATCTTTTAAAGAGCGATTGTCCACACAAAAAATTAAGGTATATAATAAATTTCGATGAGATTATTGTCTAGATCGGAAAAAGTTAAAGACTCACCTTTTCCAAGAGCTTCTGGACCTTTTACAATTTTAATTTTTTTGTCTTCAATTTCGTTGATGGCATCTGTAAAATCATCTTCATCCATTGCAAAACTTAACACAGGATTGCTACCAGCAGAAAGTGGATTAGCTGGATCATCTACTTGAACAAGTCTCAATTTGATTGGCTCTAGATTTAATAGAATGGATTTTTTATTTGAATCGTCTTCGATTTCAAAATCAAATAAATCCGAATAAAATTTTGCTGAAGCAGTTGCATTTTTCACAACGATGCTAACTGTATCTAAACTTTCTATAATCATGACCAGATCCTCGACCTTTTCATTCCAAATTTTCCGAAAATACTTCTATGTAAAGTTAAAAAAGTCTTACAATTCAAAATTAAAATTGGATTCATTATTTTTGGGACAAATTTTTGCAGATTCAAATTCTGTTTTATTCAGCTTAAATTTGGAAAACAAATTATTTGTTGAAATTGAATCTGCAAAAACCGGGCTTTTCGCTACTTCTGAATCCTTTTAGTAAAGTTAAAGGATTCAGAAACGCTTCAATCCCTTTTGCTAGTATTGGATAATTTTTTTTTTAATCAATTAATCTTTAATTAAGTTCACTGAAGTTTTTAAAAATTCAGCAATGTCTTTTTCAAATAGTTTTTTTTCAAACTCTTTTGAGTTTGGGTAAATCATCCATGATGCAGAAATTGAATCCACAGAATCTTGTTTTTCCATTTTTTTTATCAGATTTAATTTTTTATCATAAAGATACAAATTTGTATTATACTCTCTACTAGTATAATAAGGACTTAATGAATTTAAGTCCTTATCTAAAAAGCTTCTAAGCTAAAACCAATTTGCCGTGATTGTCACAATGTCCATTATGTTGGTGGTGTAGATGTCCATCAACTAAATAATCAACATGATCTCCGTGTGGAATTGCTTCATGTCCACAATTTGGTCCGTGGACGTGGTTTGAATCATGAGAACTGCAGTTATGACCTGTTGTGCAAGTATCTGGATATTCAGCACTAATTTCAATTTTACATTCATCATAATGATTTTCGTGTTCGTGATGTAAATGACCATCGTGAAGATAATCAACATGATTTCCATGTTTAATTGCAGTGTGTCCACATTTTGCACTGTGTTTGTGAGAATGATTTTCGTGAGTGTGATGAGTTGACATTTTTTCTCCTATTCCATTGCATGTTCAATTGCATTGGAAATTAAATTTTTAATATGTGAATCAACTAAACTATAAAAAAAATTTTTTCCATCTCTTCTTCTTTTAACTAATCCTTCGCTGCGTAGAAGTTTTAGTCTTTGAGAAATTGTGGAAATTCCTTCACTCATTACTTCAGAAATTTCTGTGACAGATAGTTCTTTTTCGGAAATCAAAACTAGAAGTTTTAATCTAGCCTCGTCTCCAAGAGCCCTAAACAGTCTTGCGGCAGATTCTAATGCAAGTGACTTATCTTTTTTTTGTTTACTTGATTTCATCAAGTATTCATTTCATCATTTAATGAAATGATGTCAACAACATTTTAATCTTCTTCAGAAAAATTTGCCATTTCAATTGCAATTAAATTTTCAGATAAAATCACTGGTTTTGTAAATTTTAGCCAAATGAAAGTGTAATTTCTTGATTTATGGGTTTTGTGTTCGATTTGATCTATATTTCCATGGTAATCTATTTTTTCAGATTGGCTTCTACGTTTCACATAACCATGAATATCTTTCATATCATCTGAAACTTTCATTCCTTTATGTACAATACAAATTTCAAATTCGTTCATGTATCCAAGAATTCCGATTAGGTTTTTATCTGGTCCAGAAAAATTTACAAAATAGTCTTTGTAAAGGTTGGGTTTAAAAATAAAATTTTTTCGATTCATATTTACCTCTTTTAAAAATAGAATTGCATCTTTTCGATTTGTATAGTATTTTTTCCTAACACCAATTTTTTGAAAAGAATTTTTTTCATAAAACTTGATAGCGGAAATATTTTCTTCATTCACATCTAAGAAAATTTTTTTTGCAGAATTAATTTGAATTAAATTTTGAATTAATAAAGTTCCGAATTTAGACTTTCTTTTTTCTGGGTGTACAGCAATTCTTAAAATTTCAATTTCATCAAAACTTTTTAAGTAGAGAACATAAGATATGTTAAAATTATTTTCTTTCATTAAAATTACTAAATGATTTTTTAAGTGTGAAGAAATTTGATCTAAATTCCAAGGTTCTTCAAAACAGATTTTTTCAAGTTCAAAAATTTCTCGTGCTGATGCAGAATTTTCAAACTCAATCATTTATTCTTTAATGTCTCGAAGAAGTCCTCTGATTTTTTCCATTTGTTTTAATAAGCCGAATGCAGAATTATGTGGACTTAACATTGTTTGAGCTAAAATTTGAATATTTTGGTCGATCACTTTTACAATAATTAAAACTTTCTGATCATTTCTTCCACGTTTTTTGGCTTCAGTTAAAACTGTGTTCTTTTTTAAAATTTCATCTATAATATCTTTAACTAAACTTTTGTATTCTTCTAGATGAACTTGACTTGGTGAAGCTAAAAATCTCTTTTCAATTTCAGGAAGTTTTTGCCAAAGCTCATTAATTCCTCTGGTCTCTTCTTTTGTAGATGGAACAATTGATTCTAATAAACTTAAAAAAGAATTATTTTTATCTTCAACTTTATTTGATTGATCCAGTTTAGAATAAGTTTTTTTTTCAGCAGTTGTTTTTGGTTTATCTGTTTTGATTGAAAATTGCATTATGGATTTACCGTACATTTTCCTTCAAATAAAACTCCTTCTTCAATAAGAAGTTTTGGTGTAATAACATCTCCAAATAATTTACAAGTTGATAATAACACTACTCTTTCAGTTGCATAAATATTTCCCCTGATTTCTCCTCCTGCCACAACAGATTTTGCCCTAACATCTGTTTCAACAATTCCTGATTTTCCAATTATCACTTTTCCGTCTGTTTGAAGAACACCTCGAAATTTTCCATCAATGCGAATTAGTCCAGCAACTTTAAATTCACCATAAAATTCAGTGCCTTCGCCAATTATTGTATTTACTGAAAAATCTTCAAATTCATTCATATTTTGCATTTAAAATTCTATTCAAAAAAAAGAAACTAATTTTGTACTAAGTTTAAAAAGGAATATGGGTTTAAAGCTTTTGTACCAACATGTACTTCATAATGTAAAAAATAGAGTGAGTTAGAAGAAGTTTTGGAAACGTATCCAACAGTTTGTCCTTTTGAAACTTTTTCATTTAGCTTTACCTGAAGTCTCTCTAAATTAGAATAAATAGTTTTCCAACCAAAATTATGATTAATTTTTATATAATAACCAAGATAGTCAGTATAACCTATTTCGTAAATTTCACCGGGTGCTGTTGAAATAACCTCAGAGCCGGGAAAAGCTCCAATATCAATTCCTTTGTTTTCGATTTCTCTTCCAACTAAAGGTGAGTAAAATTTACCATACGGAAATAAAATATATCCTTTAGTTGGCCAAAGTGAAGGAGTATTTTTGATTACATCTTTTCTAACTTTAATCGATTTAATAATTTCTTTAGTGAGTTCAATAGATTTTTCCAAATTATAAACATCAGAGTTCATCTGAAAAGATTCTGTTAGGATTTCAGAATTTTTATTTAAAATTAATTTTATGTCTTCATCTTTTGAAGGATGAAATAAAATTTCTTTACCACCTAATTTTTCATATAGTCTAAAAATTTTTTCATAAAAAGGTTTACTCTCTTTGTGAAAGCTAACTAACTCTTCTTTTAATTCTTTTTGTAAAATTTGATAATCTTCATTAGAAAGTTTTAGCTCTTCAATCTCATTTACTTTTGCAGACTGGTTTAATAAAATAAATGCAAATAGCGAAAAGACCAAAAAAAAACCAAATAAATATAAAAAAAACTTCATATAATTAACATGAAATTTTTTTAAATTTTTATCATCATGAGGAACAATCATGACAGTAATAAAATACTTTTTATTTTTTTTAATATTTAAAACAAAAAATTTTGAGTTTTCTAAAAATATTAGAATTTTTGATTTTATTTTATCAAAACTATTTTTAAAAAAATCTAAGATTTTAAAATATTTTTTCATTACTTTTTCTTAATTTGTTGTCTCAATTTTAAACTTTCTCTATCCAAAACTCGAATTGTAACATCTTTTCCATCTTTTGATTTGATAGTCATATAAATTTTATTCTTCATAAATGCTATTTCACAATCTGGATTAATTGGGTCTGAGCTTCTTTTTTCTAAAACTAAAGAATTACTAAATCTGCTTAAATAGTAAGCTCCATCCAATTCTTCAACAACATAAATTTTTTCATTTTGTTCTTTAAGAAAAGTTCTCCAGAATATAACTTCTTTTGTTTGTTTGATTAATTTTAAATCGTTTTTATCAAGTAGTGCAAGATGATGAGAGTCTTTGCTGGTATTATTTTCTTTAAAACATAAAACAACTACACCTGTAGAAAGTTCCTTAAATTCTTTTCCACAAACTTTTTTAAATGGACTTGGAAATAATTCATCATCATTATCAGTGTCAACTGCCCACATTTCTGAGACGTAATGTCCTTCAGCTAAAAATTCTTTTACTTTTAAAAATAAAATTTTTTCTCCAACAACATTATCTGAATTTTCAACTCTATCTTTTTCTTTTTCTTTTAACTTGATAAGCTCCTCAGTCATTCTTTTTATTTCCTCTTTAGTTTTGGGAATTTTCACTGGGGGTTCTTCTTTTTTTGGAGGAGTTGAAGTTACTGTTTTAGTTGAATTATTGGATTGGTTTGAAGTTGAGCTAGAATTATTTGCAACTGTTGTTGTAGTTTTAGAAACTTCTTTGTCTTTTTCTGGTGGAGGAACATTTTTTGTTCCTTCATCTTTGGCAACTTTAGAATCTTTAACTGATTTTGGTTCATCTTTAATAGGTAAATTTTTTGCTGACTCTTTAACTGGAACATCTTTAGTTGGTAAATCTTTAGTAGATTTGGTTTCAATTTTAGAAGGTGAATCTTTTACCGATTTTGATTCATCATTTGTTACCTTAGAATCTTTTGCTGCTTCATTAATTAGATTGTCTTTATTTGGAACTTTTGGTTCTTCATCACCAACTTTAGTTTCTATAATAATTTTTTCTTCTTTAATTGTTGTTTTAGACTCACCAATAATTTCAGTAATTTTTATTGATTTAGAATTTTTTGCATTTTTAGAAGTTTTAGAAGTAGAATCAACAATATCATCTGCAGTTTTTTTTGAATCTTTAGCAGATTTAATTTCGTCTAGAGCGAGTTTAGAATTTTTTGTTTTAGAATCTTTACTATCTTTAACTGTTTTGGTTTCTTCTTTTGTAGTTTTAGAATCTTTACCATCTTTAACAGTTTTGGTTTCTTCTTTTGTAGTTTTAGAATCTTTACCATCTTTAACAGTTTTGGTTTCTTCTTTTATAGTTTTAGAATCTTTAATTCTATCTTTTGAAATTAAAACCTCTTCTTTAGTTTTAGTTCCAGATTTAATTGGAATTACAATTTGAGTATTACCAGCCCAATCTGAAAATTTTTTCCCTATCCCCACTTTATTTTTATCTAAACTTTCAATTAATGTGTGAGTATATCTTTTAGATATATTTCCAATTTTTTTTCGGTTTTGTGCATTATAATATAAAACTTGAGAAACAATTTTTTCTGCATTTTTTTCATTAAACTCAAATGAACTCTGAATATATGCATTTAAAATTCTACGTATTGAATTGATATGACCATAATCTGCATTTTTGTTTATAGTTAAAATATCCCCACCAAGTTTATTATCATCTGGATAAAATCTTTGAACAGTAAAACCAGATTTTGTAATTTGAGAATCTGATACACTAACTTCAGATTGTAAACCTTTTCCAATTTCTTGTTCTTTGACTTTGCGAATTGGACTTGCAAAAACTTCATTTCTATTTTCAAACTTAGCTGCTGGTGATTTTCGAATTTCTTCTTCACCTAAAACTACTTTTTTTGATTGGGAAAAAATACTGTTCAATAATACTAATAAGATGATTAAAAATTTCATAAATGCCTCTAAATTAAAAACTATATATTCTATTATCGAGAATAATGGATTAAAACTCTACTGCAAGTCTTTTATAAACTATAATTATGGCGAATTTTTGTAGCAATACAGAGCTACAAAAAACACGCTTTCAGCTACTTCTGAACCCTCGTGTTAAAACACGAGGCATTCAGAAACGCTTCAATCGTTTTCGCTAGGGTTGAAAAATTCATCACAAATTAAAAAACTTTAGCTACACTAAAATTTTTTTATATTAAAAACCTGTTTTTTTTCTGCTTGATTTAATATTTTATTAAATAATAATTATAAAATAATGTTAGGTGTTAAATGGAATTTTAAAATTCTATATAGTTTTTTTGGAATATTATTTGGATTACTTTTTCCAGTTTTTTCAACTATATTTGAAATTTTTATCCATGATCTTGATTTTAATTTTTCAGTAATTTTATATATTCAAAAAACAAATAAATTACTTTGGGTGATCAACACTGCACCATTTTTCTTAGGATTATTTGCATATTTTATTGGGTTCAACCAAGATAAATTAGTTGGGAAACAAAAAAAAACAGTTGGGGAGTTTTTAAATCTTGAATTAAAATTTTCAACTTTATTTAAAGATGCTGAGTTTGGAATTTTAATTTTTCATTTAGCATCTGGTAAATTTGAAAATATAAA
Source organism: Leptospirales bacterium (assembly GCA_013297885.1). GTDB lineage: Bacteria > Spirochaetota > Leptospiria > Leptospirales > Leptospiraceae > UBA2033. The sequence goes on along the minus strand of JAAFIR010000017.1, from coordinate 76,117 downwards.
TCCTTTTTTTTATAATCTACTTGGTTATAATAAAGAAGAATTAGAAGAAATTGGTTTTGATAAGATTACACATCCCGAAGATTTAATAGAGGAAAGAAAAGTTTTTAAAAAAATTTTACGAACAAAAGAATCAGCAAGTTTTCAAAAAAGATTTATAAACAAAGAAAAACAAATTATTTGGTGCAAAATGACTTACTCTGTTATTAGAGATGAATCTGGAAAAGCTGTATCCATTTTTACTTTAATCGATGATATTACTAAAGAGAAAGTTTCCAGCGAAGAATTATTAGCACAACAAAAGTTTATTAGAGAAGTAATAAACCTTAGTCCAGATTTAATTTTTGTCAAAGACAATATAGGAAAATTTATTTTAGTTAATGAAGCATTTGCTCGTTCCTATAATAAACAAATTTATGAAATTGAAAATAATTTGAATACTGAAATACATAATAATAAAGAAGAATTAAAAAGTTATGATGTAATCGATAAATTAGTTTTAGAAAAAAATATGATTATTTCGACTGAAGAAGATTTCAGTTCAATGACGGGAGAGAAACTACGTTTTTCAACCACAAAAATACCAATCACTAATTCAAACTCGCAAAAATTCATTTTAGGTTTCTCTAGAGATATAACAAATATTAAAAATACGGAAGCAAATTTGATAAAAGCTAAAGAATCTGCTGAACAAACAAGTCGAATGAAATCAGATTTTTTAGCAAATATGAGCCATGAAATCAGAACTCCATTAAATGGTATTTTGGGGATGAGTAGAATTTTATTCGATACTAAATTAGATGAAGATCAAAAAGATATTGTTGAAACTATAAAAAATTCCGGTGATTCTTTATTAGTAATATTAAACGATATATTAGATTATTCTAAAATTGAAGCTGGAAAAATTGAACTAGAAAAAATAAGTTTTGATTTATTAAAATTTGGGAAAGAAATTTATTCTTTATTTAATTATACTGCTAAAAATAAAAAATTAGATTTTAAATTAGAAATTGATTCTAAAATTAAAAAAAATCTTGTTGGGGATCAATTTAGATTAAGGCAAGTAATTTTGAACTTAATCGGCAATGCAATTAAGTTTACTGAATCTGGAGTTGTAGAATTAAAAATCTCATTGGTCGAAGAATTTGAAACTGAATACAAAATTCTTTTTGAAGTAAAAGATTCTGGAATCGGAATTCCAAAAGATAAATTATTAAACTTATTTCAATCTTTTACACAAATAGATTCTTCAATTTCTAGAAAATATGGTGGAACAGGTTTAGGGCTTGCTATTTCTTCTAAACTAATTTCATTAATGAATTCAGAATTAAAAGTTGAATCTGAATTTGGAATTGGAGCTAGATTTTATTTTGAGTTAATTTTTGAAACTATCAAAAAAGAAGAAGTTGTTCTTGTGTCTAAATTGGTTAAAACTATTCCATTACATATTAAAATTTTATTAGCTGAAGACAATATAATCAATCAAAAACTAGCTCTTAAAATTTTTAAGAAAATTGGTTACGAAATTACAATTGCAAATAATGGTGAAGAAGCTTTTCAATTATTAAATAAAAATAAATTTGATATTATTTTTATGGATATGCAAATGCCTGTTTTAGATGGAATAAAAGCGACAAAAAAAATTAGAGAAGATAGTATCCAAAAAGATATTCCAATAGTAGCACTTACTGCTAATGCAATGTCAACTGATAAGGAATTATGTTTTCAAGCTGGAATGAATGGTTATATTTCAAAACCATTCAAACAAGAGGATATTGAAATTATTATTACAGAATTTTTTCAAGAGACTTGAAAAAAAGACAAATGGTTTGCAATATGCATTGCATGTGCTTTATCATATTCAGACTTATCCAAATTTCCATAAGCAAAATGTGGTTTTAATTCTGATTGAAAATTTTTAAAATCATCAATAGCTTTAAATAATCTTTGGAATGCAATTTTTATATCAGTTAATTTATCTAATTCAGAAGCACCTGGAATGACCGCATTTAAGTCATGACTCATATAACCTCTATTTGAAAATATAGAAAAGGCAATTTTACCAAGAGTAATTCTGAAAATGGGATTTTTTAATTCTGGAAATCCAATTATGGAATATTCTATACTTTGTGCTAAATGGGAAATTACTTGTGCTAAATTCCATTCACCAGTTGTTTGAATTTTTTTTGTTTCAATAGATTTTAATTCTATTAAAGCTTCATCTAAGTTTTTAAATCTTAATTCTTTATCCATTAGCTTTATTACCTCATTAGCAAAAATTTTTTTTGGGAAGTTTAAAATTAATAGTATCATTCCAAGCTTCAAAATAAATTTTTTTCTATTCATTTTGGTTTAATCTCCATAAATTTTTTTTCAATAACGTCAAAATTAATTTACTACCATTAAAAAGTCCTTCATATAATAAAATTGATTTTTTTGCTATTCCAAGATCTGAATTGGATTTTTCTTCAAAACTTAAATTAGTTTCATAACCTTCAGTTATGATTAAAATCGTTCTCTGAATAGTTAAAGCAATCATTTCATTTAAACCATTTTTACTTGATACTAGTTCATCAATTTTGTCAATTTTTTTTAGTAGACTATGAATTTCGTTCATACGTTTAAATTTAACCAAAGAATAAATTTTCTCAGATAGTATTTTTCCTTCTTCAAGTATGTTTCGAAATTTACTTAATTCATTAATCAAAATTTCTAAATTTGATTTTAAATTAGAAGAATTTTGGATAATTTGATTTTCATTTATTATTTGGTATAAATTTTTTTTTGAATTAATGGAATTTTTTGAATCCATGTTTTCAAAAGCTTTTTTGAATGATTGGTATTCAATATTTTTTAATTTAGTTCCAGTTTGAGATAAGTTAAATACTTTTTTTCCAATTGAATTTTCTTCAAACCAAGTTTGAAATATTTTCATTTTATCATTTGTATGAAGTTTTTTATTTTCATAAGAATAATTTATTAATTTTGGAAGTGCAAATAATTGTTTAAAATTGTGTTTTTCTCTTCTAAAAAATCTTGTCTCTTTAAAGTTTAATCTTTCTTCTAAAATCGCTCCTTTACAGTGAGCAAACCCATCAGTAAAAGCTAAATCTTGTCCAACTAAATAAACTTCAGTAGCACCCATTTCAAAAGCTAGACTAAAAGCATTTGTAGAAACTGAGCCTCCAAAAGAAATTTTTCCAATTTCATCTTTAAAGAAAAAATTCAATAAGCCAAAAGGTGAGTCAGTAAAAAATTGTTTATTGGAAAACATTCTCAGTGAATGATAAGAAGTTGTTGGGTCAAAAATTATTTTTGATTTTCCTGAATATGTTTCAAGGTAAGAAGTGTTAACCGACTGTGGATCAACTGAATAAATCAAATCTGGTTCAATTCCAGAGTCAGTTAAAATTTTTAATGAAGTATCAACAGCTATTAATAAAAATTTTTCACGATACATTTTTATTTCTTGTAAATGGAAATGTAAACTAGGTCCAGCACCGGTAATTAAAACAGGACACGAAATTGAATTAAAAAGAAATTTTATTGGGATAAAATTTTGCAATGGAATTAAATTTTGAAGTAAATTTCTAGTCCATATTTTTTCAAATTTAGTAAGTGTTGCAAGATTAGCATTTTTTTTATGAAAAAATTTTTCCGATAGATGTTTAATTTCTAGGTATAAATAATAATTCCATTCAAAAGAAGGTTTATGAGGAACAAAACTAATTGTATATGCTTGGTAACCTTTAAAAACTGGATATAAATTTTCTTCATGATAAGGTGGAAGAATAATTTTTAATTTTTCATTTTTTAAATATTCAGAAAAATCTGAAACTGTTAAAGCTAATTTTAATATTTTTATTTCAGGTTCAAACCAAAATACAATTCCTTTATTATATTTTAACAATTCTAAAACAGTATAACCAAGTCCCGCACCAAAAAATAAATACAAATAATTTTCTGAAGTTTTTAGATTTTGTGAAAGTCGTTTGGATTCTAAAATTGGATCATATTTTGAATGAAAATAAATTGAATCAAGTTTAAAAGTATAATTTCCTGATTTAGTTATTTCAGTTTCCAGATTTATTTCTAAATTTAAAATTCTGTCTTTTAGCTCAGAAGAAATGAATTTTAAATTTTTTTCAAAAAAACTCATCTAAAGCTTATAAGTTTTTCTTGCTTTAGTTAATTCTAATTTAAGCTCTGAAATTTTTTTTGAATCTGTTTTACTCAATTTTTTCGTGTCTAATTTTTTTGAGAATTTTAAACATTCAGAATTCATTTTTTCAAGTTCAGAAATCAATTCGATTCCTTTTAGAGTAAAATATTTTTTCTTAATTCCATATTTTAAATCCACCAATGAATAATTAACCATGATAGTTTCCTCAGAAAATCTTCTATATATAAATGAAATTTCTTCATCAGTAAATTTTTTACTTAATAGAGGGATTTTCTGAGTCATTTCTAAAAATAATTTTGCACCAAAAGAAAATGTAAAAACTGCATGAAGAATTGCATAAATTGGTCGAAGTTCTTTTCTCCAAGGTGAATAAAAGATTTCATCAGTTAGTTGAATTTTAAATGGATCATATTTTTTAATTATTAAATTCAAATGGTGATGAGAATTTTCGTGTATTAAATCATCAACTGTTTCGATTAGACTTCTATCAATAATATTTATATAAGAAATTCCTTGTTCTCCAAAATGAGAATAACTAACTAAATCTTTTGATTGAATAAAGTTAATTTTAAAAGTCAAAGTTTTATATAAGTCATAACCTTCTTCCCATATTTCTTTTAACAAAATTTCAGCACTTTGAAATTGTTTAATTTTATTTTTTGGTGTGGGTTTTATTTCTAATTGAGTATCTATGCCAGTTTTACTTGGATCTGTTTTAGTTTTTTTGAAAGTTTTATAAAATAATTTTTCAGGAATTAAATCTTTATTTATTTTAGTAATATTTTTCCTTACACCGTTTTGAATACTTTTTACTTTATCAAAAAAATTCTCAAAACTAATATTTTCTTTTTCTAATTCAAAAAAACGATAGTCTTCTTTTGAAAAATCTTCTTTAAACATTTCTAATAAATGTTTTTTTAGATTTGGAAAATTTTGTTTATTAAAAAATAATTCAGTTAGAACTTCTTGAAAATAATTATATTCAGAAAAAGAATTGAGACTAATTTCCATTCCAGCAACAGATTTATGATATTTATAAAATTTAAAAATTTTTGTTAAACTATTTACTAATGTTTTATCAGTTAAAACTTTTTCAAACTCTTTCGTGAGTGAAGTTTCTAATTCTAAAAGTAATATTTTTAATTCTTTAATCTTAAACATAAAATATCTTCATATATAAAATTCTAAAAATGATTCCTAGTGGTGTTATAATTCCTGTATCAAAAAAAGCAATTTCATTTTTTTGATTAATAAAAAATGTAGTCGGAAATGCTTCAACATGGTTTGTTAATAAAAATTCCTTATTACTTAAATAAACTGGAAAATAAATTTGATTTTTATCCATATATTCTTTTGTAAATTTTTCACCATTACTTCCTTCTTCAATAGAAATAAATTCAAATCCTAAACTTCTTAAATAGTTATAACTAAATTTATTCATTAACAAATTTGATTCACAAACCCCACACCAAGTTGCCCAAAAATAATAAATCTTGAATTTTGAATTTAAATTAGGTTTTGAATTTTCGTTTAATAAAATCAATTCTTGATTTTTAAAAATTTTTCCTTTAGCTTTAAAAATTGGAACTAAAAAGAATATACTAAACAATATTAAAATATAAAAAGAATTTATAAAAAATTTTTTCATTTCATTAAGAAATTTAATGAAGAAAATAAATTAGTATATAAAATTAAACTAACTAGAATTAACCAAAAAAATCCTGAAGCTAAAACTGAAATGTCAGATGCAATTGCTTTTGTTGGATTATGGCCCATATTTTTTATATAAATTATATAAAGTGATCTAAAAATTGCATATGTAACAACTGGAATAGTAATAAATAATTTATCAGTTCCGAGGTTTAGAACAGTGCTAGGACTCATTGTATACATAATATATGATAATAAAGTAACAGTTGTAGAAATTCCCATCATCAAGTTTAAAAATTCTGGTGAATATTCTTCTAAAATTTTTCTATGTTCACCTGCGTTTTTTAATAATAAGATTTCACCTCTTCTTTTTGAAAATCCCCAAAAAAGTGCTAACATAAATGTACATAAAATTAACCAAGAAGAAAAATTCACATTAACTAATACAGCTCCAGCTATCGCACGAATTACAAAGCCAATACTAATTGACATAACATCCAATATGACTATATGTTTTAAAAATTTTGAATACAATAAGTTAAATCCAAAATAAAAAATTGCTAATGAAAAAAAAACTGGACTTAATTTATAACTTGCGATTAATGCGATACTTAAAATAATACAGGTTAATACTAATGCATAACCAGGATCGATTTTTTTTGATGCTAATGGTCTATACTTTTTTTCTGGGTGAAGTGCATCTTGTTCCCTATCCAAATAATCATTAAAAACATATTGTGAACTAGCAATTAATGAAAAAAATAAAAATCCTAAAAAAGATTTATATACTAAATCAGCTTCGAATATTTTTTTTCCAAAAATCAAACCAGCAAATAAAATGATATTTTTTATCCATTGATAGATTCTTAATAATTTAAAATATTCTTTTAAAAAAATCATTAGTCAGTGAATTTCTGAGAATTCTTAATGTATCGATATACAAGAACAATTTCTTTAACTTTTAAAATAGGTTTTTGTTTAATAAAAAAAGACGGTAAACTATTAATTGATTCAAATTCTAAATATTTTTTTGGAATTAATTTTCCAGCTTTTAAACCTTCTGCACAACAAATTTCATCATTTTCTTTATTATCAACCATTCCTAATTCAGTAAGTTGTAGAGATTTAGTTTGAATAACTTCTTTCTTTTCATCTAAATATCGAACTTCTTTAAATTGAATTCTTGCAAAAATTTGACTCACAGGTTCAAATTTTACATTTTTAACTTGAGTAGGTTCTGGTAAAACAAAACTGATCTCCTCCCAACTCTCACCAGGTTTAACTTCAGCAGTTATCATTTTTGCTTTGGTCGGTGTTTCTGTTTCTTCAGCCATATAATACATTCTAGCTTGGTCAGGTTTAATTGGTTTTACTTTTTGGTAATACTTAAAACCAGCATAAGTTAAAAAAGTTAAAATAGCAATTCCAAAAATAGACTGAATTCTAATTTTATTTTTAAATTTATCAATATCATTTTCAAATAAGGATTTATTTTTTTTAAAAACATATTTTTCCATTAATTGAATTAATTCAGAAAATTTTTCTTCAATTAAAACAGTGTCATTTTCTGAATCAGAATTTTTAATGAGCTGACTATAAATTTCATTAAATTTTTGATTTATTGAATTATCTTTAGAAATACTATCAAATTTATCTGAGAAACTTGCTGGATTATTATTTTCAAATTCAGAAATAAATTGTATTGAGTCTAGAAATAATGCATTTTCAAGGAGTTTTGAATCTGAAAATTTGGAATTAGAATTACAAATCTCAACTGTTTCTAATCTAGAATAAAGAGCATCTAATTTTTTTTCAAGAGACTCTTTCCTATTTAATACTTTTTGAATAGAGTCAGTAATCTCTGGTTTTTTAAAATCAAGTTTGAATAATTCTTTAATCATTTTATTCCTCTTCACTCCAAAAACACAAGTTTAAATCAAATTGAAAGTACAAATTTCTATTTTTATTTAAATTTAGAAAAGCATTTATAAAAAAAGTTAATTTTTACTTAAATTACTTTAAGGATTTTAAACTAAAATTTATTCTCTAGCCCAGAATTTTCAATATTAAGTTTACTTTTAGGGTCAAGCTTTTTAGCTTTTACTTTATTCAATAAATCTAAATAGTTTGAATTTAATGGTTCTCTAAGCAAACACCTTTCACTAAATTCTATAGATTCAGAATAACGATTTAATTTCATTGCACAATAAGATGCTATATACAAAACTTGCGTATCACTTGGAGTCAAAGTGATTAATGCTTTTAATTGAAAGTAAGCTTTTTCATAATTCCCATCTTTTAGGTATAATTTAATTAAATGTTTTATCATAATAGAAGAAGATTCTTTAGCAACCATACTTTCCAATGTTTCAATCGCTTGAGCTCTAGTTGAAACATTTATTTTCGGTGTTTCCTTTTCTTCAGCTATTTCAACTCCAATATGTTCAATTCTTAAAATAGATAAATCATCCATTAATTCCCCATAAGAAACTAAATTTTGTTTAATTGAACTTATCTCACCTTTACTTTCTTCGATGACTTTTAAAATTAATTTTTCATCTTCATTTATAGTCCTAGAATCCATTGATTCTTTATTGATGACTAAATCATCTTTTCCATCTGAACCAATTAAAATCACATCATGTGGTTTAAGCTGAAATACTTTTATAAACAATTTACCATCAAGCATAGGTGTTCCAAGTTTTCTTAATTGTAAAGCATCTTCGATAAAACTTGCACAACCATCACGATATAAAATTGTAAAAGGATGTTCTGCATTTATATAATACATTGTCCCTGTGTCATCATCGATTAAACCAATTACAACTGAAACAAGCATCAAACCTTCAAATGTTTCAAATGTTTTATGAAGTTCGATAAAAGAATTTTTTAACCATCTTTCAGGAGAAACATTTTGAGAATCAGAATTTGATTTATTTCTTTCGATTATAGTTCTAAGCACTGAGCCTAAAATTAGTGCACCACCAGCTCCTTGTAAAGATTTTCCCATCGCATCACCATTTAAAAACATAATGAATTTTTTGTTATTCAAATGAATGCTATCAGTATAACATAAATCTCCACCAATGGATAATTTTTTTTGTTTAAATTCAAAAGTCTTTTTTTGCTCAATTAGAAAATCTATTTTAAATTTATCTGAATCAATTATTTTTTTGGAAAATGGATTTAATAATAATGAAGTTAAAAAATAATCTCCATCTTGTTGGTATTTTAATTTTGTCACTTCTTGGAGAGTGTTGTTTAATTCTATTGTTCTAAGATTCACTTTTTTTTCCATTTCAGTGCTATAGTCTTCAATTGAATTTGCCATAGAATTAAAGTTCTTAGAAAGTTCACCAATTTCATCGTTAGTCACAACTGTTGATCTAGATGTAAAATCTTGTTTTCCAAATTGCACAACTGTTTCTGTTAGTGTATTTAATGGATCAATTATAGAATTAATTAAACGATAAATAATATATCCTATTATCACTAAACTAGCAATACCTATTAACACTAAAATGATTATTCCTTTAATTGTATTTGCGAGCAAATCAGATCTTGAAATGCTAACAACAATACTTAAATTTCCAGTTTTGATTGGAGAATAAAATGCTACTACATTCTCTTTTGTAAATGGATCTTTTGTTTTAATATAACCTTCTTTCCCTGCTTGAATTTCTTTAATAAGTAAATCATACTCTGGAACTTTTTGTTCAACTGAGATTTGGTTAATTGTTTTTTTTTCTAAAATAGATTTTTCAAAAAGTGGATTTGAAGTTGAAATTAATGTTCCATTATCACTTACTAAAATTACATAATTAGATTTATAAACTTTTTTACCTTCAAAACCTTTTAAAAGGTTTTTAACTGTTTCAATAGAAATATCAAGACCTGCAACACCTTGGAATAATTTTTCCTTCATAATAGGATAACAAAAAGACATCATCAATACTCCTTCATAAATAAATGGAGTGGGGATAAATGCTTCTTTTGTTTTTTTTGGAATTGTATAAAACTCGGATGTTTCTACATCTGCAACAGGTTCTAAAACCAAATCTCCTTTTAGTCGATTCCAATAGGGTAAAAATCTTCCAGTCTTATCATGACCAGTTGTATTTGCAAAAGAGGAATCTAAGTTATCAAAAAGTTTCGGTTCATAAATTACCCATGAGCCTAAAATACTTTTATCTTCTTCTGCAATTTTTTTTAATAATTTAAGAACTTCTTTTCTTGAATGATTTTCTGAATTCATTTCAGCGTATGAAAGTGTTTGTGCAATTGCATTATAACGATTTATAAATGAGTCAACTTGATTTGCATAACTTTTTGCTGTTAATAAATTTCTATTTAATAAACTTTCTTGTTCAGTAAAATAATTATAACAAGCTATGATGATAGTTAAACCCAATAATAAAATAGCCAAACTTGGTAGAATAGATAACATCATTTTATCTTTGATTCTTCTCATACTTTTAATTCTCCGTTTGATTAAAGTTATCATAGATTTATATACTCGCTTATAATTTTTTTTGAAAATAGTAACAAATTTTTCAAGAAGTAAAATAATTTTAAACTTGGATTTAGAATGCAAGAAATAAAAAAATACCCTAAAAAAAAATTTTTAAACCTCAAGGATTTAACCAATTTCAGTTGTATTCCAATCGAGTGAAAGGATTAATAGAATTAAATGATTCAAATGTATTTTTGAACAATGTTTAATATTAAAAGATAATTTTCCAAAATTATAATCAAGCCCTAAAAATTTAGTAAAATTAAATCTTAGTTAGAATTTTTTCCATCAAAGCTTTTGGCTCATTTTCAAAAAAATATAAATTTCTAAATTTTTCAGCGACAAATCCATCTGAAATCATTTTTTCAAACAACAAATTTAAAGTTGTATAATAACCATCTACATCCAAAATTCCAATTGGTTTTGTGTGAAAATTGAGTTGAGACCAAGTCAATGTTTCAAAAAATTCATCCATTGTACCAAATCCACCAGGCATAATTACAAAAGCATCTGAAATAGAATACATCATAAATTTTCTTTCATGCATATCTGGAACAATTTTAAGTTCCGTTAAACCAGTATGTCCTTCAATTGGATTTAAATATTCTGTGATGATTCCAGTAACTTTTCCACCTTCGTTTAACACTGAATTTGCGATTTCGCCCATCAGTCCAATTCTTGCTCCACCATAAACCAAACTACAATCGTTTTTTACAATTTCTTTCCCTAAGTTTTTTGCATTTTCGATATAAGATTCTTTATTACCTGGACGAGAGCCACAAAACACACAAATTTTTTTCATAGAATCAATTCTTTTTTTCATTCTTAATTCATCATTCAAAATTCTTCATTCTTTATTCAACTTTCTTTAAGGGCGTTCTTTTCATTTACAATCGTTTAGTGATACTAATATCGTTTATCGATAGTAAATAAAAAGCCGAGCTTTCCTCTCTGGTCAAAAAAAGTTGCATAAGCAATTTTTTGACCCCGAGTCAATCTCTAACGCAAGACTCTGTTGGATTTGAAAAATTGTTTTTAATTCTTGACAAAAGAAATTATTTAAAAAAATTTTATTTGTGGAAATTTTAACAAAACTTGGAGGAATTGTTACACATTTTAGTGAGATTATTAAGCTAACTTCTGAGATTTTTGTTATAGTTTTTCAATTAACTTTTAGAACTATTTCTTTTGGTGCTGGTGGAGGTGAGTATAAAAACTCATTTGAAAATATTACTTATTCAGTGTTTAAATACAACAATAACATAGATAAAAGGTATCTAAATCAAAACAGTAATTCCCCATTTGCTTTTACTCCTGAATGGCATTTAAGTTTTTGTACTTGTTATGAAAAATTTTTTATAAATTATTATTTATATCAAGGCTGGATGGAAAATAATAATTTTCAATCATCTTCTTATTCTGGAGAATTTTTTTCTTATCGATATAAAGATTTATCTGGATTTTCAGAAGGAACACAATCTAGAGGACATGGTGGAATTCGTGCTGGATTTAGAATTTTTGAAATTGGAAAAATTAGACCTGCAATAGTAATTGGAAATACAATTTATGCTGCAAGATATAATTATTTCCCATTATTAATTCAGGATACTCAATTTAATATTTTGAGTAGTGGTGATTTTATCTCTTCAACAAGAGGAAATTCAATTGGTGGACAAATAGAATTTGTTAATAATCCCCAACAAACATATATTTTACAATTGCACTATTTAGAATTAAAAGGAACAGCAAATATTTTTAACACAGGAATATTCCCGTCCAATAACTTTTTTGTAGAAAACCAAGAAGGGAAAATGTCTTTAAAAGGAATTGAAGCTGGGTTTGGTTTGAAAAATAATCATTCAAAAGTTAATTCAACTTATATTGGTTTAGTTTTTTCTTATATGAAGACAAGTTTTCAAATGGATCAAAATTGGAAAATTGAAGCGAATAGAAATATAAGTAGCTTGAATCTGGAAAGATTTTTTAATGCTCAAATACTAAAACCAAAATTTACCACTGAAGATATATATTTAGGTTTTAGACTTACTTATGAATTAAATTGGGCAGCTCTTGAAGAGGAAAGTAAGTCTTTAAGAAAGAAAAAAGAATAATTATTTCAAAAACAAAATTTTAAGTCTTTATATAAAGTTAAGGTTATATAAAACCATATTTTAACTTCTTGATCAAATGATTTGATTTTAGTAAATCAAAATAGTGGAACTCTCGCTCAAAAATTTTTTTTTAATAATTATTCTATTTGATTTTTTTTCTTGTAAAATCGAAAACAAAAGTATCCCCGAAACTAATTCTCTAAATATTCCACCTTATGCTATTTCAGGTAATATGGTTAATTTAAGAATCGAACCAGAAATTAAATCAAAAGTGATTAAAAGACTGAATCATTCTGAAAGTGTTGAAATTTTAGAAATAAATCGCCCCAAGTTTTCTATTTATTTAGAAAATGAAAATAAATACTTAGATGGAGATTGGTTTAAAGTAAAATTGAATGATGGGACAATTGGTTGGGTTTATAATAAATACGTCAGTTTAAATTTTGGTTCAAAAGGAAATAGCAATATTATTTTTTTAGAAATTTCGAAAAACAATAACTATATTGCGAATGTTTTTGCAACATTAAATGATGGTGTATTAAAAGAAATAAGTTATAAGACTGGTGAACCATTAATTCCTAAAACTGAAAAAAATGAAAATATAATTCTATATGATAAATTAGGAAATACAATTGGAGAATCAAAAATTAATAAGATTATAAAAATTGGTCAGAAATATTTATGCAATACTTGTTACAAAATACAAGGTGAATTCAAGCATTTAAAAAATATTGAAACTGCTTATTTTGGGATAGCTGGAGCTTTTTTAAAAAGCAAAACTTCAAATTTAAAACTAAATATCACTGAGTTAAGCCCTAATGAAAAAGATTTAATCATATCTGATTCTCATAAATATTTTGTAAAAGAATTAAATACTAAAAATGATTATTTTGGAGAAACTATGGATTGTAATATTAATGATAGATGTCGTTTCGAAAAACTTTTCATTAACGACACAAAAACTTTATTTATTTCTACTTTAAAAACATATAAAAAAAATGAAACTCCTATTGAAAATGATAGACCAAAAACAATTTTTAGAGTCGATTCAATTGATTCTGGTAAACTAAGTAATTTTATCATTACAGACCATCTTGTTGGTGGGGACGGAACAGAATCTGAATATTATTCTACTATAACTGATTTGGATGGTAACGGGATTTATGAATTATGGACTCAAACATTGGGTTGGGAAAGTGGAGGTATTACAATTTATAGTATAGAAGATAAAAGAATCATAAAAATATTTGGTGGAAATTCAGGTTATTAAAAACTTTTTTTACAGCTTGACCTCTTTTCAAATCTCTTTAGATATGAGTTTTGAGGTATAAACATGAAATTTATTTTTATTCTATGTTGTTTAATTTTTCAATCAATTTTATTCTCCCAAGTTAAAGATGCAAACTCTATTGCACCATCAAAAGACCAAGCAGCTAAAACGACTGAACCTGCAAAAAAAGTAGAAGCCAAGTCAGCAAGCTCAGAACCAGCTCCAAAGAAAAAAGAACTTCCACCAATCACTAAAGATGGCGGTTTCATGGTGTTAGACGGTGTTAAATGGCAATCTGAAAATATCCAAAAAAAATCTTATATGCTCGCAAAAGAAGAATGTGAAAAAAATGGACTAAGGCTTCCAAGTAGAGAAGAATTAGTAGATGCTTATTTTTCAAAATATCCAGAATTTAGAACTCCTGGTGGAAATTATTTATCTGGAACTAGAGTAGCTAGTAATAGGTCTATGTTGTGGTATGTAAATTTTGATAATGGTCATCACAACCATGGAACACTTACAAGAGAATATAATGTACGTTGTGTAAAACCTGAAGAGAAAAAACCATCAACTGAAAAAAAAGCAACTGAAGAAAAAAAACCAGTTGATGAAAAAAAATAAATTAAGGTAAATCATGATTAAACGATTCGTTCTAGCTTTTCTAATTTCATTTGGGATTTTCTCTCAAGAGAAAAATTCTGTAGCTTATTTTTCACCTGAAGGTGAAGTAAAATCAGTAACCCAAGTCAAAGTTGGGTTTCAAAAACAAATGGTTCCATTTGGTGATCCAAGAGCCAAAACTGATATTTTTGAAATCAATTGTCCTGTAACAGGAAAAGCTAGATGGATAGATGAAAAAACTTTTGTTTATGAATTTCCAAATTCACTAGAAGCTGGAATCAATTGTTCTTTTCAATTAAAATCTTCTGTTAAAACTTTAGCTGGGGAAAATTTAACCGGGAAAAAAAGTTTTAAATTTACAACTGGTGGTCCAGCAGTTTTGACAATCAATCCTTATGAAGGAAGTTTTATTGATGAAGAACAAATTTTCTTTTTGACTTCTGACACAGAAGTTAGTGAAGAAAGTTTAAATTCCAATTTGTATTTTGAATTGGAAGGAATTAAAGATAAAATCAAAGTTAAAATTTTAAATCAAAATTCATTTATCGAGGTTGTTAAATCACAATTTAGCCAAGAAAAACTTCCCCCAAAAACAATCATGCTTCAATCAAGTAGAAAATTTTCTACAAATTCCAAAATTACTTTAATTTGGGAAAAAGGAATTACTTCTAAATCAGGAGTTGCTTCTTCCAAAAAACAAAATTTTAATTTTAAAGTGAGAGAAAATTTTGCTGCAAATTTTTCTTGTGATAGAGAAAATGCAAAATCAAATTGTATTCCTGTTGGAAATTTTTATGTAAACTTTACAGCAGCGTTTAATAAATCTGAAATTAAAAAAATTTCTTTAACTGATGGAACTAAAAAATGGTCTGCAAAATTTTATGGAAATGATGAGGAAGAAAATGAAAAAACTTTGGATAGAGTTTATTTTGAAGGACCTTTTCCAGAAAATTCAAAATTCACTTTAAATATTGAATCCATTAAAGATGAATCAGCGAGAAAGCTTTCTAACCAAAATAAATTTCCTCTCAGTTTTAGCACTGCAGAGTTTCCACCACTTGCAAAATTTTCTGGGGATTTTGGAATTATTGAATTTGAAGCAGAACCACTTTTACCAGTTACTTTAAGAAATTTAGACAAAAAAATCAAAGCCAAAATTTTGGGAATGGTTAAAGAAGAAGGTTTTTTAGATAAAATGATGGGGAAAAAAGTTAAAATTTCTTCAGATAAAATTTTAAATTGGTTAAACAAAGTTTCTAAGAAAAAAAGAGAAAAATCCCTTTTTGAAGGTGAAAGTTTTGGATCTAATTTTGAAATTCCAAAACCAAATGGGGAAAAAGCTTTTGAAGTGGTAGGCATCCCACTCAAAGATCCCGGATTTTACATAGTGGAAATTGAAAGTGATAAACTTGGTAAATCACTTTTAAAAGAACAAAACAAAATGTTTGTGGGGACCTCAGCACTTGTCACAAATATGTCTGTACATTTTAAAGAAGGAAAAGAAAGCTCACTCGTTTTTGTTACTTCTTTAAATAACGCAAGTCCAGTTGCTGATGCAAAAATTTCAGTTAGAGATTGTAATAATAAAGTTTTAAAAGAAGGTGTTACTGATGGAATTGGTATATTTGCTTTTAAAGGAAAATTACCAAACTCAAATTGTGCATACACTTCTTCTTATTCCAATGGATATTTAGTAACTGCTGAAAAAGGGAATGATATTTCTTTTGTTCATTCTTCTTGGATAAATGGAATTGAAGATTGGAGATTTAATTTAGGTGGTGGATATTCTAGACCTAGTAATTTAATTCTGCACACAATTTTAGACAGAACCCTTTTTCAAACTGGTGAAACAGTTAGCATGAAACATTTAATCAGAAAACATTCCACTGCTGGATTAAATTTTGCTGGCTCAGATATTCCAGTTTCTGGAAGAATCATTCATTCTGGTTCGGGAATGGAATATCCATTTGCATTAGCTTGGAATAATGGAACTGCTGAATCCAAATTTAAAATTCCAAAAGAAGCAAAACTTGGTCAATACTCAATAGAAATTGCAAACAAAGACGATGTGTTTTATACAGCTAGTTTTAGTGTAGAAGAATTTAAAACTCCAATTTTAAAAGCTGCAATCAAAGGTCCTTATGAAAAAGTAATAAACCAAAAACAAATTCCAATTGATTTAATTGTAAATTATTTTTCAGGAGGTCCTGCTTCTGGTTTACCTATCACTTTAAGAACAACAGAATCAAGTGCTGCTTACCAAAGTTTTGAAGGATTTGAAGATTTTAATTTTGCTTCCAATAAAATTAAAGAAGGTCAATCCAATAATTCTACTGAATTAGATTTGGATACTGAGTCCAGTGCAAATCAAATCAATTCTGAAGAATTAGTATTAGATCAGTTTGGTTCTGCTAAAGCAATTGCAAAATTAAAAAATAAATCTGAATCAATTCAAACAGTTCAAACGGAACTTGAATACAGAGACCCAAGTGGTGAAATGCAAACTGCATTTAATTCATTTAAAATTTATCCATCACGTTACTTAGTAGGTTTAAAAAATGATTCTTGGTACATGCCAAAGTCTGAAGTTTCAGCTACTGCTGCTGTTGTAGATTTAGATGGAAAACCAAAATCGGGTGTAAACGTAGAAATTGTAATGTACAAAAGATTTCAATATTCAAACAGAAAAAGATTAGTAGGTGGATTTTATTCTTTTAGTTATTCTAGTGAAATAAAAAAAATTGCAAACTTTTGTAGCGGCAAAACAGACAGTAAAGGTTTATTTGTTTGTAAAAAACCTTCCCCAGTTGAAGGCTCTGTTATTTTACAAGCTGAAATTTCTGAAGGTGAAAATTCTACTTATGCACAAAGAGAATTTAATGTATCAGGAAAAGATTCTTGGTTTGATTTTGCAGATCATGATAGAATTGATCTCATTCCAGATACAAAAAATTATGAAGTTGGTGATACTGCAAAATTTCAGGTGAGAGCTCCATTTAAAAATTCAACAGTTTTGTTTACAGTTGAAAGAGAAGGAATTTTAGATCATTATGTAAAACAAATTACTTCTGCAAATCCTGTAATTGAAATTCCCATTAAACAGAATTATGCCCCAAATGTTTATGTATCTGCTTTAGCACTTCGCGGAAGAGTTTCTGAAATCAAACCAACAGCACTAGTTGATCTTGGCAGACCAAGTTTTAAACTCGGAATGAACTCTATTAAAGTTGGTTGGAAACCACATGAACTAAAAGTTTCTGTCAAAACGGATAGACCAGTTTTTAAAATTAGAGAAAAAGTTACTGCGACAGTTTCAGTTAAAACTGCAATTGGTGCAAAACTTCCAGCAAACTCTGAAATTGCTCTTGCTGTTGTTGACGAAGCATTACTAGAGCTCATGCCAAATGAAACTTGGAATTTATTAAAAGTCATGATGAATGAAAGAGGACATGAAGTTCAAACTTCCACAGCACAAATGCAAGTTGTGGGAAGAAGACATTTTGGTATCAAAGCACTTCCTCCTGGTGGTGGTGGCGGAATGGAATCTGCCCGTCAAAAATTTGACACACTTCTATATTGGAAAGCAATTGTAAAATTAGACCAAAATGGAAATGCAGAAATTAGTTTTCCATTAAACGATTCATTAACTAGTTTTAGAGTTGTAGCAATTGCAAATGGTGGTGAAAAATTTTTTGGAACTGGTGAAACTAGTTTTAGAAGCACCCAAGATTTATCCATCTTACCTGGTCTTCCGGTTCTAGCTCGAGAAGGTGACGAATTAAAACCTTCTGTGACAATTAGAAATTCTAGCACACAAAAAATGGATATTGAAGTAAAAGGTTCTGTGTCTGGAATCGGTGAACTAACAAACAAATCAATTAGTCTTGAAAAAGACCAAAGCACAGAAATTTTTTGGGATATTAAAATTCCAAAAGGTGTTGAAAAATTAGAATATGAATTTTCTGCAAAATCAAATTCAGGTGCATTTGATAAAATTAAAATCTCTCAAAAAATTGTTCCATCTCTCAAAGAAAGAGTGATTCAAGGAACATTGTTTCAATTGGACAAAGAATATTCTTTAAAAATTGAAAAACCTGAAGATGCTGATTCTGAAAAAGGAGGAATTGAAATTAATTATTCCAAATCACTTTTGGATAATATGAATAGCATCAAAGAGTATATGAAAAAATATCCATATACTTGTTATGAACAACAACTTTCAAAAATCATTGTGCTAAAAGATAAAAAATCTTTTGACGAATTGATGAAAAACACTCCCTCATATTTAGATGAATCTGGATTTGTAAAATATTTTCCAAATGCTTATTACGGAAGTCCAAGTTTAACAGCTTATGTTCTTTCCATTATTCATGAAGCTGGTTATAAAATTCCAGATTCTTCTCGTGAACAAATGTTATCTGCATTAAATAATTTTGTGGAAGGAAAAATTTTTCGAGAAAGTTCACTTCAAACTGCTGACTTAACTATTCGCAAAATTAATTCAATGGAATCACTTGCTCGTTATGGAAAATTAAATACTACATCATTAAGCACACTAAATCTGGATTTTAATTTATTACCAAGTTCAGCACTTTTAGATTATTGGTCTGTATTATTAAGAACACAAAATGCTCCAAATAGAATAAATCAACTTTCAGAATTAGAACAAGTGATTCGTGCAAGAATTAATTTGCAAGGAACTAGTATGAAATTTGTAAATGAAAATTCAGATCAACTTTGGTGGTTGATGGTTTCTTCGGATATGAACGCCACCAAACTTCTATTAACCGCTGTGAATTTTAAAAAATGGCGTGATGATTCTCCAAGAATTTTACGAGGCACACTCGGTCGTCAACAAAGAGGTACTTGGGATTTAACAACTGCAAATGCTTGGGGAAGTTTAGCACTAGAAAAATTTGCTCGTGAATTTGAAAAAGATTCTGTCACTGGTGAAACAACTGCAACCAATCAATCAAACACACAAAAATCAAAATGGACTGAAAGCACAAAATCATTAAACCAAAAAATTCCATTTCCAACAGAATCTTCTGATTTAAAAATCACTCATGAAGGTTCTGGCAAACCTTGGGTGAATCTTCAAAGTAAAGTTGCCTCACCTTTAAAGACAGCGATTTCAAGTGGTTATACAATTGAAAAATCAATTTCTAAAATGAATAGCTCTGGAGTATTTTCATTGTTCAGTGGTGGATACAAACGTGGTGACTTACTTCGAGTTAAAATTAAAATCAAAGCAGATGTGGACATGACTTGGGTAGTGTTAAACGATCCAATTCCAACTGGGGCAGCAATTCTTGGTGGTGTGCGAAAAGATTCTTCAATGGCTCAAAATTCAGAACAAGCATCAGGCAGTTATCCAAGTTTTGAAGAACGCTCCTACGAAAATTACAGAGCGTATTATGAATTTCTACCACAAGGTGAAACCATCATTGAATACACGGTGAGACTAAACCAAGACGGAAAATTTATTTTACCTCAAACAAGAATTGAAGCGATGTATTCACCAGACATTTTTGGTGAATCCCCAAATCCAATTTTTGAAATTTATAAAGATTGATTTTTCAACACAAGAACCCCCTTTCTTAAAGGGGATTAGTTTTGGTGGGGGAATTTTGAAAATAGTAAGAACTTAATAAATTAAGTCCTTACTATTTTCAAAACCTGGCTATCAGCTACTGTCAAAAAATTATATTCATAATTTTTTGACATCGCTTCTATCCATTTCCCTAGTGTTGTAAAAAATTTTTTATTTAATTGTTAAATTTTTTCAATACAAGAGTTAGTGATTGAAAAAGCTAGCGTAAGCTAGGTCTCGAAGAGACGGAACCTTTTTCTAGCACGACCCGAAGGGGAACTCCCCTAAATTATAAAAACACAACTTTGCGATTATTAGTTTTGTTAATCACAACTGGAATGCTTAGTTTATCTTTTCCTAGTTCACGAATTTCAGTTTCGTTGATATAAAGTTTAATACCTTTGATTTCTTTAAACTCCAAAAGTGTAAAAGAAAGTTGATCAATTCTATCCTGCATTAATTCTTTGGAAGCATTTTTCTCGAAACTCTCATCAAAAGAAATATGTAAAACTCCATCTATAAGTTTAAATTTTTTATTGTAAGAAAACTTATTTGGTAAACTTGTTAAAACTCCCTTCTCTAGTTCTTCAGTTTTTGGACCTGTTTTTAGTTCTTTTAATGCAAGTTTGATTCTTTTTTTGAGACTACCCTTCACAATACGTTGCACTTTTACTAGTTTACTTCTGGTATTTTGGTTTACTTGATAAAATTTTATGAAATAAATTCCTTGAAGAGTTTCTGTAGAAGCAAAAATATCATTTTCGTGGACTTCTTCATTAGTTGGGACAACTTCAAGAACTGGTGATTCTTCTTTTTGTTGTACAATAGTTTGTTTTTTTTTGGGAATAGACTTTTCGATCAGTACAAGACCAAATAATAAAATAGATAAGTACAACAATTTCTTAGGCTTTTCTACTGATTCCACATTATATTTTCGGTTTTTTAAATATCGAAACTTAAATTTGAGTATCGGAAATTTTCAAAAAAATATAAATTTTTTAAGTCTAAATTTTATAATGAAATTATTATTTTTAATTCTACTTTTTATTTCGTGTACAACAAATGATTACTACTTAAAAGGGATTGCTTCTAAAGATAAAGAATTTAAATACTTTGGGAATAAATATTACGGAGAATTTCAAAAATTAAATAAAGAAGAATTAGAATTAGTACAATTAAGTCTAAAAAATTCTTTTTCACAAAGATTTTTTAAAGACCCAGACTTGATTTGGGAAGAAATCAATTTTTTAGATTTTGGAAAAAATGATTTTTATATATTTCGATTCTTTCCAGAGACAAAAGTATTTCCAGAATTTTTAAAATTTGAGTTTGAATACAATAATAAAACTCCAATTAAGCAATATGATTATTTTGAAGAAATAGTAAATTCAATATCAAGAGTCAGATATTATCCCGGTTCAGGAATGATGGGAATGGGAGCTCCGTATAATTTTGTTTATCCAATAGACCAAGATGTAAAAACAAAAATCATTTATAGATATTCTTTTTTGTTATTAGTTCCAAAAAATGAAATTCTAAAAAAAATTAAAATTACTACAAGAAAAGGAGCAATAATTGAATTTGAAAAAAGAGATTAAGTTTTTTCAACACTATGCGAAAGTGATTGAAGCGAAAATCCTTTTGTATCTCTTTGAAGGTTTTTTTAAATAATAAGTTGAGTTTACAAAAGATTGAAGCAGAAAGCACGGTTTTTGCTTTAGCAAAAATTCGCCCTAAGAAAACTAAACCTTCTTTTGTTTATAGATAGTAACTAGTTTAAATTCTAATTCATCAATTTTTAAAGGTTTAAACATTAAATCATCAAAACCAGTTTTAAAAACTATATCTTTTCTTGTGTCAATTAAATCAGCAGTAAAAGCAATGATTTTTGGACGATTCACTCCAAGCATAGAAATGATTTCTTTAGTTGCTTCATAACCATTCATAACTGGCATATGTAAATCCATAAATACTAAATCAAAATGAAATTTTTTCAATTTTTCAATTGCTTGAAGTCCATCTTCAGCTAAAACAATTTCGTATCCAAGTTTTGTAAAAATCCCTTTTGCTACTTCTCGATTAATTAAATTATCATCTACTAATAAAATTTTTAATGGATAAATTGAATAAAATTTTGAATCTAACTTCTTATCTATATTACTTTCAGGATTAATTTTCAAAGAATACTCTAAATTAAAATAGATACTAAAACTAGTCCCTTCTCCAATCTCAGAATGTATTTCAATATTTCCACCAAGTAAATTTACTAATTTTTTTGTTATTGCTAAACCAAGCCCAGTTCCACCAAATTTTCTACTTATACCTGAATCAGCTTGAGTGAATGGCTCAAAAATTTCTTCTACTTTATCTTTGGGAATTCCAATTCCAGTATCATGAACTCTTATTTCAATTTTTTGATAATCTCCTTCAATACTAATTTTGTTTAAAAAAATCTTAATTACACCTTTTTCAGTAAACTTAATTGAATTACCTAGAATATTATACAAAATTTGTCTAAGTTTAGTTGGGTCTGAAAAAACATAAGGTATTATCTCAGCATCAAATTCAAAATCTAGTAAAACATTCTTTTCTTTAGCTTTATTGTACAAAAATAAATAAACTTCATTTACAAGTTTTACAATATTAAATTGAATTGACTCAATTGTAACTTTATCAGCTTCAATTTTTGAATAATCCAATACATCATTTAAAATAGTTAAAAGTGAATTAGCTGAGCTTTGAATCATTTCTACATATTTTTTTTGTTCATCGTTTTGTTCTGTTGTTAAAAGTAAATTTGACATTCCAATTATTCCGTTCATTGGAGTTCTAATTTCGTGACTAGTTGTTGCTACAAAAATAGATTTTGCTTGATTTGCTTTTTCAGCTTTTTCTTTCGCGATTACTAATTCTTTAGTTCTTTCATTGACTTTTTCTTCCAAAAGAGAAGTTAATTCTTCTAGTTCATCAAATGTATTTGAATATCTCTCTGACAAAATAAAACTTTTAGAAAACATAAATCCTAAAAAACCATATTGTGTTAGTCTAATTGATTGAATTAAATTCATTGAACTTAAAGCATCATTTAAAACTGTAATGGCTAGAATTAAAAAACCAAAAAAACTAATTTTTCCTTTAATTTGTTTTTTTAAAATTGATTGTATAGTTATAATTACGCTATAAAATAAATCAATTACCAAAATTATTAAAAAATAATAATAAATTTTATAAAAATATTTATAAAAGAAAATATTTATAAACATATAAAATAAAAAAAATACTATAGATCCATAGAAAATATATTTATTAAAAAATTCTTTATATATTTGGTAAGTAAATATAATCCCAGAAATAGGCAGAAAGCCCAGTAATAATTTTTCTAAAAAAAATAAATAATCATAATACTCATAATTGAAGAGTTGGTAGAAAAATTTTTCTCCAGCTAAAAGTAACCAAATAGAAACCAAAAAAGAGAAAATTGCAAATGCTAAAAATTCCTTTTCTTGTTTTCTCAAGAAAAAGACTAAAATATGATGAACAAACATCATAAAAACAATTCCTGAAATTATTAATTCTATGCCTTGTTTAAATGTTTTAAAATATTTTATATCACGAAAACTTCCAGCATACACTTTTTCATTTATTCCATTATAAAATTGATTATTTTTAACAATTTGGACAATTAGATTTAACTCTCTACGAACAGTTTTTAATTTTAAATCATGAATAGGTATGTGGAACGGAGATAATTCTTGTTCTTTAACTCTAAAATCATTTTCTGCAATTAGTTTTTCATCTAAAAATACTTTATAAATAGTTGAATGATTTAACATCTTAAAAGAAAAAATCTTGGATTCATCTTTTAAAAATATTTTTAATCGATAAGTTGCAAAATTAATATCTTCAATTTTTAAAGTACCAAAATCTTTTCCTCTCCAAGTTGATGGTACGGTTAAATATTCTGGTTTTAAACTTTTAGTTTGAAAATCATTATAAGTTAATTTTTGATTTGGATAAAATTCCCAATCTCCTGTTAAATCAATTATTCCATCAATTTCAGGATTCCATTGAGATAAATCAATTTCACCTTTAAAAATTGGGAAATTATTTTTTTTGTTTTCACATGAAAATAGAAAAATAAAAATAAATAGAAATATAAAAACTCGAATTCTTGCTATCATGTGAATTTTACTAGTCAAGATTAATCTTTCTTTAAGAAAAGTCATTTACTTTTTGAAAATCTATAGTAAAAAAAAGATTTAAGTGATTCAAAAATTTTAAAAAACATTTGTAAAAATGTTTAGCTAATGAAGCTGTAAACACTTAGTTTTTTTTTTGTTTATAAATAGAAACTAATTTAGATTCTAATTCTTCTAACTTTAAAGGTTTGAACATCAAATCATCAAAACCAGTTTCAAAAACAATATCTTTGCTAGTATCAATTAAATCTGCTGTAAAAGCTATTATTTTTGGTCTATTTGCTCCAAGCAAAGCTATGATTTCTTTTGTGGCTTCAAAACCATCCATCTCAGGCATATGTAAGTCCATTAAAATTAAATCATAGTATTCAAACTTAATTGTCTCAAGAACTTCGATTCCATTTTCTACAAGTTTGATTTGAAAACCTAATTTTTTGAAAACTCCATTAGCAACTTCACGATTAATTAAATTATCATCTGCTACTAAAATTTTTAAAGGATATTTGTTTGCAAAATCTGAATCAAGAGACTTTTCAGTTTTTTCATCTTTGATTTTTTTATCTGAATATTTAAATTGAAAATTAATTGTAAAGCAAGTTCCAACTCCAACTTCAGATCTAACAGATATTTCTCCGCCAAGTAATTTCACCAATTTTTCAGTGATTGAAAGACCAAGTCCAGTTCCACCAAATTTTCTGGTAATACCCGCATCAGCTTAGGTAAATGGATTAAATATTTCAGGAAGTTTGTTTTTTGGAATTCCAATTCCAGTGTCCTGAATTTTAATTTCAATTTCTTGAAATTCATGGTTTATCTTTTTAGAATTTAAAAAAATAAGAATTGAGCCTTGATTGGTAAACTTAATTGAATTGCCAATTATGTTGTATAAAATTTGTCTGATTCTTGTGGGATCTGAAAAAACAAACGGTATAATATTTTTATCAAACTCAAAATCTAGTAATACTTTTTTTTCTTTTGCTTGATGAAATAATAGGCTATTTACTTTTTTAAAAGCACTATTGCAAAGAACCAATCGAGGATATTATCTAGTTTTTTTTCTCTACCTAGTTTTTCCATTAAAACACTTATTTGATAAATTAGTTCTTTAGAATTTAAAAAAATTGGTCTTGCAAATATTTCTTTTTCTAAAATTAAAATTAATTCTTTTGGAGAAATATTTAATTTATCAAGTATATGATCTGAAATTAAAATTAAATAAGTTTTTTGTTCAAAAACAGAACGATGAAATTTTAGATTGTTTCCACTTGGTAAATTAATCTCATCTGAACGAATTAAAGATATTCCTGAATCGTCTAAAATTATCATAGGCATTTTTTGAAAATGTAAACTAGATAGATGTGATGAAATATTTGGAACATAATGAATAGAAAGCCTTAAATTTGGAAAATAATTTTGTTCTAAAATTTTTTCTAATGATTTTAAAATTTCTTCTTCTTTAAAATAAAATAAATTTTCTAGAGTGGAACAAATTGATTTTAATTTTAATTTGTAAATTGATTCAAAAATTTCTGATTTTTCAAAACCTGTTAGAAGCATAATAAAACCTTTTTCGGTTTCTACAATCTGCACTAAATCATAATCAAAATTATGAGAACTAGATGGAAAAATAGATGCATCTAAAAATTCAATTCCACCAAGTTTATTTTCTGGCAAAAAGGGTTTAAAACTTTCTACTATCAAGGTATTATTTTTTTCTAATTCACGTTTAAATTTTTCTGAAACTTTTTTTTCATTTTCTTCAATTGCTCGAATCAAAAATTTTTCCAAAGATTCAATATCTGGATCTTTTTTTAGAACTGAAATACTTTCAACAGGTTTTTCTAAAGTATTTCCCCAAACTTGAATTTTATGTGATAAATCTCTTAAAGAATTATAAAAATTATTTGTATAAATATAAACTAAAAGTCCTGCTAAAAATGAAAATGATACTGATATAAAAAATCTTCCGATGTGGAAATTTTCATCTGCCATAAAATTTATTGAGCTAAAAAAATAAAAGTATTCGATTAAATAAAAAGCTTGGAAAGATAAAAAAACTAATAAACCTGCAATAATAGAAACTCTTAATTTAAAATTCATTTTTTTTGTAGAACAATCAAAATTCTAGAACCATATTGTAAATACTTTTCACCTGCATAATTACTAAAAATATGTAATAACTCAAACTGAAATTTTTTTAAATAACTAATAACTTCATCTAGTTTAAAAACTCTCATTAAATGTTTATCTTTAATTTCTTTTTGAGCCAAATAATAAACATAGTTCACTTCAACCAATGTTGGATTTTCTGGTTTTGGTTCAATACTTTTTATCTTAAAACCTCTATCTCTTTGGATAGTTATAGAACCAACTCTTGACTGGCTAACAGTTGTTAAAGGTTTACGTTTTATAATTTGAAATGGAATTGCATTCCAAACTTCTAAAACAAAAATTCCTGCTTGTTTTAAATTTTTTCTAGTGTGGTCTATACATTTTAAAATTTCTTGTTCTTCAGTTAAATAATTAAAAGTTCCAAAAATACAATAAATTCCATCATATGAATTTGGGGTTAAAAAATTTTGCATATCTGAAACTTGAAAATCAATTTCTGGAAATCTTTTTTTTGCATAATTAATCATTTCCATTGAAGAATCTATTCCAGAAACTTGATAACCCAGAGTTTTCATTGCATGAGAATGTTCACCAGTTCCACAACCTAAATCTAAAACAGATTTCACTTTGTGTTTTTTAAAAATTGCATCTAAAAATTTTACTTCTTGAATAAATTTTCTACCCGGTTTTTCGATTTCGTAATAATACTCTGCAAGTTCTGAATAAAGTTTCATGAAAATTTCTTTGAATGCTATTCTTTTTTTTATTCAATTCTAATCAAGCTTTACCTTGTGCTGACTAACTAAGATCGAATAGTTAAAAATTTTATTGATAAATTATTGATTTTTCTGAATTCAAATATGGGCAAATTTTTTTGTGGGTTGGTATAAAATAAAATACAAACACTATTTACAAATTAATGCACCCACAAAAAAACCGTGCTTTCAACTTTCGTCAAAAAAATTTTATTCAAAATTTTTTGACGCCGTTTTAATCACTTTTGCTAGTATTAAAAAACTAGTTTCTTTTTCCTTCAACTTTAACTTCAGGAAGTGTAGATCTAAGATAACCAGAATTTAAAATTACTGTTTGCCCTTTTTCACTTAGAACAAAACTTACAAACTCATCTAATTTTTTAGAGTTTTTTCCAGACTTATAAAACATTTTTAAACCACGTGAAAGTTTGTATTTTCTATCTTTTATATTTTGAACATTTGGAACTACAAATTCATCTTTTCTAGTTTTAGCAAATTTTAAAAGTTTTAATTCAGTTTTTGCATTTGCTATTCCCATTCCCATATATGATATACAATTTGGATTTTTTAAAATCAAATCTGTAATTTCTTCATTATTAATTGCAATTTTAGCTTTTTCTAAATATTCATTTTTTTTATTTTGTAAATATTCATCTGTTCCAAGATTTAATTTTTTTACAACTTGTTCTTTTATAAATTCTCTAGTACCTGAATAATTATCTCTAATTATCACTTCAATTCCTGAATCTTTTCCTTTTATTTCTTTCCAGTTTTTTGTTTTCCCTGTAAAAATTTCAGAAGCTTCTTCAAGTGTAATTTCTGATAAAGGATTTGATGGATGAACTACAAATGCAGCTCCATCATAAGCAATTAAAATTGATTCAAGATGATTATCTTTATTTAATTTTTCAAATTCAATTTCTGTTAATTCTCTTGAACTAATTGCAAAATCTGTTAATCCAGAAATTAGTTCTTGGATACCTTCACCAGAACCACCACCTTTTACATCTATTTCAATATCTTTATTTACTTTTTTATATTCATTTGCCACTTGAGAAATCATTGAATGCATTGTTTCAGAACCGCTAATAACGATTTTTTCTTTTTTCCCACAATTGATAAAAAAAGAAATTAAAAGGGTTAATATTATTTTTTTCATAATCACCTTACTTTAGTATATTATAATATTCTAATATTTTCTAATTAGAATTTTAAATTAAATTTATAAGATATATTTTATATGTAAAGCCTTAAATTGAAAAATTAATTAAGTTTTAATTACAAAATTATTTCAATTAAAATGAGAGGTTTATTTTTATTTATTAAAAATTTGATTATTTAAGGCAGAAGAAAAAAATTATTGTTTTGATTAACTGTGGTTGAAAAAATTAGACTTTAGCTTTAAAGAATAAAAGCCTAATTCCTGAAAATTGAAATATTTCCTTATTTTTTTCCTAACAACTCATTAATGTCTGAGTCATCATCGTTTACAAATTTATTTTTAAAATCCTCATTTGTCATAATTTGAAAAAATAAATCTAATTTTGCAAGTTTAAATACATTTAAAATCATTGGTTTTAATCCAACTAAAATTAAGGAACCTTTCTGGTTTTTTATATTATTTAAAGATTTAATGAGACAACCAATACCTGATGAATCAATGTAATCCAATTTGTTTAAATCTATTGCTAAAATAGAGGGCTTAGATTCAATTTGTTTGTTAAACACAACTTCAAATTCCTCTGTATTTTCTATATCAAATTTACCAATTACTTCAATGATTTTCACTTTGCCAGCTGAATTAAGTTTAATCTCCATTAAAATCCTCTATGTTTTCTGTGTTTGGACATAAAAACAAATTTATCTTAACAAATCAAGAACAAATTAAAGATTTTTTTATAGTTATAAACTAGCTTTTTTATCTAATGGTCAAAGAATGAAAAAAAATATCGATGATGCAATATTAGAAATTAAATCTGGAAAAATGATTATCCTTGTTGATTCTGAAGATAGAGAAAACGAAGGTGATTTAGTAATTTCTGCTGAGTTTGCAGATAACCAAGCAATTAATTTTATGGCTACTCATGGAAGAGGTTTAATTTGTATTCCAATGGTAGAAGAAAAACTAAAAAGTCTTGAGCTTTATCAAATGGTGAATGTTGGTGGAGATCATCATGGAACTGCATTTACAGTTTCAGTTGATGCAAAAGAAGGTGTTACAACAGGAATCTCAGCAGCAGATCGAGCTAAAACAATTCAAGTGTTAATTAATGATAATTCAAGACCAAATGATTTAGTAAAACCCGGGCATCTATTTCCTTTGAGAGCTGTTAAAGGTGGAGTACTACGAAGAGCAGGACACACAGAAGCATCAGTTGATTTAGCTGTGCTTGCTGGATTAAAACCTGCTGCGATTATATGTGAAATTATGAATGATGATGGCACAATGGCGAGAATGAAAGACCTTGAAAAATTTGCAGAAATACATAAACTAAATATTTATACTATAGAAGATTTGATTCGGTACCGCAGAACAAAAGATAAATTAATTTCTTTAGAAGTAGAAACCAATCTTCCCACAAATTACGGTGACTTTAAAATTAGAGCTTATTCAACTTTGATTGATGATAAAATTCATATTGCATTAATTAAAGGTGAAGTAAAAAAAGAGGAACCTTTTTTAGTTCGTGTTCACTCTGAATGTTTAACAGGTGATATTTTTATGAGCAATCGATGTGATTGTGGTCCTCAACTTCATGCAGCACTTTCTGCTGTAGAAAAAGAAGGATCAGGTGTAGTACTTTACATGAGGCAAGAAGGAAGAGGAATTGGTATTGTGAATAAATTAAAAGCATACAATCTTCAAGATAAAGGTTTGGATACTGTTGAAGCAAATGAGAAATTAGGTTTTGCTCCTGATTTACGAGACTATGGAATTGGTGCACAAATCCTAAGAGATTTAGGTGTTGACAAAATGAAACTTTTAACAAATAATCCAAGAAAAATAGTTGGTCTTGAAGCTTATGGACTTGAAGTTGTTGATAGAATTCCCTTGGAAATAAAACCAATTGAACAGAACCACCATTATTTACTGACAAAAAAAGAAAAGATGGGTCATTTACTTGATATTGATTAAATTTTAATAAAAGATAGAAAAACATAAGAAAAAATTAAAACAAAAGAAAAATAAAAAAATGAATTTTATTATTTGTATTATAAATTTTCCAATGCTAGAGAAAGGGATTGACTCGGCGTAAAAAAATTTCAAATGAAATTTTTTTACGAAAGAGGAAAGCCCGGTTTTTTTGTCGGTCACTGAGTGATTTTCGCGTAAGCGAAAATCGTACCGAAGTGCCAGACAAAAAAATTCCTCCTAGAAAAAAACATGTCCTTCAGGATATAAATGTTCTGAATTTTTTACTTCACGATCAAGTAAAGTTTGTATTTCATTTCTAAGTCTTGTAGTGAGTTCCTCAACAGCTTTCTTTTTATCTTTTTTATAATTTGGGTAAAGTTCAGAAAATTTAAAAAATGGAGCAAAATGAACTTCAGCAATTTGAGGTCTTGGATTTGTTTTTGCAAATAATTCATTTTCTAATCTATAAATCCATTCGTAAATTCTTTCTGCTGAAGGAAGTTCGTGGAGATAAGTTGTTCCAATTGTGATAAAATCATAAGCTCTTTGACAAAACTTTCTTCCCCATTTAGCTTTGTCTAAAGAGGGTAATTCATTTTTTGGATCTGCTGCTTTGACAA
This sequence comes from Leptospirales bacterium, assembly GCA_013297885.1. GTDB lineage: Bacteria > Spirochaetota > Leptospiria > Leptospirales > Leptospiraceae > UBA2033. The sequence continues at coordinate 45,357 of JAAFIR010000017.1, read as the reverse complement.
AAACCATTTCAAAAGTAGAAAGAATTTTTCTTAGTTTGTCAATTGCATGATCTTCTTTATTGTATTTTTTTAAATCAACAGTTTCAGCAACTGTATCTAAAATATGATGTCGAAGTCGTCCAACTCTATAATCAAAAGTTTGAGATTCGTCTGGTACAATACCAAATTCTCTTTCTGCTTTTTCAATTATTCTTCTTCCAATTGAAGAAAGTCTATGAATAATATCTTTTCCTTTTTTTGAAATTCCAAAATAGTTTTCCATTTTTTCTAAAGAATAATCCACATCTCTGCGAATTGATTCTTTTGATCCATACATTCGATATTTTACAAAAGCTGGAACAATTGTGATGTCTGCTTTTGGATTTAATTTTAAAGCGTCTTCATATCCCCAAAAACCAAGTTGTGAAACTCCTGATTGAAATGGAAGGAGATTATCATTTTCTGTTCCAGTTGGTTCTCCTTCAGGAAACAAAACTAATTTTCCTTTTTCAGATGCAAGAATGGAACGAGTCATTTTTAGAGACTCTCTATCACCAGATCCTGCGATAACTGAAAAGCCACCCATCTGCTGAATAAAATCTCCAACAAACCCTTCACCCCAATCAAACACTTCACGAGAAGCCATATACTTAAATCTTGAATACATTAAATTTCCAACTAGGTATGAAATTGGAGGTTCTTTAGTTGAGGGATGATTGGAAATATAGATAACTCTTTCATCTTTAAGCATTTTTAATTTTTCTTTATCAGATTCTTTGATCACAACATTTTCAATATTATGAACAGCTTTGAGTAAATTTTTAATTCCTAAATCCATTAACCAAAGTAAAGGATAGTTCATCTTGGGTGGAATAAATGATTCAGTTGACATGAAGCAAAATTATAAAATTAAGTTTTATTAACAAGGATTTTTTTATGCCGATTATGGAAGAATTAGACAAACAAGGACAATTTTTATTTAAATATCGTTCTTACATCCCAGCTTTGGTAGTGCTAATTTCTTTTTTTTTTCTAACAGATACTCGTTATCCAAATGAAAATTATTCTTATCAATTATTTTATCTTGGATTTTGTTTTTTAGTCAGTTTTATTGGACTTATCGTTAGGAGTTTAACAATTGCTTTTGTTCCAAAAAATACTTCTGGAAGAAATAGGCATAAACAAGTCGCAGATGTTTTGAACCAAACTGGGATGTATTCTTTGCTTCGTCATCCATTGTATTTGGGAAATTTTTTGATGCATTCAGGTGTTGCTTTAATTCCAAGAAGTTTTGTTTTGTTTGTATTTTTTATTTTGGTGTTTTGTTTTTACTATGAAAGAATTATTTTAACTGAAGAAAATTTTTTAAGAAAAAAATTTTCAGATAAATATTTATTATGGGCAAATAGAACTCCTGCGTTTATTCCTAGTTTTAAAAATTTTAAATCTTCTGAAAATTCATTTTCTTTTAGAACAGTGATTCACAGAGAATATTCTAGTATCCTTGGGCTCATTTTAATTTTTTTGTTTTTTGATTTTTTAATTTATCTTTTGAATTATGTAAAAGTAGAAAATTTTAGTTTTGATTTAATTCCTTTTCAACATAAAATTATTTTTATTTCTGTTTGGATTATTTATTTTATATTTCGCTTTATTGCAAAAAAAACAAATTTATTTGTGGAACAAGGAAGATAATGGAAGAAAGATTATTTCCAATTTCAAGAGAAGAACTTATTTTAAAATATATTGATAGGTATGCACTTCCGAATTATATCAAATCAAGAATTGAAGCAATTTTAGATGGGTCTGTTTCCAGAGAATCTTTAAGATGTTGTTCTAGTGGATGTGATGTTTGTGCAGAAACTATTTATAATTGTTTAGTCTCAATTGAAAAAGAATTAAATGTTATTTGAAACTAATTCACCGTTAGCAAACAGAATTAGACCAGATAGTTTTGATTCAATTATTGGACAAAAAAAATTAACTTCAAAATTAGAAAAATTAACAAAACCCATTTCAATGATTTTTTACGGACCTCCTGGTTCAGGTAAAACTACTCTTGCAAAAATTTTAGGTAAAAAATGGAATCTTCCTTTTCGAGAATTAAATGCAACTTCTTCTGGAACAAAAGAAATCAAAGATTTATCTTATGAAGCAAAAAAAATTGGAACTATACTTTTATTTTTGGATGAAATTCATCGTTTTAGTTCATCCCAACAAGATTCACTTTTATCTTCTGTTGAAACAGGAGAATTTATTTTAATTTCTGCAACAACTGAAAATCCTGCTTTTAGAATTATCAGACCACTTTTATCTAGAACACAAATTTTTAAATTTGAAGCATTAACTGAAAATGACTTAAATGAAATTTTGGAAAAAGGAATTTCTGAATTAAAACTAAATATTGAGATAGATGCAAAAAAAAAATTAATATTAAACTCAGGTGGAGATGCTAGAAAATTATTAAACTCTTTGGAATCAATTCATCTATTAAATTATACAGAAGCTTGGACTGAATCAGACATAGATGAATTTTTTGAAACTCAGATCTTTCAATATGATAAAAACAAAGAAAATCATTATGATTTTATTTCCGCTTTTATCAAATCGATTCGTGGCTCAGATCCAGATGCAGCGATTTATTATTTAGCGTGTATGCTTGAAGGTGGGGAAGATCCAGTTTTTATATGTAGAAGATTAATCGTATTAGCCTCTGAAGATATTGGTTTGGCTTCTGTAAACGCCACTCCACTTGCTATTTCAATTCTAGAAGCAGTGGAAAGAATTGGAATGCCAGAAGCTAGAATTTTGTTATCTCATTTAACTTTATTTCTTGCATGTAGCCCAAAATCCAATTCTAGTTATAGAGCAATTGAAGACGCATTAGAATTTGTGAAAAAAAATGGTGCAAATGTTGTAATTCCAAATCATTTGAGAAATGCTCCCAGTTTTGTTCATAAAATGGAAGGTGCTTCACTTAACTATATTTATCCGCATAACCACAAAAATCATTTTGTGGAAGAAAATTATTTTCCAGAAATTTTAAAAAATAACCCTCCTAAATTTTTTAAACCATCTGAAGAAGGTTTTGAAAAAACAATTCTAGATAGATTAAAAAAGTTGTGGAAAGACAGGTTTTAAATTTTTTAGAAAATAATGAAATATTTTAAAAAGACAATTCACTTATACAATATTAAAAATTTAAAATGTTTTAGTAAATTTTATTCAAAAATTAATTTGATTTTAAAATTCTTAACAATTTTTTTTATCACATGTGGGAAAACTACTCCTGTTAAAGATACAAATATTCATAACTATTTTGCATTAAGAGAAATTACACTAGGTAAAGAAAATACACTTTATTTATCTACAAGATCAGCATACATTCCCAAAGCAGAAATAAAAAATGCTTTTGAAAAATTTCAGGAACTACATTCAGAAAATAAAATCAAAAGAAGTTACTGGAAATGTAATTTAAAAAATTCAACAGTTTTAGAGTGTACTGAAGAATTATCAATTCTAGAAGAGCCAAATGAAGTTATTCCAAAATAGTTTTTTAATTTTTTCACTTTTAATTTTCAACAGTTGTGATAATAGCGTTTATGTAAAACATGCATACACTGATTTAAAAAAAATTGGTTCAACTCCGCAACATCCAGTTGACACTTATGAAATAACACGTGTAAGTACCATTCGCACAGCAGAAACAATAAACAGTTCGCGAAAAAAAAACATTTACTATTATACTTTGCCACCAATTTTTAAATTGATTCGTTTTTTTATTTCAACTGGAGAATCTGGAATTATATTTTTAGAAGATCCCGAATCTGAAGATAATCGAAATGTAGTTTTATTTAAACCTGCTCCAGATAGATATGTTGTTGTTTCAAAAATGTTATGCATTGTTGATAAGGATGAAAAGTTAAAATGCCAATAAAAAATATTTTTGTTAAAATAATTTTTATTTTAGTATTTTTTATAAGTTGTGCAAATGGACAAGTTAAGTACCCAGTAAAAAGAGTATTATCACAAACATCTAGTAACACACCTGGAATGTTTTATAGATTTTATGTAGGTTTAGAAAAAAATAGTAAATTAAAAAGTAATATTCTTGGTGTTGAAAGAGTTTATTTGGGAAATGATTCAAACACAGGTGAAGCATTTTTTAAATTTTATTTTTATAAAGAAGCAGGAATCGAAGTTTGTATTTATAAAAAAATAATTAAAGACTATGAATGTTCTGAATTAGAAATTAGATTTAAACAAAAAGAATAATTTTTAAAAAGGAAGTTTAGTGTCTAAGTTCTCAAAATTCTTGATCTTTTTTTTTGCTGGTTTAATAACTTCAATTTTAGTTTTTTCATATATTTTCATTTCGAATACAGATTTTACTACTGAACCAGGTGTTGGAGGAATTTTAGTTTTCTATATAGCTATTTTTTTTTCCATACCAAGTTTTTTATTAGGTGGATTTATATTTTTATACATTTCTGAAAAGTTTTATACCAGAAAAAAAATCTAGTAAATGTAGATTATTTTTATCCAAGTGTGGCTTACCTAACTTAACCAAATATTACTAAATTTTAGCAAAATCGGAAATTCTAAGTGTAGGTTTTCCAAGAATTTTCCAAGCTTCTTCACCTTGAAATTTTTCAGGGTAGTTGTTTAAAGCTTCACAAATTTTTGCAGTGAATTTCATATTTGGAATAAATAGTCCGAGAAATTTTAAAACGAATAATGGGGATTTTGAAATTTTTAAATTTTCTTTTTTGTATTCTTTAACAAAAATTTTTGCAGCTTCTTCAGTTGTTAAAGATTCCAAACCTTGAATGACAAATTCATTGGACTCAGAAAAATTTAATTCAATAGATCTTGTGACCATCCTCGAATAATCAAATGCAGAAATAAAATTTGCTTTCTGTTTAGATTCACCAGCAAGTAAAATTTTATTTCCTGATTTCTGAAGAATTGAAATATTTTCCATAAATTGAGATGGATAAAAAATTGTGTAGGGAACACCAGAAAGTTTAATCAACTTCACAGCGTTATGTTTTAATTTAAAAATCCACCAGTCAAATCCATTTTTGCCTTGGTAATTTTTTACAAGTGAAGATAAAAATAAAATTCGTTTTAATTTTAATGAACTTGCAACATCTAAAATATTTTCTAAACCTTCACGTTCTGGTAAAAAATCTGTTTCTTTATTCGAGGGATTTACAGAGAGGTTTAAATACAAAACATCAATTTCTTTAAAAAATCTTTCTAAAGAAAATTTATCTTCCAAATCACCTTCATGAATATTTACATTTTCTGGAAAAACTAATTTTGCTTTTAAAACATTTCTGCACAATGCTTTTACTTCAAAACCTGAACTAACAAGTTCATTTAGAACAGGAAGGCCAAGCAGACCAGTTCCACCAATAATTCCAATTCTAGGTTTCATTTTGATTTGGAATATGAACCTTCTTTTTCAAGATATTCTTCATAAGTTCCTTTAAAATCAATAATTCCAGATGGAGTAACTTCAATAATTCTTGTTGCAAGTGATGAAACAAATTCACGGTCATGGGAAACAAATATTACAGTTCCTTCATAAATCCCAAGTGAATAGTTTAATGCTTCAATACTTTCCAAATCCAAATGGTTTGTGGGCTCATCAAGTGCGAGTACATTGTCTTCAGCCATTATCATTCTGGAAATAATCAATCTAGATTTTTCACCACCCGATAAAACTGTTGTAGGTTTTTGAGCCATATCCCCACTAAACAACATTCTACCAAGAAGTCCACGAATTACAGTTGTGTCAGTTCCAGCAGGGGCAAAACGATAAAGCCATTCGATTAAAGTTGTTGCATCTGTTCCAATTCCATCTTTGTGATCTTGTGGAAAATAAGACAAAGTCATGGACTGTCCATGTTCTACTTTTCCTGAATCTGGTTCGTCCACTTTTAACAAACATCGAAGCAATGTTGTTTTACCAACTCCGTTTGTTCCAACAATACCAACTTTTTCACCTTTTGTAATTGAAATTGTAAAATCTTTAAAAATAGGATTTGCATAAGACTTAGAAATTTCAGTTGCAGTAATTACATCTTTCCCAAGAGGTTTCGCCATTTTAAATCGAATGTAGGGAGATACTCTTGAAGTGGGTTTAATTTCAATTTGTCCCGATTTTAATTTATCAATTAATCTTGCACGAGAAGTTGCTTGTTTCGCTTTACTCGCATTGGCACTAAAACGATTCACAAAATCTTGGAGTTCAGAAATTTTTTCTTTAGTGCGTTTGTTCTCATTTACTAATTGTTCACGAGCCATTGTGGAAGCTTCCATATAATCATCATAGTTTCCGGGATAAATTCGTATAACATTATAATCTAAGTCAGCAATATCAGTTGCAATGGAATTGATAAAATGTCTATCATGTGAAATCACAATCACTACTCCTGAATAATCTGTTAAAAATTCTTCAAGCCAATTAATTGTTTTTATATCAAGGTTGTTTGTTGGCTCATCTAATAATAAAATTTCAGGTTTTAAAAATAATACTTGTGCTAGTAAAACTCTTAGTTTAAACCCCCCTGTAATTTTTGACATTTCTTCTGAATGAATACTTGATGGAATTCCAAGACCTTCCAAAAGTCCACCTGCGTAACTTTCAGCTTCATAACCATTTAAGTCTGCAAATTTTTCTTCCAATTCACCAGATAAAATTCCTTCTTCATCTGTCATTTCAGGTAATGAATAAAGTCTATCTCTTTCTTTTGCTACTTCCCAAAGTTCTGGGTTTCCCATTAATACAGTATTCATGATACTCACGTTTTCATATTCATAATGATCTTGTTTTAAAAATCCAAGTTTCATTCCTTTGTCGATTGAAACCACACCTTGAGAAGGTTGTTCTAAACCTGCAAGGACTTTTAAGAAAGTTGATTTCCCACTTCCGTTTGCACCGATTAGCCCATAGCGTGAGCCTTCTTTGAATTTAATACTTACATCTTCAAAGAGAGTTTTTTTTCCGTAACGAACAGTTACATTTGCAGCACTAATCATGATTACCTCTAAATTTAATGGTTAAAGTCATTTTTTTTTGCTAATGTTTCAAGCCAAGAGTTTTCATTTGGGCAAATTTTTCAATTAGAGACAATAAAAAAATTTGTCTCTAATTGAAAAACCGGGCTTTCCTCTCTGGTCATAATTTTTTCTTAAAAAAAATTATGACCCCGAGTCAATCCCTTTTGCTTGTTTTGAAGAATTTTATTTGAGGCTAAGAAAATAATGGAAAAAATCTTCATCTTTTTCATAACTTAATTTTTTGTACAAAGATTGAGCAGCGAAATTATCTTTTGCTGTAGAAAGTTCAATACCTTTGGAATTTATTTTTTTTCCATAAGACTTTGCTTCTTTCATTAATAATTCAGCAATTCCAATTTTTCTAAATTCATCTAAAACAAATAAATCGTTTAAGACTAGACTTCTTTGCATCGAGATAGAAGAAAAAACAGGATACAGTTGAGTGAAGCCCAAAACTTTATTACTACTTAAATCTTTTGCGATAAATATAATTGATTCTCTATGTTCAAATTTTTCATAAATAAACTTTTTAGCTGCATCAATATCAGATTTCTGCCCATAAAAAATTCTATATTTATCAAATAATTCTACAATATCATCTAAATCATTTATTGTAGCTTGTTTTAATTCATAATTCATTTGTTCAGAATTTTTTATAAATGATAAAACTCAATCTAGAAATAAAAATTTGTTAGCATTTTTAAAATTAAATATATACAAACTTTTTATTTTATAAAAGTTTTCTTTAATGAAGTCTGTTTTAAAAAAAATAATTCTTATTTTAACTTTAATCTTTTTTTATCAATGTCAAATTTTTCCAAAAAAAGAAAATCAAATTTTTCCAAAATCAAATCAATTTATCTGGAATGGTTTTAATAGAACTTACGAAACTTATTTTCCAGAAAATAAAAAAATTCAATATTTATTAGTTGCTCTTCATGGTAGAGCTGGAACAGGAAAAGAATTTTTTATAAAATCAGAAATGTATTCTATTGCAGATAGAGAAGGAATTTTATTAATTTTTCCAGATGGAGAAAATAAATCTTGGACAGATGGACGAAAACTTTCTACTGATAACGAAAACTTAGATGACAAAGGTTTCATTTTGGCTTTAACTAAAAAATACCAAACAGAGTTTTTTATTCCCAAAGAAAATTTGATTTTAATAGGTTATTCAAATGGAGGGTATATGACAGAAAAAATTGCTTTTGAATCCAATATTTTTAATACATATATCACTTTTGTTTCCACGATTTCATTAAATTTATCAAAACAACAACCCAAGTTCCCTCAAAATATAATGCTAGTAAATGGAACAGAAGATCCAATTGTTCCTTATTCTGGAGGTGAAGTTCTTGGTGGAAAAGGGAAAATTTTATCAGTTGAAGAATCCATATCAATTTGGAAAAAAAGAAATTTATGTACTAATGAAGAAATTGTAAAACCAAAAGATAAATTTGATGACGGAGTAAATGTATTTGAAATTATTTACAAAAATTGTAAGACTAAAAAATCTCTAAAATTAATTCGTCTAGATGGTGCTGGCCATGGTTATCCAGGTAAATTGGAAAATGAAATTAAATTTGGAAGATTTACTGAAGAAATTTCTGCAAATGAAGAAATTTGGAAATTTTTTAAAAGTCTAAAGATTGATACTAAATGAAACCTTTAAAATTAGAAATACCATTCATCATTAAAGAATTTAATAAAAAATTAGACCAGATAATCAAAGAAGATTTACCAATATTAGAAGACATTAAAGAAAAAGTGATTGAATCTGGTGGAAAAAGAATACGACCTTTAACACATTATTTTTTTTCAGAGTTACTTGGTTATGAAGGAAAAGATTGGATTGATGTTGGTTCGATTGCTGAATTAATTCATGCTGCAAGTTTACTTCATGATGATGTTATTGATGGAGCTGAATTAAGAAGAGGTAAACCCACAATCGGCAAACTTTATGGAAATAAAACAGCAATTTTAGCAGGAGATTATTTACTTGCTTGTGGAATTGATCATTTGAATGGATTAAAAAATCCTGAACTTATGTCAGCATACACAACAGTGATTCGTGATTTATCTGTTGGTGAATTAATTCAAATGCAATGGGAAAAAAATCCTAAAGTAAGCATCAAAGAATATAATAAAATTATTTATGGTAAAACAGCTTCATTATTTGGTGCAGTTTGTTTAACTTCTGGAATATTAGCAAAATCTAATATTGATCAAAAAAAAGCTCTGCAAAAATTTGGTGTTGATATGGGAATGATGTTTCAGATCAAAGATGATTATATTGATTATTTTCAAAGTTCAGAAAATTCTGGCAAAGTTCAAATGAAAGATTTTTTAAATGGTCTATTCACTTATCCAGTAATTTTATTAAAAGAAAAATTAAATAAAACTGAATTAAGAGAAGTTGTAGAAATTTTTTCTAAACCAAAAAGAAATCTCCCCGATATAAGCAGAATTCATGAACTTATGTACGGCTATGAAATCAAAAAAGATTGTCTTGTAAATTTACAAAAACTTGCAGATAGCTTAATTCGTTTTTTAAATCAATTTCAAAATGGAAAAATTAAAGATTTAATGTCTGAAAAAATTCTAGAACTAGTTAAAGAATAATACTCAAAAATAAAATCACAGCCCATAATTTAGAATCGAACGCAGTGAGATTCTAAATCAGGGTAATAAAAAGATTTTTCAATTATATTCTTTGCAGCGAAAGGGATTGAAGTGGTGCGATAGCAGTCTATAAGTGGGTCTCAACCCTAGGTCAGACCCACTTATAGACCGAAGCCACGAAAAGCCCAGTTTTTTTGGGACTCATAAAAAGAGTCACAAAAAAATTCGCCCAAATCCTTAAAGAAACTTTTTTTTTCTTGTTTTTATAGAATCTGTAAATAATTTATTCACATGCTCAAATATATTGCTTTTTGCATTCTTATTCCCTTTGCCATATTTTCAGAATCAGGTGAAGAACTTTTAAATTCTATTATAGGAACAATGAATTCTTTTGAATCTTTTAGAGCAAATATTTCATTGGATGGAATGAGCGGAACTGTTTCTTATAAAAAACCTGGAAGCATTCAATTAAAACTTTCAGATGGAAGAATTCTTTCAGGAAATGGAAGATACTTATGGATATTTAATCCTGCAAGATCTGTTGCAGGTAAACAAGACTTAAAAGGCTCAACTGGTGGTATTAGCGGTCTACTCGGAGGATATGAATCAGTTTCAGCTTCTGGGAAAACTTTAAAATTAAAATCAGATACAAAATATTATGAGGAGATAATTGTCTCAGTTACGCCGAATAATATAATAAGGTCTATTCGGCTCAAAGCGAGAGGAAAACAGGATTTTATGGAAATTAGTTTTTCAGGTGTTCAAACAAATATTGGACTACCTGCATCTGTTTTTAACTTCCATCCTCCAGCCAATGCACAAATAGTGGAAAATCCATTGAACCAGAGGGAATAAATTGAATTCATCTTCAAGAACAGAAGCACATAAAATATTTGCAAGTCTTTATAGAAAATCTCGCTCAGCTGAACACCAAAAACTTGTAGATGATGCCATTACAAAATCTAATGATGTGTTTATTAGAATCGATTTAATCAAAAAAGTTGACGAAGATTTTTATAAAAATGAACGATTAAAAATGGAAGCCAACGATAAAACTGATAAAAAGAATTCTAAACCAGTAGTTAATTTTAAATCAGGTCAAACAACAGCCCAAATGCCTGTAGTTGAAAAAGGTGGTTTAATTGACAAAATTTTTGGCGGGAGCTCTTCCAATTCAATTTCAAAATTTGCAAAAGAATCTAGAGCCTTAGAAGTCGGCTTATTTGCCAGAAGACCAACAATCACAAAAAATGTAGAAAAGATTTTTAAATCTTTAAAGGAAGATGAAATTATTTCCACAATTCAAGCCTTAAAGTATTCAGAACAAATTGGTTGGAAAATATGGACACCTTTAGTTTATAATGTCATAGTAAATTTTAATCGTTTTTTTAATTCATTTGTATCTTTAGATGCTTTATTTCGAGATGAAATATCTGCAGAAGTTTTCCTTGGACGATCCACTAAAATGCAAATGTATTACTCTAGAGTTCTTCAAAGAACAGACACAAAAGAAATTGTAATGGATAAAGTTCCTGGTTTAATTAAAAATGAACCTAAATTATATCCCAAAATTGAATCTATGTTGACTGGTTTAAATTATGCTTTAACTTTAGAAACCAGAAAACCATCATTAACAGATTCAATTGTAGCTTTTCATATTGTAATGTCAAAAAAATTCGTCCCTTGGATAGAAATTGAAAGAAGTTTAAATGTAACCCCAATTGATGAGAGAAAATATTCTACATCACAAGAAGTAACAAAACATATTGAAATTGCAACTGCAAAAGTAAGAAATGACATTCAATCCAAATTGAATACAAAAGGTGAAGCAGATTTTTTAAAGAAAAACTATTTTTCACTTGGAGAAGGTGGTAAGATTTCTTTTGAGTTTGTAAATCAAATTATAGAAGATTTTGTAAATGCAGTTTATTCAGATTCTAACCAAACAGATATTATTAAATCCAACTTCAGAAATATGCCTCATAAATTATTACAATTAGTTTGTAAAGATTTACAAAGTAATTTTATTCCTATTGTTGAAGGTTATATCAAAATTGATAATGGTCAAATAAAAGATGTTTTGATTATGCAAACAAGTCTATTTTTACCTGAAATTGAAAAGATTAATGCAACTTTACGAAATTTAGATTCATTTAACAGAAAGTTTCCAAGTTTTCAATATACTTTTCAAAGTTTAACTCAACAACTTGCTACTGGTGGTTCTCAAGATATGATTGAAACTCAACTTGTAAAAATAATAACTGATGCTTCAGATTTCTTTCATAAATTCGGTAATAAACTAACCACTGTTGTTGAAAATCATATGTTAGCTAAAAAAAATGAAGAAGACGGAACCATTAATGAAAAAGTTTTAAACGCCAAAGAAAAAATGATTGAAGAAGTAAAAGTAATGCAACGATTTATTCCTTATGCTGATGCAAGGTTGGTTTCTCAAAACAGACTCATGGGAAAAACAATTTTTGAGTCTTTATTTGACATGACTAGATTATTGTACAACTATTCTGTGATTTTTAAAGACAATGCAATTTTAACAAAATTAAACCAAGGTACTAAAATTGAAGCTGATTTACAAAAACTTTATGCAGAATATGAAAGATTAACTTCTAAGCCTTACCAAGAGATTCATTGATATTCTTTTTTTTAGTGAAATTTTCTTATTTGTATAAACAATCTATAAGACTGTGGGTTTCAACCCACTGTGCAGCTATCAGATATTAGTTGTCTATATTACCTAGTGAAGTTCTCTAAAAAAAACTGGACTTTAGCTATTGTTGAAAAACTTTTTTAATTTGAAAAATTAGTTTTTAAACTTTTTCTAAATCAAAAATTAAATTTAAAGATTCTTTTCTCTCTCTATAAAGTGAACTTCTGTTAAATACTAATCTTGCAGAAGACTCTAAAATTACTTCTTGTTCAAATAAACCATTTGCTTTTAAAGTTGCTCCAGTTGATACCAAGTCAACAATACAGTCAGATAAACCGCATAATGGAGCGAGTTCAATACTTCCATAAAGTTTTATCACTTCGCAGTTTATACCTTTTGTGAAAAAAAAGTCTTTTGTAAGATTTGGATATTTTGTAGCAACTTTGATTTTTCTTTTGAAGTTTTCTAGACTAAATTCTTTTGTTGATGCAAGAGAAAGTCTGCATTTTCCTATTTTTAAATCTAATACATTGAGCAAATCAAATTTACCTTCATTTAATGTGTCTAGTCCAAGTATACCAGCATCTGCAGCAGATTCTTGAACATAAGTTGCCACATCAAGAGGTTTAACTAATAGAATTTTAAGCCGATTTAAAGAATCAATAAAAGTTAGTTCTCTAGAAGACTCATCAATTTTTTTTGAGAACCATTTTTTTTTTATTAAAAGGTCAATACTTTCATCTGCTAATCTTCCTTTTGGAAGGGCTAGTGTGATCATATTAACCTTTATTTGATTTTAAAAGTAAGAATGTTGCTAATTTTTTAACTTCCACTATGTCTGGATTTTCAGATTCTATATCAATAACTTTATTTAAGTCTTTAATTGCACCTTCAGAATTTCCATTTGCTAACTTTAGTCTTCCAGATTGATAATAGGACCAAGCAGTTAAACTTTGAACTTCACGATTATTGCCAACAAAATTTGTTGCTTTAGTAAAATTATCGATAGCTTTTGGAATTTCTTTATTTTGCTCACGATAATTTCCTGCAATATAAAAATAATAAGCTTTTAATTCTTTTGGTTCATATAACAACTCACCAGATTTCTCCAAATATTCAGCAGCTTTATTCATTTCAAAAGCTTGAACATGTAAGTCTGCTAGTTTTTTGTAGATTCTTAATTTACCATCTTTAATTGAAGTATTGTTTAATAAAGCTTCAAACTCTTGGATTTTATTTCCAGTTGTTAAGTTGAAATTTTTAGAAACTTTTTTGTCAAGTTTCTCAATTTCTTCTGTTGCAGATTTGATACGAAAATATTTAAACTCTTTAAAACCTATAAAAGAGATTGTAATTGAAAGTATAATTGCTAGTCCAATTAAAAACTCTTTTCTTTTTTCAAGAATAAAGTCGCCAAATTTTAACAATAAAAGTTCAGATTTAGTTCCTTGAAAATCAGCATATTTATCAACAAAAACTTCTTGTTTTGATTTTTCAAGAAACTCTTCTCTATGTTTTTTTCTATCGAATTTTGCCATACTACTTAGAACTTAAAAAACTACCTAAACTTTCACTTGAAGGAGAAGAATCAGTTTTTAAATATTTTGAAATTTCGTCTCTTTCAAGAGCTTTGTCAAAATCTTTAATCGATAAAGAAATCTTTTTGTTCTCAACATCAATTTTTAAAACTACCGCTTTAGAAATATCTCCAACTTTAAAAGTTTCTTCAAGATTTACAACTTCTCTTCCAATTTTAATTTGAGAAACATGAACTAGACCTTCATAACCTGGCTCTAGTTCTAAAAAAATTCCAAATGAAACAACTGATTTAATTTTTCCTTCAATAATACAACCAACAGGATATTTTTTTCTTAGAGCTTCATAAGGATTTTCTTGGAGTTGTTTTAAACCACAAGAAATTCTATTCGTTTCAAGATTTACATCTAGAATCTTATATTTAACAATTTGACCTTTTTTCAGATGTGAAGTTGGATCTTTTTGTTTATCTTCCCAACTCATATCCCCAATGTGAATTAGTCCTTCGATTCCTTTTTCGACTTCCACAAAAGCACCATATTTGGTGATTCCAGTAATTTTACCTTCTAAAATATTTCCAACTCTAACTTCAGAAGATAAATTTTGCCAAGGATTTTGTTGAAGTTGTTTTAGTCCAAGTGAAAGTCTTCTTTTTTCAACATCAATATCTAAAATTATAGAATGAACTTCTTGTCCTTTTTTTAAAACCTCTTTTGGATGAGGAGGTTTTTTTGCCCAAGTTAATTCTGTATTATGAATGAGACCTTCAAGCCCTTCTTTTAACTCTATAAATGCACCAAAGTTTGTGAGAGAAGTGACAGTTCCTCTAACTTCAGTATCTTTTTCTAATTCTCTTGCTGCCCAAACCCAAGGATCTTCTGTTAATTGTTTCTTACCAAGACTTAATCTATTATTTGTTGGGTCTAGTTCTAAAACTTGAACTTCAATTTCCTCACCGATTTTGAACATATTTTTAAAAGGTGCAAATTTTTTATAAGAAATATCATTTTGTCTAAGTAGACCTTCAACACCTAATACATTGCAAAAGACTCCAAAGCTAGCAATTTTAGAAACTTTAACAAGGATTTTATCATCAACTTTAATTTGTTTGATAACATCATCCCAACTAGCTTTGTTCATTTCTTCAACTAATTGTTTTCTTGAAACTACACCAGTTCGACCTTTTTCATTCAATTTAATTATCTTAAAATCTAAAGTTTTTTGTTTTAATTCTTCTAAGGTACCCCGCATAGCAAGTTGAGAAGCTGGTAAAAATAATTGTACCCCTTCAACATAAACTAAATAACCTTTGTCTTTAACTTCAGAATCAACTTTTCCCTGAACTTGAAGTTCTTTATGGAACGCTTCTTTGACTATTTCCCAGCCTTTTCTAGAATCAGCTTCTAATTTTGAAGCAAGATAAATTTCAGAATCTTGTTCTTTACTTTTTATTACAACAGCTACAATACTTCCTTTTTCAGGAGTTTCTGAAAATTCAGATCTTGGAACTCTACAATCTGATTTTAAACCTAAATCAACATAGACATCTTGATCATAAACATCAACGATTCTCCCTTCTATGAGATCGCCTTTGCGTATAACCTTTTCCTTAGCTGGTTGGTTAGTATTATGTGTGTTTGAAGTTGTATTCTGTGGATTCAATTTTTACCGGATTTTGATTAAATTTATCTGAGAGTATTTCTATAAAATCTCAGATAGAATCATGTTAATTACAACATTTTTTGATAAATTACTTGTGTCAATTAGGATTGCATCTGAGGGCTTTAATAATGGTGCAATTTTTCGATTTTTATCTGTTTCATCTCTTAAAGCTATTTCTTCTTTTAACTTTTCATAATCAACTTTTAGATTAGAATTTTGTAATTCCAATTTTCTTCGCTCAGCTCTTATCTCTATAGAAGCTGTTAAGAAAAATTTATATTTCGCATCCGGAAAAACTATTGTACCAATATCCCTTCCATCCATTACTAATTTATGAATTTTAGCTAAATTTCTTAGATTTTCATTAACAAATTCTCTAATTTTCACATTATTTGCTAAGTATTTTATTTTTTCAGTAATATCAGGAAATCTGATTTCTTTAGAAACATCAATAGCATTTAAAATTGTTTGATTGATCGTACCAGAAATAAATTTAGTTTCAATCGAAATATTTTTAAATTCTTCTTCATATAAAAAATTCTCAAACCATTCTGAAAAATTTTCAGTGATATTTTTTTTCTTGTACAATTCAAAATAATACAAAGTCAAAGCTCGGTAATAAGAACCAGAATCTAAATAAAAAAAACCTAATTTTTCTGCGACTTCTTTTGCTACTGAACTTTTTCCTGAACCTGCTGGTCCATCAATTGAAATTATATTTGTATTCATTCTTGTTCTAAATTCCTTCCATATCTATCACTGATTCCACCATCTGTGACTAAATAAAATATTCCAGCTAACACTCCATAAGCCAAACCAAATGGAGTTGGTTGAATCAAACTTGCTGCATAAAAATCTCCAAGAAGCCCAACAAGAGCTGTTGCTTGGATTTTTGCTTCTGCAGATTCTGATTTTCCATCAATTGCATTTCCAATTTTAATTCCAACTAATGTGAGACAATTAAAATGAAATATGAATAAAACTAAAATGATTTTTTTTTTCATAAAGAGATTTGATTCTCAGATAAAATTTTTAAAAATTCTTTTTCGGAAATAATTTTTACTCCAAGCTCGGTTGCTTTTTCCAATTTAGACCCAGCATTTTCACCAGCAAGAAGATGAGTTGTTTTGGAAGAAACTGAAGTAACTTTTTTCCCACCATGAAATAAAATTAAATCCATTGCTTTATCTCTTGGTTGAAATTTTTCAAAACTACCAGTAACACACCAAGATTGGTTTAAAAAAATTTGATTAGATGAAAGTTCTTTTTTCTTAGCGTGAAAATTTAATCCATATTTTTTTAGAGATTCGATCATGGATAAAACTTTTTTATCTTGAAAAGTTGAAATTAATGCTTGGACAATTTTTTCACCAAATCCGTGTATGCTGAGTAATTCTTCTTCTGCGTTTTTAGATTTTGCAATAGCAATAATTTTATCTATATCATCATATCCTGAATCAATTAATAACTCTGTGACTTTGTGGCCAATTTCAGAAAAACCAAGAGAAGGCAAAAGAAGTTTTAAATCTTTTTTCTTTGAAATTTCGATTCCTTCGAGAATTATACTAACTGATTTTTTTCCAAAACCATCTAGCTCCATAATTTCAGATTCTTTTTTGTGAAGATTATAAAGGTCAGGAATTTTTTTGATGTATTTTAAATCGTAAAAATTTTGGATTTGTTTTTCACCAAGTCCTTCAATATCCATTTGATTTCTAGCACAATAAAAAATCAAATTGTTCACTTCACGATCTGGACAATCTAGATTTGGACAAAATTTATCAACTGAGTCGTCAATATGATCTAATTTTGTTTTGCAAGTTGGACAATTATTTGGAAGTTGAAAAACTCCATTTTCCCCAGCTTCAACAACTTCTTCCACAGCAGGAATAATTTCACCACGTTTTGCAACCAAAACTTTTGCACCAATTCCAACACCAAGTTCGTTGATATAATCTTGGTTATGAAGTGTTGCAAATCGAACTGTGGTCCCACCAAGTTGAACAGGTTCAATTTCTGCACGAGGGGTAATTTTTCCTGTTCTGCCAATTGCAAAATCAATTTTAATAATTTTACTTTCTTTCATCAAAGCATCAAACTTAAATGCTCTAGCCCAACGTGGTGAATGTGAAGTAAAACCTAAATTATCTCTTAACGCAAAATCATTTAGTTTAATAACCAAACCATCAGTTGGAAAATCCAAAGAGTCTTTTTTGTTTTTAAATTTTTCAATATTTTTTAAAACATCTTTGGCTTTGGATAAAACATTATCTTCAGAAATAGGAAGACCCAATTTTTTCATATAAGCTAACATTTCTGTATGAGTTTTTATTTTTCCATAACCATCAAGAAAATACCCATCATAGGTAAAAATTTTAATTGGACGTTTTGCAACTTCTTTTGAGTTTTTGTGTTTGATAGAGCCAGAAGTTGAATTTCTTGGATTTGCGTATTTTCCATCATTTAGTGCATTAAATTTTTCAAAATCTTTAAATCCCATGTACGCTTCTCCACGTACATAAATAGAAATTTTTTCTTTTAAGACTAATGGAATATTTTTAACAGTACGAATATTTTCAGTAATGTCGTCTCCAATTCCTTTTTGTCCTCGTGAAACAGCTTTGTCTAATTTTCCATTTTCATAATACAATACAATCGAAGCTCCATCCACTTTCCACTCAATAGAATAAAGTTCCTCTTCACTAGTTTTTATAATCCAATCTTGAAGCTCAGTTGTATTATATGTATTTGCAAGAGACATGACCGGAATTTTGTGAGTAACTTTTTCAAAAGAATTATCTAAATCAGAGCCGATTACTTTTGTTGGAGAGTTTTCAGAAACTAGTTCAGGATTTTCCTCTTCTAGTTTCTGAAGTTTTTTAAATAACAAATCAAATTCTAAATCCGAAATTTCAGTTTCGTTTTTTACATAATACAAATTTTGGTGATAACGAATTTTGTCTTCAAGCTCCCGGATTTCTTTTTCGATTTTAGTCATAAATTATTTTAATTCAGATCGAATGGACTCAATTCTTTTTCGATTTACACCTAAATCACTTTTTCCTAGTCTTGATGCAGAACGAACATGAATTGTTTTATTCAAATCATCAAAATAAAATTCGACATCATCAACATATCCCATTAGCTTTGAAGTAAATTCAAAATATAGATAAGCTTCTTTTTCAACGATCAGATTTGTTTTTGGAATTTTTGAAATTAGAGTTTTTAAATCACCAGTTGCTTCTTTTAAGTCTTTGCTATATTTTAGTGGCTCAATAAAATGAGAATCCATTTTATCCATTTGGCTATTTACACAGTTTGGACTATCTGGACAGGAAATTAATTTTCCATTTGTTGCTCCTAAATTTGAGGGTCTAGTTCCAGCACAATTAAACATAAACAAAATCACTCCAATAAAAATAAATTTCATGAATTTACTCCTTTAGTGAAACTATGTTTTAAATTCAAAACAAGTTTTAAAGTTATTTTTTATGTTAAAAGTTTGGGAGTTCCCCTCTAAAATGAAGAATGTAAAATTTAGAATTTAGAATGAAAGATTCAATATTTTTAATTCTTCATTCTTCATTTTATAAGGGTCGGGCTTGAAAAAGCATGGTGCTTAGGCACTCCTTTGGACTTTTTCAATCCCTAACTCTAGTAAAGAAAAATCTTTTTTTTAATTGATAATTTTTTTAAATAGTTAGATTAAAAACATAATAACTTTGGGATCAAAATTAGAAACTTACTCTGATTATTTAAAAAAAACTGATGAAGGAATACTGGGTAGTCGATCCACTCGCAAAAACAATAGAAATTTTTCAAAACGAAAAAAATAAATACATTCTCAATTCAGAATTCAAAGAAACAGGAATTGCAAAATCGATTTTATTAGAAAATTTTGAAATTGATTTTTTAACAATCATTTAGCTTAACATAAAAAATATTTAATTATAATATTACTTGATCTCTTAGGTAAGTGAGTATTTGGAATTGAGTTTAATCACATGCTGAAAAATTAACTTTTTTTAGAAACAGAATTTTTAAAAATTATATTAAGTATAAGTTACAAAAGCAATTTTTTTTGCAAAAATTTCTTCAAATAGATCTTTTTTTTGTTGGGCTGACCAAATGTCTATATGGGGATCAATTTCTTTTTTAACTTTTACTTTAAATAAAATTACATCATTTTGAAATTCAGCTTCTATATTTTCAGCAATACCTTGATGTGACCTGTCAAGACCATCAGCAATTCTCAAAATAGCAGAAAGTTTTTTGATTGTGAGTTGACTTATTGGATCTAATTTTACATATTCCAAATGTTTAGCTTTAGGTGTGCTTTTTCTATGATAACGTGATGTGAGAGCTATAATTTCAATTTCTTCAAAATTAAATCCAACCATTAATTCAGAATTTCTGATAATATAATAGGAATGTTTGTGATGAGATGAATGCGAAATTCCCATTCCAATTTCATGAAGCATACTTGCTGCTTCCAAATATTCTCGTTCAACTTGGCTACAACCATGAACTGATTTTAAATCATCAAAAATTTTTAAACTTAGTTCTGTTACTTTTCTAACATGTTCAGCTTCATAAGGGAAAGTATTAAACAAAGCATTTACAGCTTTTATACGAATATTATCAAGCGGATTAGTTGAATTAGAATTTGGTTCAACAGTTTTTTTAATTGAATCGTAAATGATTCCTTCTCGAAGAGCATATTCTGAAATATGGAGTGATTTTAAAGAGAATGTTTTAAATATTTGTTCTAGGATTATACTTCCTGCAACAATAATATCAGCTCGTTTCACATCTAGTCCAGGAACTTTTGTTCTTTTCTTTAAAGTGTTTGCTTGGTTTAAAACATTTCTTGATTTTTTTAATTCTTCATAAGTGAAAGAAATATTATTTAAACTTCTAGACTCTTCAAATTCTTCTCCACGTTCAGCAAGAATCATACTAGCAAGAGCTTGAATTGTTCCAGATGAACCGATTATTATTTCAGGATTTAACTTTTCAATCTCTCGTTTATAAGGAGAAATCATTCCTTCAACATGAAGTTTACATTGCTCAATGTCTTTGTCTTCGTTTGGATCACCATTAAAAAATTTATCAGTCAGTCTGATTGCACCAATTTTTAAACTTTGAGCAAATTCAATTTGTCCTTCTTTACCAACTAAAATTTCAGTACTTCCGCCACCAATATCAATCATAAGAATTTTTTTATCAAAAACAGGTAGTCCTTGTAAAATACCAAAATAGATTAATCTGGCTTCTTCAAACCCACTTACTACTTCAATATTCAAACCAAGTTCATTTTTTGCTCTATCTAAAAATACATTTCGATTTTTTGCTTCACGAAGAGCAGATGTTGCAACAGCTCTTATCTCTGCATTTTGAATTTCTGCAAGTGCTTTAAATCTCTTAAGACATTTGATGCCTCTTTCGATAGCATCTGGAGTGATTACGTCTGAACTACCTGATCCTAAACCAAGTCTTACAGTTTCTTTTTCTTTTCCAAGAGATTCAAAACTTCCATCTGGATGGACTTTAACAATTATAAGATGAAAAGAATTAGTTCCTAAATCAATAGCAGCTAAATTTTTTTCTGACATTTTATCTCAATTTTTCTTTTGAAATTTTTGCATCCATTAGATTTTTTTTACGATAGTATTGAACTAGTTTATCAAGTTCACCTAGATCAGAACATTTGACTCTATCATTTTCTAGTTTTAAAAATTTGTTCGCTTCAAAAAGAGAATATAAAATTTTCTCATCTCTATTTTCAGCAAGTCCAACCATTTTTAAAAGATCTCTAACAGCTATTTCAAAGTCATAAGGAGTTTTAGGTGCAATTTTAGCTCTATTTTTTTCTGCAAGAGTGAGAAGAGTATCTGCAATTCTACCCTGAGGATCTTTTAGCATCAAGTTTGCTAATTGTTTGTATGCGATCCAAATTCTCTCAGATAATAATGTTATCAAACGGCTTGCAAGTTGAGGTTGTGCTTTTACCATTCCTTCAAAGTTTGCTTTGTTGATTGCAAGTACATCAGTGAATCCAAAAGCCACAGCATTTGCTGATCGAGGTTTGTTGTCAAGAATTGCCATCTCAC
The DNA here is from genome assembly GCA_013297885.1 of Leptospirales bacterium. Taxonomy (GTDB): domain Bacteria; phylum Spirochaetota; class Leptospiria; order Leptospirales; family Leptospiraceae; genus UBA2033. Next base: position 23,709 of record JAAFIR010000017.1, on the reverse strand, counting down.
CAAAGATGTCACCTGTTTGAAGAACTGCTAACATTACTTCGTTGTTGTCAACGATTTTGGAAATTTTAACTTTCCCACCTTGAATAATATAAAGTTCTTTACCTGGTTCGTGTTCACAAAATATTACTTCATTATCTTTATAAGATCTATTAAATTTTGTTTCGTCAATAGGAGCTGATGCAAGAGGTTTATTTAAAGACATTAATTTCTTTTTTACTTGTGGAACATATTGACCATTTGGTAAATATTTTAAATAACTTTGGTAAGCATAAGTAGCATGATCCATGTTACCTTGCGAAAAATAATATTCACCCATATTGTAAAGTTGGTTGATGTCTTCAGCAACTGTGTTTCTAAAAGAGAGTCTTGTAATAGTCTGATCAAATTGTCTTAACTTCATCGAGAAGTAACGAATGATTTTCATGGCTACAGGAGTGTTACGTTGAATTAGAGTTCCGAATTGATCATATGATACAGAGATTAAAGAAACATTTGTTAATGCTCTAGCTGATTCAATTTGTGGATGTTGAGCCATAGCTGCAACAACCCCAAAAAAATCTCCAGGTCCTAAGTTTTGGTTTGGGTCTTCACCGACAACAGGATTTTCCCTACCCACACTAACTTTCCCTTCTCTAACAATGTAAAAATTATATGCTTCTTTTTTACCCTCAACTATAATATAAGAGCCTGCGGGATAACTTACTATTTGAAAACTAGGTGCTTGTGCTGTTGTCATGTTTCTTTACTTTAAAAATTCCCTTAAACTTTGCACTTACTATGTGCCAAATACAAGTTTTATTTATTCCAAAATATAATCAATTTTTTATTTAGTAGGATTGGTATTATTTTCATTTTTTGTTAAATCTTCTTTGAAGAGATAAGGTTCTTCTTCTAAAATTTGATGTTGTTTTAATTCTATTTCTGCTTCTTTGGCTAGTTTGGAAGAATACATTTGAGTTTTAACAATCTCTAAAACATCTTTTGCTTCTTTATTTCTTCCAATAAAGAATAATTTTTTACCTGCATCTAAATATGATGCAATTCCATCTTCAGTAGTTGGGAATTCTCTATAAGTAAATGAGTCAGTTTTAATTGAATCATAATATAAATTGGATTTTTTTTGTGCTAAACTTAATAATTTTAAGGATTTTAAAGTGGAAGGATGCCCTGGAAATAAAAACAAAAAATCGTTTATTCTAGAAATTACATCTTTGTATTTTTTATCTTTATATAAATCCATTGCAATTTCATAATGCTTTTCGCCTTGAGAAGTTCTTTGTTCTTTAAATACTGGAACAAAATCTGCTTCACCTGAAATTAAAATCAAAGTAAAAAAAATCAAAGTAAAAAAAAATTTAGACATAATAATATTATTATCGTAAGAATTTCAGAAAATTTGAGAATATTAATATTCATTTTAGAATTTTTAGTATTAGAATTATCCTAGAACTCTCAATTAAGCTTTATTTAAAGTTTATGATTGAGAAGATAAATTAATAGTTGGTAAATGTCAATTTGTAAAGATAGGTAAAGTTATTTAAAACTGAAAATAAAAAAATTCTTTTAACTGGAAAGAAGAAAACAAGATAAATTGCAAACTGAAAACAAAAGTAATTGTATAAAATAAAAATGAATTTATTTTCCTTGGATGAAAAGCTTCCAAATCATTTTTATAAATTGAAATACTTTCTAAAATTAAAACAGGAGATATAAAAAATAAAATTTTTATATTCAAATTTAAATTAAAAAAAATTGTTTTGGAATTTATAACTAGTCTTTCTAAATGAGTATAATTTTCAACTCTAAACAATAATAAACCAAAACCAAATAAAAAAAATGTTAGTATCCGATAAATGTTATTTAAAAAATATTTATCAAAAAAATTAGAAATAGTTATTTTCAAATTTAACTTTTGAATCAAATTATATCCCACAACTTGAATCCCACAATATCCACCCCAAATCAAATACCCATAAGTTGCTCCATGCCAAAGTCCACCTAAAATCCAGACAATTAGTAAATTTGTATTTTGTTTAATAAACCCATATTTATTTCCACCAAGAGGGATATAAACATAATCTCTAAGCCAAGTACTGAGACTAATGTGCCATCTTGTCCAAAACTCAGAAGGATTTTTAGAAACAAACGGTAAATTAAAATTAAGCGACAATTCGAATCCTAAAATTCTAGCAAGCCCACGTGCTGAATCAGTATAACCACTAAAATCTGTATAAACTTGAAATGCAAATAAAAATGCGATTGTATAAGTAAAACCTTCAGGAATCATAGAATTAGTTTTTAAAGAAAGATCAACAAGTTCAGACAAATTATCAGAAATAAAAACTTTTTTTAAAATTCCAATACAAAATAAAATAGTTCCAGAGACAACCTTATCTTTATTAATTTTTCGTTTTGCTTCGATTTGTGGAATAAGTTTTTCTGCTCTTTCTATTGGACCAGCCAAAAGTAGTGGAAAAAATAAATCATAAACTGAAAAACTTATTAAGTTTTTTGAAGGTAAAATTTTTTCTTTATACAAATCAACTAAATACGAAATATTATGAAATGTATAAAATGAAATTCCAATTGGTAAAATTATATTTAAAATTTTAAACTTAAAATTAATATTAGTTATCAAAAAAAAATCATTGAGGATATTACTTACAAAAATCGCATATTTAAAAAAAAACAATAAACTCAAATTGCCTATAATCCCAAAAAATAAAATTCTCTTTTTATAGTTTTTTTTTGAGAATAATAAATTTCCCATAAAATAATTTATTAAAATAGATAAAATTAAAATTAGACTTGCCCAGATATTCCAGAAAGCGTAAAAGAAAATTCCACCTAGTAAAAGTAAAATATTTTGAAATTTTAAATTAGATTTAAAGTAAATTAAAAAAAAACAAAAGAAAAAAACTAAGAAATTAATTGAATTAAATAACATTTATTCAATTAGGTTTCTTCGAGCATTTCTATAAATTTTCTTTTATCGGATGCTTGTTTTGGAAATTCTAAAGAGTATACTTGAATTGAAAGTTTAAATTCTTTGGAAGGATTGTGAAACATTACTATTTTGGATTTGATTTTTTCAATAAAACCTTCAGCATCTATGCTATCAAAACCTTTTAGCAAAATTGCAAATTTTCCTTGTCCAATTCTAGAAATATAATCTTTTTCATCGACATTAGATTGAATTGTCTTCGAAATGAATTCAATGTATTCTGTATAAAAATTCATACCTAATATTGTAAAAATTCTACTTATATTTAAAATTTTAACAACAATTAAAGTAAAACTGGAATCAGTTTCTTTTGCCTCTGCAATTTCTTTTTCAAGAATGGAATGTAGTGGATTAAAAGGATCTTTATATAAAGTATTTTTTTCTTTTTCTATCAGAATATTTGAAATTATTGGAGCTATTATATTTGAGATAGAAACTAAAGCTTGTTTAAAACCTGGAGTTAAATTTAAACCAACATCATGAACAACAAAAATTCCATAAAGTCTTTTTCTGTTTAATAAAGGAATCATAATAAATTCATAATCTATTAATTGGGAATTCAATATTGCCAATTCATTATTCTCCTCAGGGTTATCTAATTTGTATATTGCTGATATTTGAGAAACCATAGTGATAATTTTAGAATCTTTATTTAATGAAAATTTTTCTTTTACTAATTGGCTAAAAGTGTTAGTTTCAAAAATTTTAAACTTATCACTAAAACTTTCAAGAATTAATAAAGAAAATTTTTGAATTTTAAAATCATTAATAAAAAATTCTGAAGTTAAATCAAAAACTTCTTCAAGATTTAAGCTCGAATAAATTTTATCAGCAAATGCAGTAACTCGATTATTTGATAACAAAACTTTATTCAATTCACTAACTTCACGATTTAGATTTTCAAAATCTAAAAGTTTTGATAAATAATTACTAGATATATCAACTAAATTTTTGATAAAATCTATTTCAGAATCTAAAAACTCATCTTGTGCATGTTTTTTACTAGCTAAAATAAAACCTGAAAATTTATCATCTACTTTTATTGGGATTAAAATCTCGATATGAAATTTTTCTACTAGTTCCAGTTCATCTTGATTCAAATTTTCTATCTCTGAAATTTTTAATATTTTTTCAGAATTTTCAAGTGATTGATAAATTTTATCACTAGAAGAAAATATTTTATCTATTTCTTCTTCACTACCTTCTTTAGCTATTAACTCTAATTCATTAAAATTCCCATTTCGAGATGAATAAATCAAAATTCTTTCAATACCAACTTGTCCTATTATAGAATACATTAAATTTGCAAAAAAATCATCATAAGAATTTGATTTTAGAATCTCTTTTGTAGTTTCAACTAATACAAAATAATTATCCGAGTTGTCTTTTGATTCAGAACTATCATTTAAAATGTGAATTTCTTCTTTAGGAATATAACCCACTTCTTCATCTCTCAGTGCATCATTTTCCCAGTCTTCTAAAATTTCATTATCATCTATTATATCATCAACAAGTTCAATTTTAGTTTTTGTTTGATTAACATCATCCTCGATTTTATCTAAATCAATTAGATAATCATCTTCAGCTTCATCATCAATATTATCTTCATTTTCAATATAAATTTCATCAGACTCATTTATTAAAAGAAATTCTTCTTTGTCTACAACTGCTTCAATTTCAGTTTCAGTTAATTCCTTTGATGCTTTAATAGATTCTTCATCAGGAATATTTTCTTCTACAATAGGATAAATTGCTGTTTGGTGAAAATTTTCTGCTTCTTTTAAAAAACTTCGTTTGTTCTTATGAGGTTCGTTTTTATTTTCACCAATTACAAGATTTGGAATTTCTTTTAATAAGCGAAACGCCCTTTCAATTAGACTCATTTTTAAAGTTCCAATTCTTCCATTATCTTTTTATAGAGTTCAAAGTATTCTGAAGTGGCAAACTCTTTAATATAAGAATCAGGGAGGCTACCAAGAAGTTCATCCATATGTGACATCAATTTTTTTAATTCTTCTCTATTTACATTCTTAAGACTGGTTTGTGTAAAATTTTCAGAACCTACTAAAGTTTGATTATCTTCTACAGAATCTAAAGCAGTTATTTGTGAATTTTCATCATTAATAATAAAATCATCTTCATTTATCCCAAGCTCAGGATCATCTTCTAAAATGTTGTTTAACTCATTTGAAGATAGTGAGATATTTGAATCAGTGTCTTCTGAGTCAAAACCAACTTTATTTTCTGTAGAACTTTCATCATGTTCATAATTAAATTGATCAATTGAATCATCTTCTGATGTATTTGATAAGTAATCATTGATCGAATCATCAGATTGATTATCATCTAGGATATTATTTAATTCTTCACCTGAAAGGGAAATTTCTTCTTCTCCATCTGAAAGAGGTTCTGGAGTAATATTTCCTAATTCATCATCTGTTAAAGCTATTGATTCATCTTCTTCATCTATTGTTTCAAAAAACGAAGTAGGTTGTTCTTGAGAAATATCAGTTTGATTTTCAGTTTCTAAAAGATTTGTTAACTCATCACCTGATAATGCAATATCATCTTCAACCTCTGATTCATTTTCAGAAAAATCTTTTAGTTCTAAATCTTCTTCACTAGAAAGCGAAATTGGTTCGTCTTCATTTAAACCAGAACTTTCTTCATCTATCTGTAAATCACTAGTATCTAAAAGATTGCTTAACTCTTCACCAGAAAGAGCAATTTCATCTTCATTATTTTCATCAGTTGGAGAAAGAATATCTTCCGTCTCAGTTGAAGTAATATTCCCTAATTCGTCTGGAGATAGTGCAATGGACTCATCTTCTTCTATCAATTCAGAAGTCGAACTAGAATTATCATCTTCTACAATTAAATCAGCAGTATCTAATAAATTGCTTAACTCATCACCTGAAAGAGCGATGTCTTCATCACTAGCGTCTTCAAAAACTGAACCAACTTCTTCAATTTCAGTTGCTGTAATATTTCCTAACTCATCTAGAGATAATGCAATTGATTCATCTTCATCATCAATTGATTCAATTGAGTTACTAGGATTAGAATCTTCTTCACCTATTAAATCACCAGTATCTAATAAATTGTTTAACTCATCACCTGAAAGTGCAATATCTTCTTCTTCATTTTCATTAAGATCAGAAACAAATTCTTCAGTCTCTGTAGAAGTAATATTTCCTAATTCATCAGGAGATAATGCAATAGATTCGTCATCTTCTTCATCAGAATCAAATGTTGAACCTGAAGAATCTTCTTCTGATTCCAAATCACCGGTATCTAATAAATTATTTAACTCATCACCTGAAAGGGCGATATTCTCATCTCTTTCTTCCAAAGCAGAATCTGCTTCTTCAGTGGGAGTTGAAGTAATATTTCCGAGTTCATCAAGAGATAAAGCGATAGTTTCATCTTCTTCAATTTGTTGATCAGTCTCTTCTTCTTCATCAAAATCATCAAAGAATGATTTATGTTCGTTTGAATCGTCTTCATCAATTGATGATTCAAATTCTTCATTTGAATCTGAACCTAAAATATTATCTAATTCATTTGTTGATAATGAAATCTCACCTTCATCAAAGTCATCATAATTTTCGTTTACACCGACCAAACTTGACTTATCTTCAAGTTCACCAAAAATTGAATCTTCTGTTTCTTCTTCATCAGAATCATCAGCATTTAAAATATGATCTAATTCTGATGCATCTAGGGAGATTGGTTCGTCATCTAAGTTAAGTTCATTTTGTTCAAGTTCATCGGGAACTAAAAGGTTAGTATCATCATCATCTAAAATATCTGAATCAAGTTCATTCGTAATGTTACCAAGTTCATTTGGAGATAATGAAATTATTTCATCTTCAGAATCTTCCAATAAAGATGATGATTGATTTACTTCATCTTCTAAAATATTCATTGCTGTTCTATCGACAAAAGATGATAGATTAAATTCGATAGGTTTTTCAGAAAGAGAGTCATCTTCAATTTCTTCTTCCAAACTAGATAAATTAAAATTCAAAACATTATCGTTTTGTGGTGCAACTAAATCATCATCTAATATAGTATCTATGTCTTCTGGGTAATATTCAAAATCGATTATATCATGAAATTCAGAAAGTGATCCTGTATCTGCATCATCAAATTCATCTAATAAATCACTATCAAGATTTTTTTTTGAGAGACTTGATTCAAAACTTTCCTCAGAGTTATCCATTAATTCCTACCCAATACACTAATAGAAAAAAAATTCCAATTAAAAATCTTTTTTCTGTGTAAGAATATTTGACCTTGATTTTGTAGCAAGGCAAATATAAATTTTATGTTATGATTTTGAAAAAAAAATATCACAGTTAATTTTCGGCTAAAAGAAAGAAATTATTGATTATGAATTTCAACTCTTGCTTTAGCTTTTTTAATTAACTCATCTCTTTGTCTCGAAGTCGATTTAAGTGCTTCTTCAAGTTCTTTTTTAGCTTTTTCTAAATTTAAGTTTTCTCTCAAATCTCCACCGTTAGTTAAAATCTTTAAAGTGTTAGATTTAATTTCTGCAAAACCAGCATCTATTACTAATTTAATTGTCTTTGAATCAGTGTTTAGTTCCATAATTCCAATTCCGAGTTCTGAAACCATTGCAGCATGATTTTTTAAAACTCCAAAATATCCTTCTGAACCAGGTATTGAAGCTGATTGAACTTCACCTGAAAAAATTAATTTTTCAGGTGAAATTACTTCGACTTTAAATGTTTCTGACAAAATATTATCCTCTTAGTTTTTTTGCTCTTTCGATAACTTCGTCAATACTTCCAGCCATATAAAAAGCTTGTTCAGGTAAATCATCATACTTTCCAGAAATAACTTCTTTAAATGAACGAACAGTGTCAGCAAGTTTGACATATCTTCCAGGTGAACCAGTAAAAGCTTCTGCAACGAAGAATGGTTGTGATAAAAACTTTTCAATTTTTCTAGCACGAGCAACTAAAACTTTATCGTCTTCAGATAATTCATCCATACCTAAAATTGCAATAATATCCTGTAAATCTTTATATCTTTGTAAAATTCTTTGGACTTCACGAGCAACAGTATAATGCTCTTCACCAAGAACTTCAGGGTTTAACACTCTTGAAGTTGAATCAAGTGGATCCACAGCAGGATAAATACCTTTTGAAGCAATTGATCTTGATAGAGTTGTTGTTGCATCTAAATGAGCAAATGCTGTTGCAGGTGCAGGGTCAGTTAAATCATCCGCAGGAACATAAATGGCTTGAACTGAAGTGATTGAACCTTTTTGAGTTGATGTAATACGTTCTTGTAAAGCACCCATTTCAGTTGATAAAGTTGGTTGATAACCCACAGCTGAAGGCATACGACCAAGTAGAGCTGATACTTCTGAACCAGCTTGAGTAAAACGGAAAATATTATCTACGAATAATAAAATATCTGCATTTGCAGAATCTCTAAAATGTTCAGCCATTGTAAGAGCAGAAAGAGCAACTCTTAATCTTGCACCAGGAGGTTCATTCATTTGTCCATACACTAGAACAGTTTTGTCAATAACTCCGGATTCTTTCATTTCTCTCCAGAGGTCATTTCCTTCACGAGTTCTTTCCCCAACACCAGCGAACACTGAATAACCACCATGTTGTTTTGCGATATTATTAATTAATTCTTGAATTAAAACTGTTTTACCTACACCAGCTCCACCGAACAAACCAGTTTTTCCACCTTTGATATATGGAGCAAGTAAGTCGATGACTTTGATACCAGTTTCAAAAATTTCTGTTTTTGGTTTGAGGTCTTCGTATTTTGGTGCAACCATGTGAATAGAACGAGTTTCTTTTGCATTTACTGGACCGGCTTCATCAACTGGCTCACCAAGAACATTAAAAATTCTTCCTAAAACTTCTTTTCCAACAGGTACAGAAATTGGTGCTCCAGTATCTTTTACAGCTAGTCCTCGAACCATTCCGTCTGTAGAAGAAAGTGCAATTGCTCTCACAGTATTATCACCAAGATGTTGTTGAACTTCGGCAACAATTCTTTCTTTGGTTCCACCGTCTCTTGGCACAAAAATTTCTAGTGCATTAAATATCTCTGGAAGATGTCCTTCAAAAGTAACGTCTAAAACCGATCCGATAACTTGTTTAATTTTTCCTGAACTCATCTATTTCCTTCCTTCTATTTTTGTGAATCAGCACCAGCAACAATTTCCGAAATCTCTTGAGTGATTTTGGATTGTCTAGCTCTGTTGTATCCACGAGTTAATGATTTGATCATGTCTGTTGCAGCATCAGTAGCAGATTTCATTGCCATTCTTCTTGCAATTTGTTCTGAACATACAGCTTCTAAAATTACTTTATACATTGTAGTTTTAATTACTTGAGGTAGTAATGAATTTAATATCGCTTCTGGACTAGGTTCATAAATAATTAAATCATTTACTTCTGCTTTTCCTTTTTCGGGTACAATTGGTAAAACCTTAGTGATGGAAGGGATTTGTTCTGATGAAGAAAGAAACTGAGTTGAAATAATTTCAACACCATCCACTTTTTTATCAGAAAATTCATCCATAAAAAGATTAGCAAAAAATTCTGCTTCTTTATAACCAGAATTATCACTTATATTCAAATAAGACTGTTTTACTGTTTCTTTTGCAAATTTAAAATAAGAAATTGATTTTTTTCCAATTGCATACAAATCATATTCGATGCCTTTAGATTTTAAATCTGCAATTTTAGCTCTAGTCATTTTGAGAACATTCCCATTATAACCACCACATAAACCTCTGTTAGAAGTAATAATTAATAGAGCCAGTTTTTTTGGCTTATCTTCTTTTCTTAAAAGTGGGCTTTCCACTGTTGAAGATAAAGAAGAAAGGGAACCAATTAATTCTTTGATTTTGTCTGAATAAGGTTTAGATGCATTCACCTTATTACTCATTTTTTTGGATTTGGCAGTAGCTACCATTTCCATAGTACGAGTAATTTTCTTCGTGTTGGAAACAGAAACAATTCTTTTCTTAATTTCTCTCGGTGAAGCCAATTTTAAATCCTTAGTTCTTTCTTAAAAAATCTGCTGCTATTTCTTTAATTTTTTCAGATAAAGCATTTTCATCTTCAATTGAAGATTTAGTTTTAATAGCTGTTAAAATTTCTGGAGTGTGATTTCTCAAAGTTTCAAGAAGATAATTCTCAAATGCTTTAACTTTTGGAACTGGAATTGTATCCATTAAACCACGAGTGACCGCAAAAATAGAAACAACTTGTTCTTCAACTGGAAAAGGTTTTGCTTGAGGTTGTTTTAAAATCTCTACAATTCTATTTCCTCTGTCTAGCTGGCCTTGAGTTGAAGCATCAAGCTCAGTACCAAGTTGTGCAAATGCTTCCAAGTCTCTAAATTGAGAAAGATCCAATTTTAAAGTTCCAGCAACTTTTTTCATTGCTTTAATTTGAGCAGCACTACCCACACGAGATACAGAAATCCCCACATCAACTGCAGGTCTTATACCAGACGCGAACAAATTTCCTTGTAGATAAATTTGTCCATCAGTAATTGAAATTACGTTTGTTGGGATATATGCAGATACTTCCCCTTCCTGAGTTTCAATAATTGGAAGTGCAGTAAGTGAACCACCACCATATTTTTGATCAAGTTTTGCAGCTCTTTCAAGAAGTCTTGAATGGAGATAAAAAACATCCCCAGGGTAAGCTTCACGACCCGGAGGTCTTCTTAATAATAATGACATTTGACGATAAGCAACTGCTTGTTTAGTTAAATCATCATAAACGATTAAACACGCTTTTTTCTCATCATACATAAAATATTCAGCCATTGTACAACCAGAATATGGTGCAATAAATTGCATAGGTGCAGGTTCAGATGCAGATGAAGCAACTACAATAGTATAATCCATTGCACCAGCATCAGTAAGTTTTTGAACAACACCAGCAACAGTAGAAGCTTTTTGTCCAATTGCAACATAAACACAAATTACACCAGAACCTTTTTGGTTGATGATAGTGTCTAACGCGATTGAAGTTTTTCCAGTTCCTCTATCACCAATAATTAATTCTCTTTGTCCTCTTCCAATTGGAATCATTGCATCAATTGCTTTGATACCAGTTTGTAATGGCTCACCTACAGGGTATCTTTTTGAAATACCTGGTGCAAGAATTTCTACAGGTCTAGTTTTAACAGAAGCAATTGGACCTTTTCCATCAATTGGCTCACCAAGTGAATTTACAACTCTTCCGAGCATTGCTGGACCAACTGGAACTGAAAAGATTTGTCCAGTTCTTTTTACAGTAAAACCTTCTTCAATGTTTTTGTATTCACCTAAAATTACAACACCAACTGAATTTTCTTCTAAGTTAAAAGCTTGTCCTTTGATTCCGTTTTGGAATTCAACAAGCTCTCCAGCCATAACGTTTTTAAGACCAAATACTCTTGCGATACCATCACCAATTTCGATTACAGTACCAACTTCATCAACTGCTAAATCTTTTTTATAGCTTTGAATTTCTTTTTTGATAAGGGATGTGATTTCCTCAGTCTTAATTTTCATAATAAGCCCCACTTAATTTGCTCTGTAATAAATTTTGTTTTAAATTGAATAAACTTGATTGCATCGAGCCATCTATCAAGTTGTCGTTGAATTTAATTATAATTCCACCGATTAATTCGGGTTTAACAATATTTTCTAAAATACATTCACCTTTAAATTTTTCTTTTAAAGATGATTTAATTTCATTTGTTTCAGCATCAGTCAAAGCTTTTGCAGATTCTACATAAGCTCTAATTCTACCTTTGATTTTATCTGATCCCAATATATATTGAGTTTTTATCTCTTTAATTAAAGAGATCCTTTCATTTTTCATAAGTAAAAATAAAAATGAATTAATTGTTTCAGAAGCATTTCCTAAAAAAGCTTTTTCAACAACTTTGATTTTTTCTTCTTTCTTTATTAAGGGTGAATTTACAAATTCCCAAATATCTTTATCTTCAGAAATCACTTTAGCAACTTCTTCTAATTCTTTTTCAATAGTTTCAGAGCTTTTATTTTCTTCAGAAATTTCTAACAAAGCATCAGCGTAAACTTTTGCAATATGAATTATATCCATTATTTCACACTTTTAATTTTTGAAATCTCATCTTTAATAAAGGCAGTATGATCATTTGCACTGATGTTTTTCTTCAGTATTTGTGAAGCTACTGCAACACTTAATTCAACAATATGGGCTTGAACTTCTTGTAAAGCTTTAGCTTTTGCAAGTTCAATATCCTTAATTGAATTATCTTTTAAAGTTTTAATTTCTTCCCCAGTCTCTTGCAGCATTTTATTTTTGAGCCTAGTAGCATCAGCACTTGCTTCATTCACAATTGCAATTGCTTCATCTTTTGCTGAAATCAATTTTTGGTTGTATTCAGCTAAAGTTTTTTCAGCATCTTTTCGAGACTGTTCAGCTTTTTCAATATCTCCGTGAATTTTTTCTGCTCTTTCATCCAAAGCATGAATAATTGGATTCCAAGCAAATATACGAAGAATGATTACTACAATCGAAAATGTAATAATTGTCCAGATTAATAAACCTGGATTAACGTCTAATAAGCCACCTGCTGCAAGATACATCAATTAGTCCTTAATTACTTTTGTTGAGCTGGTGCTTCAACAGTAGTTTTAGCTTTTAAAAGATTTGGAAGTTCTTTATTTAAAGTTCCACCTGCTTGGAAAGCAATAACTAAAGCAAATAATGCCGCACCTTCAATCAACGCTGCAGAAATAATCATCGCAGTTTGGATTTTACCTGCAGCTTCAGGTTGACGACTCATACCTTCAACAGCTTGTCCACCAATTCTTCCAATTCCTAATCCAGCACCAAGAATTGCAAGACCTGCTGCAATCCCGATTCCAATATAACCTAAACCAAAATCCATATAATCTCCTATATTAATTTATTATAATGAATACTAATGTCTATGCATTGACGACCCTACAAATAGTGAAGTCAATAATGTAAAAATATATGCTTGCAAAAATGCCACAAACAATTCCAACATATAAATAGCAGTTGCACCAAGTACAGAAATGGGAGCAATTGCATAAGAACGAAATTCAAAAATAAATCCAAGCAAAGCCAAGATCACAACGTGACCAGCTGTCATATTCGCCAATAGACGTACAGTTAACGCAAACGCTTTTGCACAAGGCGAAACAATAAATTCCAAAGGCCAAAGTAAAGGATAAAACACTAAAGGCACACCGTTAGGAACAGAATTAAAAATAAATTTTGGGCCTTGGTAAATAAAACCAGTTGAATAAATGAGTAATAAAGTGATTCCAGCAAGAGTTACTGTAACAGAAACATCACCAGTAACAGTAATTCCAGACCAAACTTTTGCAAAAAAATTATGATGTGGATCTGAACCAGAAACAGTAGAAAGTAATTCCCCGATAGAAGGAATGAGCCCAAATAAATTTGAAAATAAAATAAAGAAAAATAATGTGAACATGTAATGATAATATCCATGACCATGACCGTGCATGTTTGGATCAATTACATCTTTTTGTAAGAATGTCAAAAGAGATTCAACAGTTCCAGTAAATCTGGAATGAACTTTCATTGGATTTTTTGCAATGAGTCTTGCAGCAGGGATAAAAATTATTAATAGGAAAAATGAAATAATCCACATCATTGTAACACGTTTAGTAATGTGTAAATCAATTCCCTCAACAAAATGAAATTTTTTATTTAGATCATGGTCTTCAAAAATATTTAGGTTTGTGGAATCAAATAAAGGGTCGCCTTCGAATACTTTTCTTCCGCCGATATTAAATGGGAATTCAGCATGATCTGAAAGATGGTGATCTATCACGGAAGATAAATCAAATGTTTCACCATGTCCTGCTTCACTAGCAAAACTCGGAAAACTGAAAAATAGACTGAATATGAATAAAATTTTGATTATCATTTCTTTACTAAAATCTTTGTAATAATAGCTATATTTAAAATATGAAGATTGTATGCAAGTAAAAACCCAAAAAAAGGAAGATTTTTCGTAAAACTTTCTGTAATTAGATAAACTAAAAAAAAATTAAATCCAAATGATAAAAATGATAATAAAATTTGAAGTTGGGCTTGAAGTAAAAATTCTTTTTGCATCAAAACAATTCTTAAAAATAGATAAATAAAACTAAAAATAAATGTAATTCCAACTGATTTTGTAAAACCTAGCTCATTCGATGGATAGAATTTTAACTCAATTAAATAAAAAATCAAAGTAAAAAAAGCAGAAATTAAAATATAAAATAATGAAAATTTTAATTTAGAAACTTTGGATAAATCAAGATAGGACACATCTTTTAAAAAAAGATTTTTCATTTTAAAGTAAAGTGATTTTTTTCTTTTTCGTTGGGCGAATTTTTTTGTCTCTCACTTCGATACTTCAAAGCGAGAAACAAAAAAAACACGCTCGCCTCTTTTGTAAAAATTTTGTATAGCTTGGCTTGGCGATTTAAACAAGCAGGGTGGACAAAATTTTTACATCGAGTTGATCGTTTTCGCTAGTGTTGAGAAAATTTTATTAATTGAGCTTATATTCGATTTGAAAAAAAATTATAATTTTTCATTTCTTCAAATAAATTTTCTTTTCTAAATTGGACATCATCACCTGTTCCAATACAATCTTCGATAAGTGAAACTTTTAATCCAAAATTGATTGCTGAAATTGCAGTTTGTTTCACACAATATTCAGCTAAAAATCCTCCTATAAAAACTGAGCTAATCTTTTTTTCTATTAAAAACTTTTTAAATTCTTCTGAAGAAAAAGCATCGTGTTCAGTTTTCGAAAATAAATAAAAATTTTTTTTTAATTCGAGATCAATTTGATGACCTTCTGTATTCGGAATACAAATAGATAAATTATTTTCGAATTGGTTTTCAATATAGTTTGAATAAATAATTATAACAGGTGTAGAAGTTGTATCAATTAAATTTTGAATATTTTTTTTAGCTTTTAGAATTTGTAAAATCCCTGAATGCCTTTTTGCATAAGCTCCGGTTTCAGAAGTAAAATCTTTTTGTGGATCAATGATTAAGATTGCTTTATTACTTACTTGATCTATCATAAACCAAAATCTTGTCTTTATTTATATTTTCCACTATAAATGGAGAAATAGAGTTAGTCATAATTAAATGAATATCTTTATTTAATTTTACTTTTAATTCTTTAACCATTCTTACATATTCTTATGCAATTCCTTTTTTATTTTCTAAATCGTATTTCTTGTTCACAAGATTAGATATGATTTTTCATTACATACAAATCAATCTGTTCTAAAAGCTAAATGAATTTCATATGAAGCCCAAATTCTTTTATTTTGATGTTGCACTAAATCCTCGCTAGTTGGAAAACTTGCTAAGATGTTTCCAGTTATTGAATCTAAAAAATCTGTTATTAAAGCCTTTTTAACTAGAATTATTATTTCTTTAAATTTCAATTCATTTTGAAATTCATTTAAAAGTTCATATAATCCTTTAAAATATGAATTCAAATCTGAAATATTTTTTTCAATTTCTTGGATTGATAGTTGTGATAAAAATTTTGGATTCATAAAATTTCACCTTATCTAATCACTTCTTATATCTTTCTTTATAAACTTCAATTAATAAATTTGGATAATCTGAAATGATTCCATCTACTCCAAGTTCAATGTATTTTTGCATTTCTGATTTTTCATTTATAGTCCAAGGAATTACTAATAGATTTTTAGAATTAGCTGATTTAATAAAATATTCATCAATGAATCTATAATTGGGAGAAATGATTTCTGCTTTTACTTCTACAGCTTTTTCGATTGATTTATCTTGAGAATACTTTTTAAAAAAATAATTCAAATTTGCTAGGTCAATGATTCCTTCAGGTTGAATTAAAGCAGAAATTTTTAAATTTGGATTTAACTTTTTTACAATTGGTAAAACTCTTAAGTCAAATGATTGAACTGTAGAACGATTTACAACATTTTCTTTTTCTATTTCTTCAACGATTAATTTTGCAAATTCATTTACTGTTTCAAGGCTAACATCTTTTTCAAATTTAGTTTCTATATTAAATTGAAATTCTTTTTTTATTTGATTCTTTTTTTCATAATCTTTTACAAATTTAAAAAATTCATTTAGTGTGCTTAAACCAAGTTTTGGAATTCTTTCTTGTTCTGGAAATTTTTTATTTTTTAAAGAACCACAATCTAATGATTTTAAAAATTCTAGTTCAACTTCAGCAATTCGTTTAACATCAATTTTCTCTCCACTATTTTTTTGGCAAATTTCTGGATTCAAATTTGTATCATGATGAATAATTAATTTTTTATCTTTTGTAACAACTGTATCTAGTTCAATAGTTGTCATTCCAAATTTCATAGCTGATTCAAAAGCAGGTAAAGTATTTTCTGGTTTTAAACCTCTTGCTCCTCTATGCCCCTGTAAATCTAGTTTTGGTTTTAAATTTGAATTTGTAGATGCTGGAATTTTTTCTTTACAATTTGTTAAAATAATAATTATAAAAACAATATAGATTAATTTCATTCTGAAACCTCAATTACATTGATAGTTTTAAAATTAATTTTACAATAGCAAACCTATTTTTACAATTCAGCGAAGTGAGAGTTAGGGATTGTAGCGTTTCTGAATTACCTCGGGTTTTAACCCGAGGATTCAGAAGTAGCGAAAAGCCCGACCTTTAATGAATGAAGAATAAGAATATTCAACTCAGATTTTATAATTCAAAATTTTTCATTCTTCATTCTTTAAAGGGAACTCCCAAATTTATTTTAAGGTTGTTTATAAAGACTAGGCATTAATTTTCCAGTCCATTTTGCTCTTAAGACTGCTATACTTCCATTATTTTTTGGATCTGCATCCCAAAAACTAAAACCAAATTTTTCTCTGTGAAACCAAGGTCCAGTGTGTCCACCCCAAAATCCTTCAGCAGCAAGTGTATTGCATAGTCCTCGAGACCATTTGATTGACCAAGGAATGTTTGATTTGGGTCCAGAAAAAACTCCTTCTGATCCAGCAGTTGCTGTGCAAGTCTCGGGAGCTGTTGTAAAATAAGGAGCCTGGTCAGCTGCAGATGGAAGAAAGGTTGCTCCACAATGTGCATCTGTGTTTAATTTACCACATGGTCCTGCCGCAGATACAGATGTGCCAGGATATTTTGTATCCCACATAGTAGAAAATTTTCTTTCATCTCCCCATAAAGCTCTTTTGAACATACATTGGTCTTTCATGATTTGTCTGTCTGAAGTTGTGTAACCAACTAACGCACGAACATGATTGATCGCAACTCTATGCCATTCGTCAATTTCTGCTTTAGTTGGATTTTTGTTGTCCTTAAACGGATTTGTTTTGTAAAACACTTCTCTAATTCCGCGGACTCTATCTGCACTTGGACAAATTGCTTTAAAAAAATCTGCTTTGCTCATTTTGGTTGGATCGTAAATTGTTTTGCCATCCCATTTAGCTGCTTCCCAATCTGATTTTTTAATCCATGTCACTGAATCAGGATCGTGTGCTGTGATTCCTGCTGCAGTTACTTTTGATTGGAATGTTGTCCAATCTGCTTGGTTAGGTGTAAATTGATCATTAGCATTTATGAATGTTGTTAAAATCATCATGCTAAAAAAAATAAAAATTGTTTTCATCGTTTAATTCCTCTTATCCGAATATTATTCACTGTTTGAATCTGTCACTATAGCAGGATCATTATAAAGACTCGGCATACGTTTACCAGTCCATTTTGCTCTTAACACTGCATTGCTATTATTATTACTTTGTTCAGCGTCCCAAAAATTAAATCCAAATTTTTCTCTATGAAAAAAAGGTCCAACATGTCCCCCCCAAAAACCTTCACCACCAAGAAATCCACAAAATCCTCGCGACCATTTGATCGACCATGGAATGTTTGATTTGGGTGCAGAAGTTATTCCTTCCGAACCTTGACCTGCAACACAAGTTTGAGGAGTTCCAATAAAATAGGGAGCTTGATCTGTTGCTGATGGAATAAAACTTGCTCCACAATGTGCATTTGTTCCACCGACACAAGGACCGGCAGCAGAGCCATCAGTTCCTGGATATTTTGCATCCCACATTCTAGTGTTCTGTCTTTCATCTCCCCATAAAGCTCTTTTAAACATACAATGATCTTTTTGAACGAGTCTATCGGCTGTTGTATAACCAACTAATGCTCGAACATGATTGAGAGCAATTCTATGCCATTCATCAACTTCAGCTTTTGTTGGATTTTTGTTATCTCTAAATGGATTCGTTCTATAAAAAACTTCTCTAATTCCACGAATAGTATCACCTGCATTTGGACAAATTGCTGTTTCAAATTCAGCTCTTGTCATTTTAGTTGGATCATAAATTGTTTTACCATCCCATCTTGCGTTATCCCAAGTGGATTTGCTAATCCAAGTAATAGAATCTGGATCATGTCCATTGAGACCAGCTGCAGTAATTTTTGTAAGAAATGTATTCCAATTTGCTTGGTTTGGAGTGAATTGATCAAAGTTGTTACCACTCCCACTAGATGGAAGTATTGAACTCCTAACAAGAAGTAATGAAATAAAATTTTTTTCATTTGTATTTTCTTTAGGAAAAGTACAAAATTCTGAAAATAGAATTAAAAATATTAAAATCAATTTATTCATTTTATAAACCTCGTATAAATTTTAAATTGTCGTTTTCAAATATAAAGTATTTTTATCACTAATCTGACTTTAATTTGATTTGAAATATAGATTTACTTTAAAGGAGATTCTATTTGATAGTCAAATCAAAAATAAGATTAAAATTAGCTTCGTTAAACTAGATTAAGTTTTAAAAAAAAATATAATTTATTGAACTCTGTTCAAAAATTTGAATTTCTGAAAAACTTTTTAAAGATTTTAATCTTAATATAATTTAAGGTGGGATAAGCCTAAGAGGGTAAATCTATTTTTTTTCTTTCTTACAGATTTCCCCTCAGAAAATTAAGTAAAATAGAAAGCTTGACTTCTCATGTAGTGCAATTTTGTTCCAATATCATCCAAAATCTATTTTTGAATATCTTTAACAGTTTTTTTTGCAAAGCAAGTTTTCTTCCAATTCATAAAGAAAAAATTGGTTTCACAAGTCCTTGACTTGGATGATCTTCAGTTGATGGAACTCCTTTAGCAGAATCAAGAACAAACGAAGAGAACAAGTCTTCTCCAAGTTTTGCTTCATTAGAGATTGTGCCATTGGAAAGTAGATAAGGATAAACTCCGGGCTTTGTCAAAAATACTTTTGCTCTAAGAAATCCATCCTCAGAAACTAATTCAATTTGTCCTTGGTCGAAACGTAACTCATCACTCATTAAAAACAGAATACCATGAGTTCAGAAAAAAACAGATTCTATTTAGTCGAATTAGTCTGTTTGTTTTTGTTTAATTTTTCTATGGGGTTTGTAACGACAGGGAGGACGTTACCAAATAGGGGTTTGGTTAATGGTGTTTAATTGCCTCGAATTGAATTCCATTGTCATTTGGATAAGGTTTGTTGTGTTTGAATTTACCAAGCCAAATTTCTGAAGGAATAAAATCAAACGCTTTACATTCTCTAATGTCTGTAGAATGTTCGCAAGACAAGCAGTCATTACCAGTTCCATTATGTAATTCCGCAACTGTTGAATCATCTATTATCATTTTTTTTCCTTTTAAAAAAGAATCCTGTCAGTTGTTCAAAAATTTCCATTCTTTATTCTGAATGTCTATCAGAGTAATCTTAGAATTATTAGATTTATTTTTCAAGTCAAGATTTTTTTTTGCATCACTGTATGATTCCTTGAATTTTTCTTCAAGCCAATCAGATTTATAAACTTTATTTTTAGTATTTGATAAAACATAAACAACTTCCTTTGTTACTAATCTAACATCTTTTAAACCTTCTTCAATTAATGCTATTACATCCAAAAAACTATTCAAAGCACCAGAGGGATGATTATGGCTAAATATTGCTCTGCAAGTTGACCATTTAATTCAGAAACATTCACATAGTTCTTTCCTCCCACAACATACTCATACTTGCCATCAGCCATTTTTATAATTGCAAACTCGACCGCTAAATTCGAAATATAATATTCTTGTTTTTCTAAAGTTTCATTTGCTTCTTTCAAAATTTTAATCTTTTTATTTGCTCTGGCGATTTCTTCAGCAGTTCCATTAATCCACTTATCTTTTCCTGCACTTTGAAAAATCGGTTTAACAAAATTTTTAACAGCTTCAACTACTCGATCAAATAACCCATAGCTATTCGCCACTTGCTCAACTGATTTTACCGGATTTGCTTTTTGACCGGGAAGTTTACCTTTTTTACTCTCTTGTTCAATGTCTCTTTCTGAGAGCCATTCCATTGAGCAGTCACAACGATAATCCTGTATTGGATGCCTTGTACCCGTCTTTGACAAATTTAACGCATCAGCATCGATCGAAAAAACTTTTCCAAAATTTTCAAGGTGTGTGGGTCTAGTCCGTGCACCATTATTACGCCAATAGTAATAAACCCGCCCAGCTTTTCTAGCTCTCAAAATTTCATTCTCACTTAGAAAATTACTTAACTGATTTATCGCCCAAAAACGAGCTTTATTTGCATTCATATCCACTTTTTCCAAAATTTCTTTTGTGATTGAATCAATTCTTTTTGCTACATCTTCTCTAGTTTTTGGTTCAGGAAAAATCCCTTGGTTGATAATCGATTCAACTTGTTGAAAGTGTTCTTTATACAAAGCATTTTGAGCAAGCCTTGCATTCTTACTCTCAAGTGGAATTTTAGAGAGACCTTCTTTATCGCTAGAATTGAATACTTTTTTTTTGTAAAGCAGTTAACTTTAGTGAAATAAATAAATTAGAAAAAAAAGAAAATACATTTTTGTAAAATATTAAAAGGAAATCGCTAAAGCTCTTTGGTTGTCGTTGGAACAATCATCATCCATAGTGGACTCTCATCCTCAAATTGTTAAATACACAAGACACTTAAACTCTACTCTGAAAAGTAAAAACCATTTGGCTAGCTGGCATACTAATCAATCTATTTACATGATTTTTATATAAATAATGTTATGTGTTGTGTTAAATAAAAAATCCACTTAATATTCATAATTTTTGAATTTTATTTTTTTAGTTTTTTGTGACTTGATGTTTTCTTCGAGTTTGAATAAATTATACATTTAGATAATCTATTTAAAAACCTTTTAAATTTTACAAGATTTTTGATTTTTTTTTACTGCCAAATTAATAAAAAGAAGTAACTAAAAGCCAAATTTTTTTGTTTCAGATTACATATAAACATTAACTTCTAAAATGTTAGTCGCACAAAAAAATTTGCCCATCCTATGATTCTACAATCCCTAAGAAAATAAAATAAGACTATTTCAAATTCAAAACTTCAGAAGTGTATTTTCTACTTTTTATAATCAGTTTTTCATCATGTGCTAAATCTTCATGATAAGATGGAATCATTTGTTTTAATTTTTCTTGCCATTCTGGAGAATTTGTTTTTCTTTTAAAACAATCAAGCATCACTTCCAGCATAATTGAAACCGAAGTAGATGCACCTGGAGAAGCACCAAGTAAAGCAGAAAGAGAACCATCTTTTGCAAACACAACTTCTGTTCCAAATTCTAGTTTGCCACCTTCTTCTTCATCTTTTTTAATTACTTGAACACGTTTTCCTGCAATTTCCAATTTCCAATCTTTACTTCTTGCAGTTGGAAAATATTCTTTTAGTGATTTCATTCTATCTGAATGAGATTGCATTGCTTGTTGAATTAAATATTTTGTGAGTGGAAAATTGTGCATTCCTGCTGAGAGCATTGGAAAAATATTTGTGAACTCCAAAGATTTAACGAGATCAAAATAGGATCCTTTTTTTAAAAACTTTGTGGTAAATCCTGCAAATGGTCCAAATAATAATTCTTTTTTTCCATTTATGACCCTTGTGTCAAGATGTGGAACTGACATTGGTGGAGAACCAACTGAAGCTTTGCCATAAACTTTTGCAGCATGTTGCTCAATGATTTCTTGATTTGTACAACGAAGCCATTGACCACTAACTGGAAAACCTCCAAATCCTTGTGCTTCAGGTATATCTGATTTTTCTAATAATGGAAGTGAACCTCCACCAGCTCCAATAAAAACAAAACTTGCTTCGTGGTGTTCTTTTTCATGAGTGAGTTCATTTGTAGAAGTTAAATTCCATAAGCCATCTTTTTCTCTTTCAAGGTCTTTAACATCTTCGTTAAATTTTACTGTCACTCCATCTTGCTTGGATAAATATTTTAACATAGCTCTAGATAATGCACCAAAGTCCACATCTGTTCCAATTGCCATTTTTGTTGCTGCAACAGGAACTTTAAAATCTCTGCCTTTCATTACTAGTGGCATCCATTGATTAATGATAGCTCTATCCTCAGTATATTCCATTCCAAAAAAAAGAGGATTTTCAGTTAATGCTTCAAATCTCTTTTTGAGATAGACAACATTTTCTTGTCCCCAAACAAAACTAAAATGTGGAACTTTGTGAATAAAGTCAGTTGGATTAATCATATTTTTTTCTTTCACCAAATATGCCCAAAACTCTTTGGAAATTTCATAAGAAGCAGCAATTCCAACAGCTTTTTTTGCATCTACAACTCCATCTTTCATGGGAGTATAATTTAATTCACAAAAAGCTGAATGACCAGTTCCTGCATTGTTCCAAGCATTTGTGCTTTCTTGGGCTGCATCTGGAAGTCGCTCTAGTATTGTGATTGTTAATTCTGGTTCAAGTTCTTTTAAAAAAATCCCAAGTGTAGCACTCATAATTCCTGAACCTACCAAAATAACATCTGATTTGGTTTTTACTTTATGTTTTTTTTCGTCTTCTGTAATTTGAGTGTTATCTAATTTATGTTCTATAAGCATGCCAAAAAATACTTCCTTAATTATTAGATTCAAAAATATTTATGATAGTTTAAAAAGAAAAGTCATTTTTTAAATGTTTTTGGGCAAATTTTTATGGGAAAATAGATAGTTATGCAAAACTAATAGAAATGATTCCCAAAAAAAGCGAACTCTCAACTTTTGTCAAAAAATTTTATAAAAAATTTTTTGACACCGTTTCGATTTCTTTTGCTTTTGTATTGTGAAAATGATTTTATATTAAAAAATTAGCAATGTATTTTTCGAGTTACTTATCTAGACTATTTACTCTCTCATGTTGGGAAATTTAAATTGTAAAGGGAAACCTTTTTGTGTTGAATAACCTAACTAAATCCAAATAGTTATGCAGAATTTGAATTTTGTTGGAAGGCTTTTTCCTAAAAAAGTAGAATTCATAAACTTTCGTACATTGGTAAGGCATATTTGTATTGTGGGATTTTGTAGAGTTAGGAAAAATTGCCTCTTGTTGAGAAACTTTTCTGCTTATAATTGACTTATTTGCTTTGAAAAACTTGTTTTGTTTCGAATAATCTTTCTGTATCGAAAAAACTTACCGAAATCTGAATAACTATTCGTATCTCAAAGTTCTATCGATTTCAGAAAAATTTTTCAGATTAAAAAAAATTTCAGTTATTCAAAACAGATTCTTCATTATCATGAAAGTCAAACCTACGATAATAAAATCTTCGATGATACGTCCAAG